>JBQTJP010000107.1:0-60195 GCA_052386995.1 Armatimonadota bacterium
GGCCCGGGCCGTCAGGTCATTCAGCGTCGTCTCCAATTGACGGGAAAGGGCGGTCAGCTCGGGCTCCGTGGCCTCCTCGGGGACCGAAATCACCTCCCCGATGGCCAGCACCGCCGCCGAGAACGGCAGCGGGATCTCAAAGTGGTCCCACGAGTCCAGGATGATCGTCCGCCGCATTGCCGCGCCGACGGGAATGAGCGACACGCCGGCGCGTTTCGCGACGAACGCGGCGCCGGGCTTGGCGCGATAGGACGGCCCGGCCGGCCCGTCGGCCGCGATGATACCGCCCGCACCCGTTTCCAGCATGTGGAGAAACCGAATCACTCCGCGCGACTCGCTCGCAAAGGTCGCGGCGTCGAGCACCTGGTAGCCCATGTGCCGCAGCGAGGCGAGGGTGAATCGCCGCACCTGCTTCGACAGACCGCCGACCCGGCCGTCGCGCGGCTGGCTCGTGTAGATCACCAGCGGCGCCCCCTGAAAGAAGAGGACGGGGATCAGGCCTTTCCCGTGCCAGACGACGAAGAGCAGCCGCCGACCGCTGCGGCGGGCCGCGGCCAGATACTCGTGGCCGTAAATACGGATATCGAGTGTGCTGTCGACCACGCGGAAGATTGCCAGCGCCGCCAGGGCAGCGGCCGACATGACGGCATCGCTGATCCGCTGGCTCCAGCCCGGCACGCCGGATTGACGGCCCGGCGCCCTGCCCGCGTCAGCGGCGTGCGGCACCTGCGCTCAAGCGGTCGCCTTCCCTAGCCCTTCGAGCCTCCGCGATCGCCGCCGCCGAGCGCCTGTGAGGTCATGTCACCCAGCGGCCCGAGGAGCTTCGTAAACTCGAGCGGGAAGATGAACTTCGTCGCGGGGCTGGCGCCCAGGGCCTTGAGCGTCTCCAGATACTGCAGCGCCATCGTCTTGCTGTCCACCGTCTTGGCCACGCTGAAGATCCTGTCGAGGGCCAGCGAGAAACCCTCGGCCCGCAAGACGGCCGCCTGCCGGTCGCCTTCGGCCCGGAGGATGGCCGACTGCTTGTCGCCTTCGGCGACGGTGATCGTGGCCTGCTTCTTGCCGTCGGCCTCGGTGACCACCGCGCGGCGCGTGCGCTCGGCCGACATCTGCCGCGTCATCGCCTCCTGCACGTCCTTGGGCGGCAGGATCTCGCGGATTTCGACGGTGGTGACCTTGACGCCCCACCGCTCTGTGACCTCGTCGAGCTTTGCGCGGAGCACGCTGTTGATCTGCTCGCGGCGGGCGAGCACGTCGTCGAGGACGATGTCGCCGATGACCGCGCGCAGCGTCGTGGTCGCAATGCCCCGCGCGGCGCCCGCGAAGTCCCCGACCGCGATAACCGTATGTTCGGGATCGACGACCTTCCAGTAAATGAGGAAGTCGATGTTGATCGGCGCGTTGTCGCGCGTGATACACGTCTGGGACGGGATCTCTAAGAACACTTCACGGAGATCGACCCACACGGCCCGGTCGATGACCGGCCACAGCCAGACGATCCCAGGTCCCCGCTGTCCCTGGCTCCGCCCGAGCCGGAACACGACGAGCCGCTGGTAATCTCGGACGATCTTGACCGCCGCGTTGAAGAGAATGATAACCGCAATGACGATGGCGACGCCGTAGGTCAACGTCGACACGATATCAGGCATGTAAGGCACCCCCTAGGTGGCGCACAGTACTTCTGGCCTCCCCGCAGGGCCTCCTCCGGAGTGTCTTGAAAGTGGGTGCGGACACCGCGCGGCCGGGACGCGCGACTCCAGACGGAGGTGGGCTGGCATGGCGGACTACGTCGTCGGGGTGGATCTGGGAGGCACGAAGATCCTGACCGCCCTGGTGGATGTCCACGGCAGGGTCGCCGGGCGCGTCCGGGAGAAGACGCCCCAGAGTGGCCCCGACGCCGTCATCGAGACCATCGCCGGCACGGTCCGGCGGGTCCTGGGGGACGCGGGCGTCGATGCCGGTGCGATCCGCAGCGTCGGTGTCGGCGCGCCGGGCCCGGCCGACCCCACATCCGGTGTGGTGTTCGAGGTACCGAACCTCCCTGGGTGGCACGATGTGCCGCTGGCGGCGATGCTCACCTCGCGCCTGGGCGTCACGACGTGCGTCGAGAACGATGCCAACGCCGCGGCCATGGGCGAGCGGTGGGCCGGCGCGGGTCGCGGGATTGACGATCTCATTTACATGACGATCAGCACGGGCATCGGCGGCGGCTTGATCTTCAACGGCCGGATCTACCGGGGGGTCTCGGGGACGGCAGGCGAAGTCGGCCACATGGTTATCGACCCCGCCGGTCCGCGGTGCCCCTGCGGACGAATGGGATGTCTGGAGGCTCTGGCGTCGGGCACGTCGATCGCCCGCGATGCCCGGGCCGCCGTCGCGGCGGGGCGGTCCACCACGCTCTCCACGCTTGCGCCAGAGGCGCTGACCGCCGCCGAGGTGGCACGCGCGGCGCGTGAGGACGATCCGCTGGCCAGGGAGCTCTTCGCCCGCGCGGCCCGCTATGTGGGGATCGGCGTCGCGAATCTGGTCAATCTCTTGAACCCCGCGATGGTCATCATCGGCGGCGGCGTCGCCAAGGCCGGCGACCTGCTCTTCGCGCCCGTACGGCGCATCGTCCTCGAGGAGGCGTTCAAACGTCCGGCGGCGGCCGTGCGGATCGTGCCGGCGGCGCTGGGGGACGATGTCGGCGCGGTCGGTGCGGCGGCCGTGGCGATCGAGCGGGACCGCGCCTAGGGTGTCTCGGGGTCGATGCGCCGCTGCACGAAATTCGTGTAGACTTCGCCGCGCCGGAAGAAGGCATTGTCCACGACGCGGAGATGGAAGGGGATCGTCGTGCGAATCCCACCGATCTCGAACTCGCCCAGCGCACGGCGCATCCGTGCGATGGCTTCGCTACGGTCGCGCCCCCATGTGATGAGCTTGGCGATGAGCGAGTCGTAGTGCGGGGGGATCGTATACCCTGTGTAGCAGTGGGTGTCGACGCGCACGCCCGGACCGCCCGGTGCATGGAAGGCCGTGATCACGCCGGGTGAAGGCCGGAAGTCGTGCCGGGGATCTTCGGCATTGATGCGGCATTCGAGGGCGTGCCCGCGCAGTTCGACATCCCGCTGCCCGAACGGCAGCCGCTCGCCCGCGGCGATGCGGATCTGTTCTTTGACCAGATCGAGCCCGGTCACCATCTCGGTCACCGGATGTTCGACCTGGATGCGCGTGTTCATCTCCATGAAGTAGAAGTTCTCGTGGGCGTCCACCAGGAATTCAACGGTCCCGGCGTTCACGTAGCCGATCGTGTGGGCGGCGCGGACCGCGGCGCGCGTGAGCCCGGCCAGCGTGCGCTCGCGCAGCCGGGGCGGCGGCGATTCCTCGATCAATTTCTGGTGGCGGCGTTGAATGGAGCAGTCGCGGGCGCCCAGGTGCACGATGCTCCCGTGGCGGTCCGCGAGTATCTGGACCTCGACGTGGCGGGGTTCGGTGATGTACTTCTCGATGTAGACTTGACCGTCGCCGAAGGCGGCTTCCGACTCGCCGCGCGCGGTCTGCAGCGCCACGTCCAGGTCCTGGGGCGTGTGCACGACGCGCATACCGCGCCCACCGCCTCCGGCCGCCGCCTTGATGATGAGCGGGAAGCCCACGATTCGCGCGATCTCACGCGCATCGCGCTCGCCGGTGACCGCTCCGTTGCTGCCCGGGATCACCGGGACGCCGGCCTTCTGCATCCGGTCGCGCGCGGCCGATTTGTTCCCCATGGCCTCGATGGCCCGCGGCGGGGGGCCGACGAACGCGATCTTGCAGTCGGCCACGATCTCGGCGAAGTGCGCGTTCTCCGCGAGAAAGCCGTATCCCGGATGGATCGCATCGACACCAAGGAGCTCGGCGGTGCTCATGATGTTTGGGATGTTCAGGTAGGAGGTGGCCGGGGCGGCGGGGCCGATGCAGAAGGCTTCATCGGCCAGCCTGACGTGCAGCGAAGACCGATCGGCCTCCGAGTAGACGGCCACGGTGCGGATGCCCATCTCCTGGCACGCCTGGATCACGCGGACGGCGATTTCCCCGCGGTTGGCAACCAGCATCTTGCGGAACACGGCTTAACTCCGCGCGGCGGAGGTATCCAGGAGGAAGAGCGGCTGCCCGAATTCGACGGGCGCGGCGTTCTCGACGAGCACTTTGGCAATCCGGCCGGGCACCTCGGCCTGAATTTCGTTGAACAGTTTCATCGCTTCGATGATGCAGATCACTTGACCTTCGTCAACGAGGTCACCCTCTTTGACGAACGGCGCGGCATCTGGCGATGCCGCGCGGTAAAACGTGCCGACCATCGGCGCGACCGCAGGCACCAGGTGGTCCTCGTTGGCGGTCGTGGCGGCCGGCGCGCTCGAGGGCGATGCGTGCGTGGGATTGTCATGGGCCCCTGACGGGGGGATCTGGACGTGGACGGGACCGCCACTCGCTTTGCGGACGCGGACCTTCAAGCTGGGCGTCTCAATCTCGAGCTCGGTGACGTCCGACTCGGCGGCGATGCGCACAACCTCGCGGACCTGATCAAAGTCGATGCGATCGGTCATGCCTGTTCCTCGTAGTATCCCATGCGCCGGTATTTGGCGTAGCGGCGTTCCAGGAGCGCATCGACGGGCAATGCATCCAGCGCCGTCAGATGCCGGCGCAGGGTCTCCCGCACGGCGCCAACGGTGGCCTCGGCGTCGAGATGCGCCCCCCCGCGCGGCTCCGGAATGACTTCGTCGATGACGCCCAGCGTGACCAGATCCATTGCTGTGAGGCGGAGCGCCGCTGCGGCCTCGCGGGCCCGCAGCGCGTCGTGCCACAGGATGGCCGCGCAGCCTTCCGGTGGAATCACGGTGTAGATGGCATTCTCGAGCATCAAGACCGCGTCGCCGACCGCGATGGCCAGCGCCCCGCCGCTGCCGCCCTCGCCGGTGATGACGACCAGGACGGGTACGCGCAGGCGCGTCATCTCCTCGATGTTCCGGGCAATCGCCTCGGCCTGTCCGCGCTCCTCGGCGGCGTCCCCGGGATAGGCTGCGGGTGTGTCGATGATGCTGATGATGGGGTAGCCGAACTTTTCGGCGAGCTTCATGACGCGCAACGCTTTGCGGTAGCCTTCGGGATAGGGCATGCCGAAGTTATGGGCGATGTTCTCGCGCGTGTCCTTGCCCTTATACGGCGCGATCGCGGCCACAGGCCGCCCATCGAACCATCCCAATCCGGCCATCAACGCCGGGTCGTCGCGGAACGCGCGATCGCCGTGGAGCTCGGTGAAATCGGTCAGCAGGGCGCCGACAAACTCCTGAGCCTTTGGACGCTGCAGGTGCCGTGCCAGGGCCACGGCCTGCCACGCCGTGCGGGTGTCCGCCAGCGTCCGGCGCAGCCGGTCGGCGCGGGCCTCGAGCGTGCGCCGCACCCCGCCGCCGTCATGCGGGTCTTTCTCTCCCCGGCGCCGCAGCCCATCCAGGTCGCGCACAACCCCGGCCAGCTCGGCCTCGAGTGCGACGGCTCTCGCCTCGGCTTCTCGATCATATTCGGGGAGCACGGTTCCCATGACTACGGGTCCGTGGACGCCTCGGAGTCCGAGGCCCCAACAGGCGCGGGTGCCGCGTCGGCGTGCGCTTCGTCCGACGCCGGAGGCGCCGGCGTCACGTGGGGTGCGCCGAAGAAGCGCAGCAATCGGGCCAGCGTCGGTCGCAACTGGGCGCGCGGGACGACCATGTCGATCAACCCGTGCTCCAGGCAGAACTCGGCGGTTTGAAAATTCTCGGGAAGCGTGCGCCGGATCGTCTGCTCGATGACGCGCCGTCCCGCAAAGCCGATCAGCGCGCCGGGCTCCGCCAGGATCACGTCGCCTAAGAACGCAAAGCTCGCCGTGACCCCGCCCGTGGTGGGGTCGCACATCACCGACAGGTACGGCAGCCGCGCGTCGTGGAGTCGCGCGATGCCGGCGCTCGTCTTTGCCAGCTGCATCAGCGACAGCGCGCCTTCCTGCATCCGCGCGCCGCCGGACGCCGAGAAGATGACGAGCGGCAGACGCGTCGCCACGGCGCGCTCGGCGATCCGTGTGACCTTCTCGCCCACGACCGAGCCCATCGATCCGCCCATGAACGGAAAGTCCAGCGCCCCGACCGCGGTGCGATATCCCTCGATCGCCCCGGTCCCGATGATCGCGGCATCGGCGTTTCCGGTCTTGGCCCTGGCCTCGGCGAGCTTCTCACGGTACCCGTCGAAGCGAAGCGGATCACCCGAGGTCAGCGTCGCGTCCAGTTCGACAAAGGAGTTCTCGTCGAGCGTGATGGCCAGCCGCTCCTCCGCCGACAGGCGGTTGTGGAGCCCGCACTTTGGGCAGACGCGAAGGTTGCGCTCGAGCTCCCGGTGGTAGATGACCGCCGCGCAGCGGGCGCATTTCGCCCACAGGCCGGCGGGGATATCGCGGCGCTGGATCGACGTGTACTTCGGACGGCGCAGCCAGTTCAGCATGTGCGCCTCGCAAACAGCAGATCGGCGGGCGCAGCCGCCCGCCAGTCTTCCCCGGATTATACCGCAGGCTGGGCGACGCCGCCAGCGGAGGCCAGACGGGCCTCGGTCTCGCGCACCAGGTGTGCGGCGCCGATCCCGGCAAAGAGGTCGCGGGCGCGCGCCAAGACCGGGCGCGCCCGCTCGGGCTGATTGAGCAGCAGCAGCGCTTCCCCGTACTTGAGAAGCGTGGTTGCCAGATCGATCCGGTATTCCTTGCGCTCCAGAATCTCGATGCTCTCACGGAACAGGGCTTCGGCGTCGTCGGCCCTGCCCTGCGCGGCGCGGACCTTGCCCAGCGTTGCCGCCACGGTCTCCCTGCTGATTTCGTCCTGATCGGCCAGGCCGGCCAGGGCCTGCTCAGCGTACTCTGCCGCGGCGAGCACGTCGCCGCGGGCCAGGGAGACCTCCGCGAGCCCGCGGAGGAGCATGGTGTTCTCGAACTTCGCGCCGTGCTCCCAGCGCAGGGCCCGTGCCGTCTGAAATTCCTGTTCCGCCTCGTCCAGCCTGCCCCATCGCAGGTGATGCATCCCGAGATTGCGGCGCACATTGGCCTCCATCATCGGGTCGCCGAGCGCCTGACGAAGGGCGATTGCCTCATGATACAGGCGGACGGCCTCCTCGGAGTCGCCGGCCAGGTGCGCCAGTTTAGCGAGACCGAGCACGCTCGAGGCCTCGCTGATCCGCTCGTGGTGCGTTTTGGCCGTCTGGGCTGCGAGCGTGAACAAGGCTCTCGCTTCGGTCAGGTTGCCGCTATTCAGCAGCGAGTGACCGCGCCACGCCATCGTGCGGGCCATCCCCTGGCCATCGCCCAACTCGCGGTAGAGGTCTTGGGCCTGCATGTACGCGTCCTGCGCGCGGGAGAGCTTCCCCCGGAGTTCGTCGGTAATCGACGCCAGGACCTCCAACGCTTCGGCCTGACCGTGCCGGTCGTTCAACTTTCCGAACAACTCCAAGGCTCGATGCAGGGCCTCTTCGGCCGGCTGAAGCCGGGCGCGATCCCACTCGGCGATGGCGCGGTTCAGCCAGGCCCGGGCCAGCAGATCGTCCCTCCCGATCGTCGGCGCGAGCCGGAGCACCGTGTCCGTATCCTTGAAGATCAGGTCGGGGAGGGACATCCACTTCACGACCTCGGTCCGCTCTGTCAACACCTCCAGGAGCAGCGCGGTATCGTCAACGAGTCCAGCGTTCTTCACGATCGAGAGCGAACGGTCGAACATGCGGCGCGCCTCGGGAAAGGTCCTCAGCGCAGCCGCCCGCGCTCCGGCCTGGCGCAGCGCCGCGATCGCCGATCGGGCGAGCACGGGCGCCCGGTCGCCTGTCTCGACCCTGTATCGCCAGGCATGCTCCCGATGGGCCGCGAGCGCCGCAAGAAACTCGCCTTCCCTCCCGCCGACCGTGCGGGAGAGCCAGTCGGCGAAGCGGATGTGCCGTTCGCTCCTCGCGGCCTTGGGGACGCTCGCATACGCCACCTCGCGGATGAGCGCATGCGTGAACGCAAACTCGCGCTCCTCGGCCACCGACGATGTCGCCCGTTCTTCCACCAGGTCCCGCTCCTGCAACCTGCGCAGGGCGGCCGCCGCCTCGGCCGCGGTCAACTCGCTTGTGGCGACGAGCGAGCCGAGCCAGAACACGCGGCCCGCGATCGACGCGTCCTGAATGGCGCGTTTTTCCAGCGCGGACAGCAGGTCGAGCCGTGAGGCCAGAATGCCGTGAATCGTGTCCGGGATGCGGATCTCCAGTGGAGGCGCCGTCCAGCGCCACCCGTCTCCCTCGCTCGCCAGCGCTCCCGTCTCGACCAGCATGTGGAGGATCTCCTGAATGAAAAACGGATTGCCCTCCGCCTTGGCGAGGATGACGTCGTAGATGTTGGCCGGCGCGGCCCGATGCTTCAGCAACTCGGCGATCAGCCGGCGGCTGATCCCGTGGTCGAGCGGCGCCAGGGAGACAGCCGTGTAGTTCCGGATACCGGCCCCCCAATCGGGGTGCTGCTCGAGCATCTCCGGCCGCGCCAGACAGAGGATGAGGATCGGACCATCGCCACCGCGCATCGCCAGGTGCGTCAGCAGTTCGAGGAGGCTCTCCTCGGCCCAGTGCAGATCCTCGAACGCGAGAAGCAGTGGCCCGCGCTGAGCCTTGGCCATGAGGAACGCGTGCAGCGACAGCAGCAGGGCATCGGCGGCCGACCGGCGGTCGTGCGCGCCGCTGGAGGATCGCGCCGGGATCGTCACCCCGAGCAGGGGCGCCAGGTCAGCAACGATGCGCTCGCTTTCGAGGGCGCCGAGTGCCGGCTCACAGACGGCTGAGATCTGCGCCCGAAGTTTCTCGCTCATCACGTCCGAGGGATCACTATCCTTGATGCCGCACTCGTCCCTCAGCATCTCGGCGAGCGGCCGGTACGTCAGGCCCTCCCCGTAGGCGGGACACCGGCCGCGCAGCACCTGAGGGGGCGACTGGCCCTCCCAAAGGCGTTCGAGCACATCATCCACCAGGCGGGTCTTTCCGACGCCCGCCGCCCCGAGGATCGTCGCCAGATGCGGCTTCCGGCCTTCGACCACGCGCCGGTACAGCGCCAGCAGGAACCGCAACTCATCCTCACGTCCAACGAGCGACGCGCGCAGCCGCCGTCCGGATGCCGAGGCCTCCGCCAGGCCCGCGACCTGCCAGCGGGGCCGGCCTTCGAAATCACCGTCGCCGGCCGGAGGGAGCGGCCGGTAGTCCACGCGGTGGCGGGTCGTCCCGCGCGTCCGTTCATCGACAACGATACCGTCGGGAGGCGCCTGTTGCTGAAACCGGGCAGCCAGGTTCACCACGTCACCGGTGACCATGAACTCGCCCGCGGCGACAGCGCGGGGATCGGCGATCACTTCGCCGGTGCTGATGCCGATGCGGATGTGCAGGTCGGCGTGCAGGCGCGCATTGAGCGCCGGCATCCGCCCCTGCATCGCCACGGCCGCCCGGACCGCCCGCTCGGGGTCGTCCTCGTGCGCGACGGGGAGACCGAACACCGACATTACGGCGTCGCCGATGAACTTCTCCACGACGCCGCCGTGGCGCACGACTTCCTCCCGCATCGCGCCAAAGTACTCGCCCTGAATCACCCGTGTCTCTTCCGGATCGAGGCGCGCGGCCAGCGGGGTGGAGGCGACCAGATCCGCAAACAGGACGCTCAGCACCCGTCGCTCAACCTGGACTGCCTCCCCCAGCGGCGTTCCGCACCGCAGGCAGAACTGTGCGTCCAGGGGGTTGTTGGTCTTGCAATTGGGGCACGCCCGAAAGAGGGCCGTCCCGCAGCGCATGCAGAACTGCGCCTCGGGCGGATTTTCTTTTCCACACCGCGGGCACGTGATCATGAGGGGTCTCTCCGCCGATGACCTACTGCGATTGAGGTGGACACGCTACCCGACCACATCGCGGAAGATACGCAGGAAGTTTGTGCCCAACAATCCTGTGATCTCGCCATCACATCAACGCCGCTCGCGTCCCACCATTCCCAGTATTCGGGCAGCTCCCCGCGCACCAGGGCGTCGGTGGCCATACGGCCATCTCCGCCAGGATGTCCGCGGGCGGGGCCGCCCGTCCGGTGAGTTCGTCGAGGCGGGCGAGCATTGCGGGGGAGAACACCGTGGGTTCTCCCGAGAGCGAATCGATGATCAGCGCGTCGCGATGCAGCATACTCGCGCGTGTCTCTTGCGGAGCCGAGAGTGTGGTCATCGCACCGTGTCCTCCGGCAGTATACCTCGGTGTCAGGGTGGCCAGCATGCCGGGATGACCGGAGCACCTCGTGTAGCTCCCCTGTCCAAGGGGCTCCCTGCCGGTCGTAGTCACCAGGCCGCCGCAAGAGTACACTGAGTTTCGACGCCGCGGCGTGAGGGGATTGTTATAATGAAGGCCGTTGAGCCTGGCGCGAGTTGCTGCGGTCTCCTCGACAGCGGGCTGGCGCAGAACGGCGCATGATCTAAGGAGGCATCCGGCGTGTCGAACGATCCTCAGGGACCGAAGGGAATAGGCCCACGAGGTCTGGCGATTTTGGGCATCTTGCTCGTCGGCGCCGCCATCGGAGCGTCTCTCGGGCCCGTCTACGATCAAGTGGTCGGCCCGAGGATCGCCGCCGAGCCACCGACGGCCGCTGCTCCCGCCACGCCCCCGTCCGGCGCCGGTCCTGGCACGGCACCTCCGGCGATCGTGAGCCCCGCTCCACCGGCCGGCGCCGCGCCGCGTACCCTCGAGCGTGAGGAGAATGTGGTTGTCAGAGTCGTTCAGAACACCCGGCCGGCTGTTGTGAACATCAGTGTGCGTGCGCAAGTCGCGACCCCGTTCGGCGTCTTTCCTCAGGAGGGGCAGGGCTCAGGCGTCATCGTGCGGTCCGACGGGTTGATCCTGACCAACAATCACGTGGTCCAGGCCGCGCAGGAGATCAACGTGACCCTGCTGTCCGGCCGTTCGCTGCGCGGTCGCGTGCTGGGCGCCGATCGCTTCTCGGACGTAGCGGTCGTGAAGGTCGATAGCTCCACACCGCTTCCCGTGGTCGAGATGGGAGCGTCGAGCGCACTTCAAGTTGGACAGATGGCGATCGCGATCGGCAACCCGTTTGGTCTGACCAGCACCGTGACCGTAGGGGTTGTCAGCGCGCTCAACCGGACCATCCAGGCGGGACCGGACTTCGTGGTCGAGAACCTCATTCAGACCGACGCCGCGATCAACCCCGGGAACAGCGGCGGCGCGCTGCTCGATTCGTCAGGACACCTCATCGGCATCAACACCGCGATCATTCGGGACGCGCAAGGCATTGGGTTTGCGATCCCCATCGACTTCGCCCGTGTGATCATGGACCAGCTCGTCGCCCGCGGGAAGGTCGTCCGGCCGGCACTCGGCGTGGAGATTCGCGGGGAGATCGATCCGAATACCGCGCGCGCCTACAACCTGCCGGTCGACCACGGCGTCGTCGTGGTCCCGCAGCCGGGCGGTCCCGCAGAGAAAGCCGGCCTCCGCGCGCAGGACATTGTTGTCGCAATCGACGGCCAGAAGATCAGGAATATCAGCGAGCTGCGCCGCGAGCTCTTCAAGCGGAAACCCGGCGACAACGTGCGCGTCGAGGTCGTCCGAGACGGGAAGCGATTGACCTTGACCGTGCCCCTGACCGAACTGCGCACCGGCATGCTGCGATGGCTGACCGCGTGAGGTGAGTCCGACACGTCCCGGCCGTGACGCCCGCCGCGCGGCCGGCCGCCTGTGCGTCGTAGATTTCTCCGATCCCACGCCGACGTCGGCGCTGGAACGCCGCATCAGCGATGATCACGTCGGCGGCGTCATGCTCTTCCGCAAGAACGTGGTGGCCCCGCAGCAGGTCGCCGCTCTGACCGCGGCACTGCAGACGATTGCGGCGAATGCGCACGCGGCGCCCGTGTGGGTGTCCATCGACCATGAGGGCGGCGCCGTGACCCGCTTTCCGGCGCGAGGCGCCAGGCACGGCACGGCCCCCGCGGGACCACGAGCGACGCCGCTGCCGTCCGCTATGGCCCTCGGCGCGACGCGGAACCCTGCCCTGGCCCGTGAGGCCGGGAGAGTGGCCGCCCGCGAGTTGCGCGCCATGGGCATCACACTCAATTGCGCTCCGGTGCTGGACGTCAACAGCAATCCGGCGAATCCGATCATCGGCAGCCGCTCGTTCGGCGAGGATCCCGCGCTGGTTGAAGCCATGGGCTCGGCGTACATCGCCGGGCTGCAGGATGCCGGCGTCGCCGCCACGGCAAAGCACTTCCCGGGCCACGGCGACGTGGCCGTCGATTCGCATGTGGGGCTCCCCCGGGTGGATCACGGCCTCGACCGGCTCTCGGCTGTGGAGCTCCCGCCGTTTGCCGGCGCGGTTCGCGCCGGCGCCGCGGGCATCATGACCGCCCACATCGTCCATCCGGGTCTCGATCCCTCCGGCGCGCCGGCGACGATGTCAGAGCCGATTCTCACCGGCGTCCTGCGGACCCGGCTGGGGTTTGACGGCCTGATTTTCACCGATTCGATGGGTATGCGCGCGATCGTGGATCACTTCGGCGTTGGGAACGCGTCCGTCGCCGCGATCCGCGCGGGCTGTGACGTCGTCCTGGCGTTAGGGCCGGACGCGCTGCAGGACGAAGTGTTGGAGCACCTCGCGCGGGCCATCGAGAGTGGCGCGATCCCCGGAAGCCGCGTGGCCGAAGCGCACGGGCGGATCGAGGCCGCACTCGCGCGGTGGGCGGGAAACTCCCTCGGGACGATGGCACCGCCTTCCCGGGGCAGCGCGGGCGATCTCTCGTCGGCCGTCGGCACCGAGCAGCACGCCGACGTCGCGGCGCGGATCGCGGCCGCGGCCGTCACCCGTGTGCGAGACCGGGCCCGCGCGGTGCCTCTGAGGGGAGCAATCGGCGTCATCACCGTGGCTGGCGCCACTGAGGAGTGGGGACCTCCGGATCTGGTGCCTGCGCTCACATATCATGGTGCGGACGCTCGTGACCGTGCGGCATCCGACGATCTGTCTGATCTCGACCGCGTTGTCGTGGTCACGCGCAGCCAGGGCACGCTGCCCCCTGCACAGGTCACCGCCGTCCGCGAGCTCTACAGAAGGCTTGGCGATCGTGTCGTTGTCGTCGCCACCGGCGACCCGTACGACCTCATGACATTCCCAGAGATCCCGGCGTATGTCGTCACGTACGGATGGGACGAACCGAGTCTCAGCGCCGGCGCGCAGGTTCTGCTCGGGCTCGCCTCGCCCCGTGGGCGCCTGCCCGTGTCGCTTCCGGGCGCCGAACTCGCGGACCGCGGACCGACGCAAGGGGCTCATTGACCTCGTCTGGACGCCTGGTGATTCAGGCTGAGGACGTGATGGTCCCCGGCAGACCGGCGGGCTTTGTGGTCATCGAGGGCGACCGCATAGAGAGGGTGGAAGAGGGGTCGCATCCTCATCCCGATCTCGACGGCGCCGACGGGTCGGTGGCGGCGGCGGGCTTCATTGATCTGCAGATCAACGGGGCGGCGGGGTGCGACTTTCTCTCTCCGATGCCAGACGGGCTCGCAGCCGCCCACGCCTATCTGCTGCGCACCGGTACCGTGGCCTACCTTCCGACGTTGATCTCGGCTCCCGAAGAGCGCACGCGTGCCGCGCTCGCATTCTTCGCAGAGCATGCCCGACGCCCGGGGGCTCCGCGCATACTCGGCGTGCACCTCGAAGGGCCCTTTCTGTCTCCCGCCCGCCCTGGAGCGCACAATCCACGCTATCTCCGCACCCCCTCTGTAGAATGGATCGGCAGGCTGCTCGACGATTTTCCGGGGTTGATTCGCCTGGTCACGCTCGCGCCCGAGCTCGACGGCGCGCTTGAGGTCATTGACATGCTCGCCTCACGCGGCATCGTTGTCGCCCTCGGACACTCCGATGCCACCTACGCGCAGGCGATGGCGGCCTTCGACCGGGGAGCGCGACTGGCCACACATCTGTTCAATGCCATGCGGCCGTATCATCATCGCGAGCCCGGACTTGTTGGCGCAGCGCTGGCGCATGGCGACACCTTCTGCTCGCTGATCGCAGATTTCGTGCACGTCCACCCGGCGGTCGTTCTGCACGTTATCGCCCTCAAGCCGTTCCACACGGTTCTTGTCACCGATGCCATCGCCGCCGCTGGAGTGGGAGCCGCCACGAGCACACTGGGCGATCAGACGGTCAGCGTGCGGAACGGTGCCCCGCGTCTCGCCGACGGCACACTCGCGGGCAGCATCCTGGCGATGGATCAGGCGGTTCGGAATGCGGCGGCCCCTGACGGCACACATGCCCGCACCGCGGTGGTCATGGCGACCACCACTCCGGCGGAAGTGCTGGGGCTCAAAGAGGGCGCTATTGCGCCGGGGAACCGGGCGGATCTGGTCATCCTCGACCGCAACCTGGAGGTCCTCGCGACGATCGTCTCAGGCCAGATCGTCTACCAGCGCCGCTAGTCGAGAGGAGCCACCAGATGGACGCGCTCAAGCGACGCATCGTGGCCGAGGGACGGAACCTCGGTCACGGTATCTTGAAGGTGGATAGCTTCCTCAACCATCAGGTGGATCCCCGGTTGATGGACGCGTGCGGTCGCGAGCTCGCCCGGCGGTTCGCACCCGCGCGCGCCACGAAGGTGCTCACCGCCGAAATCTCCGGGATCGCGCCAGCGTTCTGCACGTCGCTGGCCATGGGCGTCCCGCTCGTCTACGCCCGCAAGCAGAAACCGATCACGATGCCCGATCAGATCTACCTGACGCTCGCGCCGTCGCACACCAAGGGGTTGAACGTCGAGCTGATCGTCTCGCCGGAGTATCTGGGCGCGGCCGAGCGCGTGGTGATCATCGATGATTTTCTGGCGACGGGCCAGACGATTCTCGCGCTCGCGCGTCTGGCGAAGGCCGCGGGCGCAACGATTGTGGGCATCGGCGTTGTCATCGAGAAGGCCTTTGAGGGCGGCCGCGACGCGCTCGGTTCGCTCGGCGTTCCCATTGAGGCGCTGGCGACGATCTCCGACATGCGTGATGGCAAGATCGTGCTTGCCGGGGGGAGAGAGTCATGAAGAGCACTTTCGAATCGCGGGAAGCCGAGCGAGACTATCTCGCGAATGTCAAAGTCGAACTCGATCGCTCCCAGACGAAGGCCGAGGTCATCGAGGTGTGGAAGCGCCACTATCTCGTGATCGGCCACCGGAAGCTCGGCCGCCTGCTGCTCGGCCGGCCCGTCGAGGAGATGCTGAAAGCCAGGGAGTGACCGCCCGCGCGAGCGCTTCCAGCCCGTTCTGGTCGTCCAATTCCAGCCACTGAAGCATCACGCGCTGCACGCCCGACTCTGCCAGCTGTCCCAGGGCGTCGTCGGCGTACCGGGCCGCCAGCGGAAGGGTACGCCGCATCCCATTGCCGCCGACCAGGAGCGGCGGGCCCCCGGGCCGGTTCGGTTTGGGCAGGAGGACGGCCTCTCGCAGGCGATACTGCGAGCCCTCGAATGAGACCGGTCCATCGCTTCGAAGCAATCTGGTGATGACTTCCAGCGATTCCGAGAACCGGGTGAACCGGCCCCGCATGTCCAGCAGATCGAAGCCGTAATTCGAGTGCTCTCGCGCCTGCCAGCCCGCGCCGACCCCGAGGGTGAAGCGGCCGCCCGACAGATCATCCACGGCGATCCCCATGCGCGCGGTCATCACCGGATGGCGGAACGATGCCGGGGTCACCAGCGGGCCGAAGGCGATCCGCTGTGTGTGACTGGCCAGCCAGGTCAGTGAGGTCCACAGCTCGAGTGAATCGAGATCCGGCGGGCTGGCATTCGTGAAATGATCGGACCGGTAGAGTCCGGCGCACCCCAGGCCCTCTACGGCGCTCGCGATGCGTTGCCAGCGGGACCAGTTCAACCCATTCTGTCCTTCTATCATGATGGCGATGTCCATGGCGCTCCACATACAAATGCGCGTCGGGTCGACGCGTTCCCTCCAGGAAATCTCTCAGTCTATGTGGAAGCGACGCATGCGATCGGGGGGTGAATGATCGGATGCGCCGTCATCAGCCGATGCTGAGTTTCGTGCGTGCGATGCACGAGGCCGGCAAGCCGGTCGCCTTCATCTGTCACGCGGGCTGGGTGCCGATCTCCGCGGGTATCGTGCGCGGCCGCACCGTGACAAGCATTCTGCCGCGAGCTGATCGGGCTGCTGGCCCGCGTCAAAGTGAGCTGAGCGGGACGAGCGCACTGCCCTTCAGGGCGTCTGGTAGCTGATACCTCCCGACGCGTTGACCGTGGTCGTGCCGGATCCCATGTAGTTCTGGACCGTCACTGTGTACGCGGCCCCCGGCCGGCCGAAGGCGGAAAAGGTCAGCACCTGGCTGGTGGTCGCGGTGACCTGATCGGGCAGCTGGGTGTTTTCCACGAACCCTCCACCAGTCCGGGCGATCGTGTAGGCGGACGACCCCGCCGTGAAGGTGACGGTGTACGCGATCCGTTCCGACTTGGCTCGCTCCTGAGCCTGTCTCAGGTCAGATGCCACTTGGGTCGCCCCGAATCGCAGGCGCTGTTGGGCTGAGTATCCTTGCCAGCGCGAGAGGGCCAGCGTCGTCGCGACGACCAGGATGAAGCCGACGATCAACACTTCCAGCAGGCTGAAGCCATCGCCCCGCGCCACTGGCCGGCGCCGCTCGGAGGCGGGCCGCGGGTCTCTCACGGGGTGCCCTCGCGCCACACGGGCCGGACGCCGGCGAGCGCCTGGTTGCCCTGCACGACCTCATACAGGTTCGTGGTGGGGAAATACGGCGGCGTGAATCCGCGGCTCATCCGTCGGTCATACCGGAAGTCGCGGCCGTACCCCGTGACCGGGTTACCGGTGTTCGGATCGAAGGTCCCGAAAGCCCCGTAGTACTCTTCGATGATCCCGCCAATCAGGCGCACCGTACCCCGCGGGGATCCGACGTTGTAATTCTGGACGTTCACCGAGCTGTTGAAGCCATCTCCCACGACGCCCGCCATCAAGACGGCATGAAGGTCCAGATCGTTGGGCGCGGCGGTCGTGATCCTGATCTCGTTGCCGGCCGAGTACAGGCCCAGCACGTTGAGCGGGTTGTCATTGGGGTCGGTGACGACGGGCGGCCGCTCGTAGCGTAGATGGTTTGTGATGTCGATCCTGCCTGCGGTGACGATCGACGTCTGCTCGTTCTCCTCGAGCGTCCCGCCCAGCGACAGGACGTTCCCCTGAACGTAGATGATGGCGGCGTTGGCGTTTCCGGGGCCCTGCCAGCCCTTCGGGACGCCCGTAAACGTTCGCGTGGATGGTGAAGACCACGCCGAGTTCGTGACGGTTGTCGTCCCGGCCGCCCGGTTGACGGTCACCGTGACGGTCTGACCTCCCTGAACGAGCGTGTACACGGCCAGATTGTTTGTGGGCCCGGAGACGCTCAACGTCAGGCTGTCCAGGTTTCCCTGGACGTAGATCCCACCCGCGAGGGCTTCGCCGGCATCAGAGATGCTGTTGCTGTTGCCATCGGCCACGGGGACGTAGATCCCTGTGGGCACGGAGCTGCTGCTGTCCGGCAGCTCGGGGATCACCTGCCGGATCTGCGAATTGGTCACGGGAGACGTATCGGTGGGATCTCGCCCGACCGCGACGCCCTGCTGCACATACGGGTTGGTCGGCATCGCGATGGCGGACACGCCGCGCGTGAAGTTGGCCGGCGAGTTGTCGTTGTCGTCGGTGTAGGTCGTCGGCGTGCAGTCGGGGAGCACGGGCGCGTCACGGCGCACGCCGCTCACGACGTTTTCATTGGCAGCGAGCTGGATCGGGTTGTTGTTGTTGTTGTACCACGCGGTGGTACTGACACTGGTCAGCAGGGTCGAGGCGATCCTGGTGGGATCGCAGGGAGTGCCGCTGTCAGGAGTCCCGTACTTCGGAAAGAACGCGAACCTGTACTGGCCGTTGGTATGCACCGGGCCGTCGAAGCTCGTGCGGCTCGTAAACCAGATCGCCCCGCCTGCCGGCGTCGTGTGCACGTGCGTGAAGAGCGCGTAGCGGGCGAAGTTCTGCCTCCGCACGCGCAGGCTGAAGTCGCGCGAGAACGTCACGCGCCGGCGCGACTGGGCAGGCACCCAGGAATCGCTGGTGATGTTGTAGGTGTAGTAGTACTCGTACTCCTCAGCCGGCATCAGCTCCTGAATGTAGCGCTGCGGTGCGGCGGGGTTGGTGGGATGGGGCGCCAGCCGTCGTGAGATCACGACGGTGGCCGCGTACGTGCCGACCCCGAGCGGGTTGGCGGGCGCCGGTCCGGCCACCTGAAGCTTGCGATGGGGTTGGGCCAGGCTCCAGTTGACGTAGAACGTCGCGGAGCTCGTGGCCGGAGTCGCGCCCAACGTGTAGCGCATCCCATCAAGGACGAGGTAGTCGAACATTGCGAACGCGTTCTGGTTGGCCGCGACCCCATTGGCATACCAGCCCTGCATCGTCGCGCCGCCGAGTGACGGGTCGACGGTCGTGACGCCGCTCGGGTCGGCGTTCATCAGGGCCATCAGCGACGAGCGCGCTCTGACGGCCCCGGCCTCGGCGATGTACATGCTCTGGGCGCCGAGCGTCCTCATCGTGGTCAACCCGACTTCCTTGCCGGCCAGGTAGAGGACGAGGCCGCTGAGAATGGCCAGGATCAGAATGGCCGTGAGCGCAGAGATCAGGGCCAGTCCTCGCTGATCACTCCTGTGCCGCCACATAAGAATCCCTCCGGAGCCCTAACGGGCGCGCAGTGCTGCGTCTCCCGCGAACGTGCGGCTGACCTGGTTCCTCGTGGTCGCCACAATCATACGCACGCGGGCGATGATGCTGACGTCCGCCGGAGTAGACCCCAGTGAGGTACCGGCGGAGTCGAAGTACTCGAAGCTCAGACCGTTCGTGCCATCGGGCCGCACGACCGAGAAGGCGATCGCTTCCCCCGTCCCTCCCGGTGGGCACCCTGCACCGACGGCGTTCTCCCTCCGCGTGACGGTATCCGCGGCCGCGTCGTAATCGAAGGTGACGAGGTAGGTGGGGCCCACAGTGGAAAACGGCGCGCCTTGCGGTATCAAGAGTGTGACGGAGGTGGCGCTGGCGCACGTGACGGATTGCGCCCACCGGATCTCGTCAACGGCGGTATCGAGCGCCGCCCGTACCTGCGGCTGGGCCTGCAAAAAGTCGTTCGCCAAGCGGGCAGACCGCCCACCGATGCCAACAAAGGCGAAGATGCCCCCGATGACCAGGGCGAACATAGAGAGCGCTATCAGCAGCTCGAGGAGAGTGACGCCGCGCGGGTCGCGCAGCGCGGCCGCGGCCGATCGAGCCAGGCCGTTATTGGTCATCGAGGACCGTTATAAGCTCGATAAACGGCGTAACGTCGGCAGGTCGAAAGATTTGCACCGACGCTGTCGTCAATGTCAGGTCGGGGTTGAGGGCGACGTTGACGGCCACCTCGAAAGGGTGGGGGGTCGGGTTCGTGACGCCGCTGTATGGTGCCGGGAGGGGCAAGGCTGTTCGGGCCAGGCTGACGAACCCCACCATGGTGTACGGATTGACGCTCGCGCGGATCTGTTCCATGACCTGCATGCCAATCGTCGTCGCCGCAGCCCGCTCGTTGGATCGGCCCGTGTGGGTCATGCTCGAGACAAACGTCTGAAGGATGAAGATTGCGACCGTGGCCAAGAGCGTGAGTGCGACGAGGAGCTCGATGAACGTAAATCCCGCATCCCAGCGGGCGTGCCTGACGTTCTCTGCGCGCCGCGGTGTAGCAATCATCCCGGCTTCCCCCGAGGAGAACCAGCGGGCGCTCGAAGCCCGGGCTTCGGCAACCCGGCTGACTGGACACGGCCAGCCCCGTGGCTTCGCGGACCGTCCTCGCGGACGGGGTGCCCTTTCGGCTCTCCGGATTCGCTTCGCGGTCCTGGGCGTACTAACTCAACTAGGTTCTGCCCCAGTTTTCTGCAGTCTAGACATCTCGGGGCCGCGGGTGGGTCGCTCCGGAACTCCGGGCTGAACGTGGAGGCGGAAGGGGGGTCGGGGGCGGTGAAGAAGAGCCTAGAAGCCACACAGGTGGCGATCCGTCCCCTGCGGACAGCCGACATCAAGGCCTGCGCGGACATTGTTGGAAGCGATCCGCTGTGGCGGCGATACGGGACGACGGTGGCCCGCGCCAGACGGGCGTTTCGCCTGGCGCTGGCAACGCGCCGAAGAGGCGGGGAGCGAGGGCGGGCCGCAGACAAACTCGCTGTTGCCCGGCAGGGGAAGCAGGTCCTCGGCTTCATCTGGTTCCGTCTGGAGGGAACGTTCCATCACAGCGGCTACGTACGATGGATTGCAGTTTCGCCGCACGCACGAGCCCGCGGCGTCGGGCGGCGGCTGATGCGGTACGCGGAGGACCGGATCTTCAGGAAAGGACCAAACGTTTTCCTGCTGGTTTCAGCCTTCAATCGAGGAGCACAGGCATTCTACAGACGGTTAGGATATGCTCAGGTGGGGGCGATTCCCGACTACCTCGTGCCGGGGATCACGGAACGCCTCTTCCGGAAGACTCGAAGACCGATCACTACTCAAAGGGGGAGAGCGCAGTGAGAAGACGCTGGTGGTTGTGGCTGGTGGTGGTGGCGCTGGTTCTGCCCGCCCTGCCGGTGCGGGCCGGCCCAGCCGGGGTGACGTTTACGATCGGCGTGGACCAGGAGGTTGTGGGACTCGATCCCAACCTGGTGACCGCATTCTCCTCGTTCCGCCGGTTGGACTTCCTATATAACAAGCTGGTCCGGTATAACGACAAACTCGAAATCGAACCCGATCTCGCCGAGTCGTGGGAATTCCCCGATCCCCGCACCGTCGTGTTCCGGCTGCGCCGCGGGGTGCGCTTCCACAGCGGCGCGGAGATGACTTCCGAGGACGTGAAGTTCACCCTTGAGCGCGTGCTCGATCCCGCCACGCGCTCGCCTGGCCGATCCTTCATCGATGTCATCACCGCGATCGAGACCCCCGATCGGTACACCGTGCGCGCGAGGATGCAGTTCCCGCTGGCTTCGCTGCTCTCGGGCCTCTCGTCGGCCAACCTCTCGATCGTCGAGAAGGCGGCCGTGCAGCGGTTCGGCAACCTGCAGCGCAACGTCGCCGGCACCGGGCCGTTCATGATGGCCGAATGGGTGCCCGACAACTTCATGCGTCTCGTGAAGCACCCGAACTACTTCCGGCAGGGCATGCCGCGCTTCGACACGCTGATCATCCGGGTCATCCCCGATCAGGCGTCGCTGCTGGCCGGAGTTCGCACGCGATCGTTCGATATGGCCACAATCAATCAGGGTTCCGTCATTACCGCGGCGCGCCGCGAGGCGGGGATTGTGGTCATGCAGAAGGCGGGGCTCAACCTGCGTATCTTCGCCTTCAATACCACCCGGCCGCCGTACAACGACCCGAGGGTGCGGTACGCGTTCTCGTTTGCCATCGACCGGAGCGCGATCGTGAACACGGCGGAGTTTGGATACGCGACGATCTCCGGGCCGATCTCCGCCTCCACGCCCTGGGCGACCCCGACGGGGCAGTTCCCATCGTACAGGCAGAACCTCGAGCGGGCGCGCCAGTTGCTCGCCGAAGCCGGCCATCCCAGGGGCTTCACCACACGCATCGTGACTTCGCCGACCTATGAAGGGGGCATCGCGGTCGCGCAGGTGATCCAGGAGCAGCTGCGGGCGATCGGCGTCAACGCGACGCTCGAAAACATCGAGTGGGGGACCTACATCAACCGGTGGGTGGCCCGCGACTTCGATACGATGATCGAATTGCGCGGCGGTGACCCCGATCCCGATCGATTCCTCTATCGCACGTTCCACAGCACCGGCGCGGTGAACAACTTCCTCTTCAAGGACGGTACCATCGACCGGCTGCTGGAGCGGGGGCGGGTGAATCTCGATCCCGACCGTCGCCGGCCCATCTACGATGAGCTTCAGAAGGCCCTGATCGAGGCGGCCCCGGCGCTCTTCCTCTACGTGCCGATGGAGACCCAGGTGGTCCAGGGCTACGTGCGCGGCTTCAGGATCATCGGCAACGGCGCGCTCTACTTCCTGGAAGAGGCGAGCGTCGAGCGCTAATCAGTTGTCTTTGAGCCTTGCCGATCCCAGGGCGGAGTTTATCTCCGCCCTGACAGGATCGGATTAGTAAATTAAGCTGACCCGTGCAGCGGTTTCTGGCGGCGCGCCTCCTCGCGCTCATCCCCGTTCTGCTTGGCATTCTGGCCGTCGTCTTTCTCCTGATTCGCCTGATCCCGGGCGATGCCGTGCAGCTCTTCCTTGGCACCCAGGTCGAGATGACCCCGGAGCAGATGGCCGAGCTCCGGCGGTTCTTCGGCGTGGATAAACCAATCCCGGCGCAATTCGTCGATTATCTGGGTCGCATCATCCGCGGCGATCTGGGGGTGTCGCTGCGGACGTCGCGGCCCGTGCTCGGCGACATCCTGCAGCGCCTGCCGCTGTCGTTCCAGCTGGCGACGCTCGCATTGCTCGTCGCGATGCTGATCGCGTTGCCGCTGGGCATTGCGTCCGCGGTGACGCGCAACTCGGCGCTCGACGTGTTCGCGCGGATCGGCGGGCTCCTCGGCCTGTCCATGCCAAACTTCTGGTTGGGGGCGATGCTGATCCTGATCTTCTCCCGCTACCTGCACGTGTCACTGGGCCAGTATGTGCCGATCACGCAGAACCCACTAGGGACGCTGCAGAGCCTCTACCTGCCGGCCGTGGCTCTGGGCGCAGCCATCGCGGCCATCCTGATGCGCTACATCCGGTCATCGCTGCTGGAGGTGCTGGGACAGGAGTACATTCGCACCGCGCGCGGCAAAGGGCTGCGGGACGTGGTCGTGATGCTCCGGCACGCGGTGCCCAACGCCCTCATTCCCGTCATCACCGTGCTCGGCTTTCAGATGGGCTATTTGCTCGGAGGGACCGTGGTCATCGAGGAGATCTTTGCGCTGCCCGGAATGGGCCGGCTCGCCCTGCAGGCGATCTTTCAGCGGGACTACCCGGTCGTGCAGGGCGTCGTGCTGATCATCGCGCTGCTGTTCGTCCTGACCAACCTGGTGGTGGATCTGCTCTATGCCTGGATCGACCCGCGCATCCGTTACTCCTGAGCCGCCGGAGCCGCCGCGGCAGCGCGCGGGCTGGCGCTGGTGGGCGCGCCGGTTCGTGCGCAACCGCGTGGCGCCGATCGGTCTCGTGATCATCGCGGGCAGTATCATCGTCGCCGCGCTTGCGCCGGCCATCGTTCCGCACGACATCAGGAAGATGAGTCCTCAGCAGGCCCTCGTCCCGCCGGGCGGCGCCTACCTCTTTGGTACGGACGAGTTCGGGCGCGATGTCTTCAGCCGCGTCATCGTGGGGTCGCGGATCTCGCTGGTCGTCGCGTTTCTGTCGGTGCTCGCCGCGCTCTCGCTGGGTACGACGGTGGGCCTGGCCGCCGGCTACTACGGCGGCTGGTGGGACGGTCTCTCGATGCGCGCCATGGACATCGTCTTCGCCTTTCCCGCCATCCTGCTGGCGATCGCCATCATGGCCGTTCTTGGGACCAGCCTGTTCAATCTGGTGATTGCCATCGGGATCGTCTACACGCCCCAGTTTGCGCGCGTGGCGCGCGCCGCGGCGCTGGGGGTCCGATCGCTGGAGTTTGTCGATGCCGCGAGGGCGCTGGGAATGGACAATCTGCGGATCGTAGGGCGGCACATCATCCCCAACGTGCTGGCGCCGATCATCGTCCAGGTATCGCTCAGCCTGTCGCTGGCCATCCTCTCGGAATCGGCGCTCTCGTTTCTGGGTCTCGGCACGCAGCCGCCCACGCCGTCGTGGGGCAACATGCTGAGCGAGGGACGCCAGTTTCTCGAGCTCGCGCCGTGGAACGCGGTGTTCCCCGGTCTGGCGATCATGGTTGTGGTTCTGGGATTCAATCTGCTCGGGGACGGCCTGCGCGATCTGCTCGATCCGAGGCTGCGGTAAGCACCGATGGCCGCGCCGCGTCACGCACCACGCCATCCGCCGCCTCAGGCTCTGGAGTATACTCCAACCACCGCTGCAGCGCAGTCTCGATCTTGCGGAGAGCATCGCGCCACGTTGCCCGCTGCGTAAACAGGTGCGTTTCGTCGGGGTAGTAGTGCGTCTCAAAGCGCTTCCCGTGGCTCAGGCAATCCTTGACGATGATGTCAAGCTGGTCAAAAGGCACGGCCTCATCCTTGGTCCCGTGAAGGTTTACCAGCGGCGCCCGCATCCCGGCCACCAGACGCCGCGGTGACGCGTCGTCCCAGACACCCGGCGACTGGTCCCGCGTGCCGCGCGCGCGTCCCAGGAAATAATCGTACGCTGGTCTGAAGGCGCCGTGGGCCCAAGCCATCCAGCGATCGAAGTCCCAAATGCCGGCGATGTTGATGCCCAGCGCGAACGTCTGCGGTGAACGGACGAGCGACGCCAGGGTGAGCCAGCCGCCGTAACTGAGGCCCCACGCGCCGACGCGCTTTGGATCCACGAACGGCTGCGACTTCAACCATTCGCCGGCGTACACGCAATCCTCGCACTCCAGGGTCGCCAGGCCCCCGGAATTTCCCTGCTCAAACGTCTTGCCGTAGCCGATCCCGCCGCGGTAGTTCACGAGCAGTGACACCACACCCCGTTCGGCGAGCCACAGTGAGACCGCGTAGAAGAACGCGTAGGCTTCCAGCGGAGGGAAGCCATCGCGCATCTGCCGCATCCCGCCACCGTGAATGTAGACGAGGGCCGGGTAGCGCTGGCCCGGCGCGAGGTCCGGCGGAGTCAACAGGTAGCCCGGAATCTCCCACCCCAGCGCGCCTGGGGTCTTCACGAACTGGGGAGTGGCCAGACGCGCACCATCGACGGTCACCGGCATCGAACGGGTGAGGCGCCGACGATTGCGGCCGTCGCGATCGACGACCCAGAGTTCGGGCGCGTGGGTCCTCGTGCTGTGCTTGAAGGCGATCATCGAGCCGTGCGGAGACCACGCAGCCTCTACGCTGGTGCCATCCGCGGCGACAACAGGCCGCAGCGTGCCGGTTTCCAAGTCCACGCTGAAGAGGTGCCGCATGCCCAGGTCGAGGCGGTTGGTCGAGAAGATCACTTCACGGCCGTCAGGACTGATGCGCGGAGAGTCGTAGGCATGGCCCACATCCTCGCCGCTGCCGCCGGTGAGCGCGCGCAGGTCGCCGGTGTCGGTGTCGATCAGATAGAGGTGCCACCAGCCTTCATGGCGGAGCACGAGCACCGCACGCCGGCCATCGGGATGCGGTTGGGGAGCGAACGAGGCTCCGAGACCGTCGGGCTCGTCCTCCCTGTGCAGGAGCCGTAGCGCGCCGGTGCGCACGTCGAGGACATGCCACTCGCGTACAGTGTAAGAAACCGAGGGGCGCGCGAAGAGCAGGCTGCCGGGGCTCAGCCACGCGAATGGCCCTTCGAGATTCTCGGTGCGCGAGTGCCACACCAGCTCACCGGCCGGCGTGGCCACGGCCAGATCCCACCACTCGTTCTCGACATGCGTCGCTGCAACCAGCGAGCCGTCCGGCGCCCAGGCGAGAGCGGGCTGATGATCCAGCGCGGCGGCCCGGCCGGGTAGTCGTACCTCGTGGAGCGATGCGTCTTGCAGGTCCACAGTCCACAGGCGTCCGCCCGCGGAAAACGCCAGCAAGCGTCCCTTTGGCGACCAGTGGACGGCCGTGGCGGGTTGCCTGCTGTCGTACACTACGTGGCGGGTTCCCCCGGCCGCAATCACAATGCGGCCGCCTTGGATGAATGCGAGCCGGCCATCGGGCGCCCACGAGAATGCCGTCACGGGATCATCGCCGCTCGAGATTTCTGCCGTCTCGCCGGAGTCGACCTCAACGGCGCGCAGGGAAAACCGGCCGCCGTCGTCGTGGATCAAGCCGATGCGGCGGCCGTCCGGCGCCCAGGCATGCCCGGAGATGTAGGTGATGGCCAGGACATCGTCGAGCGTCATGGCCGGCCTCTTCATCTCAGCCTCCACTCAGGCTCCATCTGTCCGCGTTGATCTCACAAGCGCGGGTCGAGCGCATCGCGAAGCCCGTCACCCAGGAAATTGAACCCCAGCACCGTCAGCATGATGGCCAGCCCCGGGAAGGTCGAGATGTGCGGAGCCGTCCGCAGGAAGCCCCGCCCTTCATTCAACATCCCGCCCCACGACGGAGTCGGTGGCTGCACGCCGAGTCCAAGGAACGAGAGCGCCGCCTCGGCGATGATCGCGGTCGCCATGCCCACGGTGGCGAGCACGATGATCGGTGCCAATGTGTTGGGCAGGATGTGGCGCACAATGATGCGGGCGTCGTTCGTACCGAGGGCGCGCGCCGCGTGCACGAAGTCCAGCTCACGGACGACCAGGACCTGTCCGCGGACCACCCTCGCGTAGGTCGTCCAGGCGACCAGGCCCAGCGCGATCATGACGTTCACCAGGCTCGGCCCCAGCGCTGCGATGATGGCGATGGCGAGCACGATGACCGGAAAGGCCAGGAAGACGTCCACGATACGCATGAGCACGCTGTCGATCACGCCTCCACGGTACCCGGCGACCAGGCCGACGGTTGTGCCCAACGTGGCGGCGATGCCGACGGCGACGGCGCCGACCTGCAGCGAGATCCGCGTGCCGTAGATCAGCCGTGCTACGATGTCACGTCCAACGGCATCGGTGCCCAGGATGTGCCCGCCCGTCCCCGGCGGCGCCGCGGGATGCGCGTAGTCGATCGCCAGCGGGTCGGCCGGTGAGACGAACGGCGCGAAGATCGCCAGCAGGATGATGATGGCGATGATGGCGAGCCCCAGCATCGCCAGGCGATGCCGGCGCAGCCGCCGCCAGGCCGCGACCCAATACCTTTCATGCGGTGCCGCGAGAACCGGGGCCGCGCGAGAGGCCTCAAGCGTAGCGGATGCGCGGATCGATGAACGCATAGAGGACGTCTACGGCCAGATTCGCACAGATGCGCACCACGGCGATCATCAGCACGACCCCCTGAACCACCGGGAAGTCGCGTTGGACGATCGACCGGATCGCCAGCCGCCCGATGCCCGGCCAGGCGAAAATGGTCTCCGTGATGACCGCGCCGCCGAGCAGCGCCCCGAACTCCAGGCCCACGACAGTCACGACGGGGATGAGTGCGTTCCGCAGCGCGTGATGAAACACGACCCTCCGGGCATGCAGGCCTTTGGCGCGCGCGGTGCGCACGAAGTCCTGGCCGATGATCTCCAGCATACTGCTGCGGGTCAGGCGCGTGCCCACCGCGGCCAGCGCGGCTCCCAGCGTGACGGCCGGCAGGATGATGTGCGTCACGGCCGCGCTCAGGCGCGCCGCGCTGCCGGTGCTGAGCAAGGTCCACACGCTCGCCAGCAGCGGTTCCTCGCGACCCGACGCCGGCAGCCAACCCAGGCGCAGCGCGAACAGAAAGATGAGCATCACACCCAGCCAGAAATTGGGCATCGAGATGCCGAGCAGCGCCACCACGGTGCCGGCGGTGTCGAGGAGGGAGTACTTTCGTATGGCCGAAATGACGCCGACCGGGATGGCAATGGCGAGCGAGACCGTCATCGCGGCGAGGGTGAGCTCCACCGTCGCCGGCAGGCGTTCCCAGATCAGGCGGCTGACCGGCTCGTCGGAGCCGAGAGACCTCCCGAGGTCCCCGCGGACAAGCCGGCCCAGGAACTTCACGTATTGGACGTGGATACCCTGATCGAGGCCCAGCACGCGGCGCAGGCGTACCACCTCGTCGGGCGTGGCGTTCTCGGCGCCGATCATGATGACGACCGGATCGCCGGGGATCATCCTTAGAATAGTGAAGATGACCAGCGAGATCCCGAAGAGCAACGGGATCATCGCAAGCAGCCGGCGTGCGATGTACCGGCCCATGGCCCCTATCGCGTGGCTCCGCTAACGGGTCAACCCACCCACCCTCACGTCGATGCCGTACGGTGTCTTGAGGACGATCCAGCCGCTGACGTGCGGCTTGAAGCCCGCGACGGCCTTCCGGGTCGCGTATGTGCGCTTCTCATGGAAAATGAACACCATCGGCGCGTCCTGCACGATCATCCGCTGGGCGTCACGATAGATCCGGATCCGATCGTTCTGGTTGGTGACGGTGCGCCCGCGATCGAGCAGCTCGTCCACCCGAGGATTGCGGTACTTTGTAAAGTTGAAGCCGCCAATCGCCGAGGTGTGAAATGGACTGTAGAGCAGCGCGTCGGGTTCGGGGTTGACCGTCCAGCCGACCCGCAGGACGTCGTAGTTTGCCTTCAGCAGGCGGTCGAGCAGGGTGGGAAACTCGACCGCCGTGACCTTGACGTTCACGTTGATCTGCTTCAATTGATCGATGATCAAGGCGACCTCCCGCTGGCTCTCCTCGCCGGCGGTGATCAAGTAGTTCATATCGAAGCCGCCGGCATGCCCGGCTTCGGCCATCAGCTGCTTCGCCCGGCTCAAGTTGAACCCGAGGCCCTTGAAGCGCTCGTCGTGGGCCCAGGATGTTGGAGGAATCGGCCCTTCCGCGATGACCCCGCGGCCCGGCCAGACGACGTCCACTATCTTCTGTTTGTCGACCGCGTGCGCAATGGCCTGACGTACCCGCACGTCGTCGAACGGCTTGACCGATGTATTGAAAGCCATGAGCCGGTAGTTGGTGCCAATGACCTCGTGCAGGTCCAACAGCAGGCTGACGCGCAGTCGTCGTAGGTCCTGCGCCGGCACACCGGCGATCAGGTCCGTTCCCCCCGACTCCAGCTCGGCAAGGCGGACGCTGGCTTCGGGAATGAAGCGGAGCTGCACCCGCTCCATCGCCGGGCGGCCCCCATAGTAGTCGGGGTTGGCCTCGAGCACGATGCGCTCATCGGCAACCCATTCGACCCACTTGTAAGGGCCTGTGCCGACCGGCCGGCGAGCGAAATCCCGCCCAACGCGCGTATGGTAGGCTCGGGGTAGGATGTACGCGGCGGTAGCCAGGTTCGTCAGGATCGGGACGAACGGGGCTCGGGTCGTAATGCGCACCGTGGTGCGGTCCGCGGCGTCCACGGCGCTGATCTGTGACAGCAGGCCACGCTGCGGGGACCGCGTATCGGGGTTGAGGATGCGGTCGAGAGTGAATTTGACGTCCTCGGCGGTGAAGTCGCTGCCGTCATGAAACTTGACGTTCTGGCGGAGCCTGAACGTCCAGACGCGGCCATCGGCTGAAACCGTCCAGGACTCGGCGAGAGTTGGCTTCGGCACCCCGTCCGTGTCGAGTTGCAGCAACGGTTCCAGGACATGCGAATACACCTGCTGCGAGTACAGGTCGGTGGAAAGCCCAGGGTCCATCGTCGTGGGTTGAGCCTCCATCCCAACACGCAGCACGGCAGCGGGAGCGGGCGCCGGCGCGGCCGGCCCCATTACGGCGAGCACAACGAACACTGCGGCTGGTAGAGCGATCCAGCGCATCATGTGTGAACACCTCCGGCGTGCGGCTGGGTTGTCCAGCAGTCGTTCGCTGGATGAGGAGGGAGGTCCTGTGCGGCGGGGAACCCTCTCGCAGAGAGAGCCCTACGGGACCGCGCAGGCAGTTCCTCGACTTCATGTCGTGAAGCATCGTCTCCCAGAGCTGGCCGCTCGCGACAGCCGCGTGACGCGGCGGGTACGTGAGGCCGTACGCACGCAGGTCGCCGACGGCATCTCACGCGGAGTGTTTCCAGGCGCCGTCGTGGCGGTCGCCCGGGGACGCCAGCGCCTGGTTCTGGACGCCTTCGGCCATGCGCAGGTGACACCGCGCCGCGTCGTGATGCGCGCCGATACCATATTCGATCTCGCCAGCCTGACGAAGCCCGTCGCGACCACGACGGCGATCCTGCGGCTGTGGGAGCAAGGCAAGATTGACCTCGACGCCCCGGTCGCGCGCTATCTCCCGGACTTCGCCCAGGAGGGAAAAGCCACCGCGACCATCCGCCATCTCCTGGCACACACCTCTGGTCTGCCGGCGTGGGAGATGCTGTATCTGCCCGGACCCGGACGCGCCGGCGGCCCACCGACACCGGCCTGCCGCTCGATCAGAGAAGCCGTCGCGCGGATCTGCGCGACACCTGCCGTAGCGCCACCGGCAACCAGAATTGAATACAGCGATCTCGGGTTCATTGTGCTGGGTGATCTGGTTGAACGCCTGAGCGCGCGACTCGACACTCATGCGCGCAGGCACATCTTCGAGCCGCTCGGAATGACGTGCACTCGTTTCGTGGCACCGCGATCGTGGCGCACGCGGTGCGCGGCAACGGAGATCGGCAACGCTTATGAGCGGGGTAGGGCGGCCGCACAGGGGCTCGGCCGGCGATTCCGCTGGCGGTCGAACCTGCTGCGCGGGCAAGTCCACGACGGCAACGCCTGGCATGTTGGTCGCGGCATCGCGGGCCACGCCGGCCTGTTCGGCACGGCGGCGGACCTGGCCCGGTTTGGAAGAGTGATGCTCGCGGGCGGCGTGCTGGAGGGCGCGCACATTCTGCGCCACGAGACCGTCGCGGAGGCGACGAAGACTCAAACACCGGGACTCGCCTCCGAGCCCCGCGGGCTGGGGTGGGCACTGCGCGGATGGCCTTTCCTCGGCACGCGCGTGTCCACGACGGCGTTCGGACATACCGGCTTCACCGGCACCTCGCTCCTCGTCGATCCGCAGCGGGCTCTTGCGATCGTCCTGCTGACCAACCGCGTACATCCCCGCGTGGATGACGCGATCATCAAATTCCGTCCGGTGTTTCATGACGCGCTCATCGAGGCCTGCGATGGTTGAGCAACCGAGCCAGCGATTGCTGCTTGGAGTCGACGGCGGCGCGACGAAAACCCGGGCAGTCGTTATTTCGGAGAGGGGCGCGGTCCTCGGACGATCGGAGGTGCGGTCGAGTAGCGCCTACCACCGCGAGCCGGAGGAAGCCGCCGGCATCGTTGTGAGTGCCGCGCGCGAGGCACTCGGCCACGCGGGCACAGCCGCGCCTGTCGCGGCGCTTGGCGCAGGGCTCGCCGGAGCGGATGATCCTACGGTGCATCAGCGGCTCACCCGCGCGCTCGGCGATGCCGGGCTTGCCCAGACTGTCGTCGTCGATCATGACGCGGCGGCCGCGCTGGCGGGTGGTACCGTGCTGCAACCGGGAATCGTCATCATTGCTGGTACCGGATCGATTGCGTTCGGGGTCGACCAGACGGGCCGCCGGGCGCGCGCGGGCGGATGGGGGCCGCTGCTCGACGACGAAGGCAGCGGGTACGCGGTCGGCCGCGGCGCGCTGCGGGCTGCAATGCGCGCCCACGACGGTCGCGGCGGCGAGACCACACTCACCGGCGCTCTCGCGCGGCGCTTTGGGCTGGGGTCGCTGGCGTCCCTGAAGATGACGGTCAAGACGCTTAACATCGACGAGATCGCGTCGCTGGCGCCTCTTGTGGTCGCGGCGGCGCGCGATCGCGATACGGTGGCGCTCGCGATCCTCACCCGCGCCGGTGAGGGGCTGGCGGCCATGATTGCGGCGGTGGCGCGCACGCTCGGATGGGAGCGCGCCGGCTTTCCACTCGTACCCACCGGTGGGATGTTCAAGGCAGGGGAAGCGATCCGCGAGCCGATGGTGCGCGCGCTACGTGCCGGCCGCTCCACCGCGCAACTGGTGGAGGCGCGTTTTTCTCCCGACGTCGGAGCAGCGTTGCTCGCGGCTCAGGCTGCGGGTTGTGATATCGGTGCGCTCATCGGGCGCTTGGACACGGGAGGAGCATGAAGAAGCGTCGCGCGAGCCAAAGACGGACGCGTCACAGACGAGAGGTGCATACGCGACCGCCGGGGGACTATGGCGCGCTGGGGACCGAGCAGCGCAACCCCCGGTCACGGGCCCTGGACCGCATGTCGACGACGGCGATCCTGCGCCTTATGAACGATGAAGATCGCCGCGTGCCCGAGGCCGTTCGCAGGGAAATCCCCCGCATCGCCCGCGCCGTGGACGAGGTTGTCCGGGCGATCCGCGCCGGCGGTCGCGTCATCTACGTCGGCGCCGGGACGAGCGGCCGTATCGGCCTGCTGGATGCGCTCGAGTGGCCGCCGACGTTTGGGGTCAGTCCCGATCTGGTGAAGGCGATCGTAGCCGGCGGCACGCAGGCGACCATCGGGTCCGCGGCCGCTTCGGAAGACGACCGCGTCGAAGGGCGTGCCCAGGTCGCCGCGGCGATGGTGAGCCCGCGGGACGTCGTCGTCGGGATCGCAGCCAGCGGAATGACACCGTTTGTGCTGGGCGCGGCCGAGGAAGCCCGCGAGCGTGGCGCGCCGGTGATCGGTCTGAGCAACGTTCCCGGTTCACCGCTGGCGACGATGGCGGACGTCGTGATCACGCCCGCCGTCGGCGCGGAGGTGCTGACCGGATCGACGCGATTGAAAGCCGGCACGTCCCAGAAGCTTGTGCTCAACATGATCAGCACCGCCGCGATGGTGCGGCTGGGGAAGGTGTACTCCAACCTGATGGTGGATATGACGCAGGGCAACCGGAAGCTCGCTGATCGCGCGCGCCGCATGGTGGCGGCTGCGACCGGGCTCGATCCGGAAGCGAGCGCCCGCATACTCGACGATGCCGGCGGCAACGCCAAGGTGGCGATCGTGATGGCGCTGCGCAGTATTAATCGCGGCGAAGCGGAGGAGCAGCTGAGGCAGGCGGGCGGACACGTGAGCGACGCGGTGGGGAAGAGGCCCGGTCCACGGCGCGTCGCACCGCGCCGGCGGCGTCCCGAATAACATGCGTGCCACCGATGATCTGGCACGGAAAGATCCCAAACTGGTCGTCGGCCTCATCTCAGGGACCTCGGCCGACGGCATCGATGCCGCGCTGGTCGAGATCGTTGGTGCTGGGGTTGACGCGCGACTGCGGCTGGTCGCCGGCCTGACAGCGCCGCTTCCCGCGGCCGATCGCGATGAGTTGTTCTTGATTTTCGATCCGCCGACCGGGACCGTCGACCGCATCACCAGATTTCACTTTCGCCTGGGCGAGCTGTTCGCCGCCTCCGCCTTGGCCGTTATCGCGCAGGCGGGCCTGACGGCAGCGCAGGTCGACCTGATCGGCTCGGCCGGACAAACCGTCTGGCACATTCCCCCTCCCGGTGGTGCAACGCTCCAGATCGGGGAGGCGGCCGTCATCGCAGAACGCACGGGCGTGCCCGTCGTCGCGGATTTCCGCGTTGCCGACATGGCGGCCGGCGGGCATGGCGCGCCGCTGGTGCCGTACTTCGATTTCGTGGTGTTTCGCCATCCAGAGCGCACCCGGGCGGTGCAGAACATCGGCGGGATCGGCAACGTCGCGTATCTGCCCGCGGGCATCGGCTCGACGACCGACGCCCGCGCGATTCTGGCGTTCGACACGGGGCCCGGCAACATGATCATCGACGCTATGATGCAGATGGTGACCTCCGGTGCCGAGGCGTTTGATCGCGACGGCACGACCGCGTCGCGCGGCCGTGTGCATGCATCGTGGCTCGCGGAATTGCTCGACGATCCCTATCTCCGCATGCCGCCCCCCAAATCGACAGGGCGAGAGGTCTACGGACGGCGGTTCGCCGCTCGCCTGCTGGAGGAAGCGCGACGGCGGCGCCTGTCGTCTGAGGATACGATTGCCACCGTGTCGGCACTGACGGCCGATTCGATCGCGCGGGCCTATCGCGATTTCCTCATCCCCCGCGCCGGGCTCGACGAGGTGATCGTCAGCGGCGGTGGGGCGTACAACGGCTTCCTCCGCCGCAGGATCGCCGACGGACTGGGGGTGCCGGTGCGCCTGTGCGAGGAGTTCGGAGTCAACGGCAAGTTAAAGGAAGCGATGGCGTTTGCGTTGATGGCCTCGGACGCTGTCGCCGGCATGGCGACGAATGTGCCGAGCGCCACCGGTGCCGCCGGTCCGCGCGTCCTCGGAAAGTTCGTGCCCGCGCCTGAGCGTGAGCGGAGCAGATGGCAGCGAAAGCCGGTGGCAAAATCGTGAAGCCCGCGCACAAAACCAGCTGGGGTGGTTTCTCCGGGTACTTCGCCGATCCCGACGGCTACACGTGGGAAGTTGCCTTCGCCCCAATGTTCACCGTCGGCGCGGACGGGCGTTTGCGGATTCCGTGAGAGATCGCATATAGTGAGATAATGTTCCGCGATGCCTTGCGCGCACAGATTACACAGGCCATCTCGCGTGCAATCGCCTCGAGCGCCATCGCTGCTGGAGAAATCCCCGCCTTTGACGTTGAGATCCCTAAAGACCGGCGCTTCGGCGACTACGCCACGAACGCGGCGATGGTGCTCGCGAAGCACACCGGCGGTAAACCCCGCGACATCGCTCAGCGCCTCATCGATTCGTATGCTGCATCCCCAGACCGCATCGCCCGCCTGGAGGTCGCAGGGCCGGGGTTCATCAACATCAGGATTGCCTGGCCCTGGAAACGCGAACTCGTCGCGACGATTTGTCGATTAGGGGAAGACTACGGCCTCCAGACCGTGGGGGCCGGCCGGCGCGTCAACGTCGAGTTCGTGAGCGCCAACCCCGCGGGCCCGCTGCATGTGGGCACCGGCCGCGGTGCCGTGGTCGGCGACGTGCTGTCGAATCTCCTGGCGGCTCTGGGATATCGTGTCTCACGCGAGTATTACATCAACGATGCCGGCGAGCAGGTGCGACATCTGGCGTTGTCCGTTGAGGCACGGTACTTCGAACTGCTTGGGCAACTCAAGGATCTCCCGGAGAATGGGTACCGTGGAGACTACGTCGTCGACCTGGCGCGGGGTATCGCGGCCAAGGACGGCGATGCCTGGCTTCGGGCTCCGGAGGATGCGCGGCTCGACCACTTCCGCGATGTCAGCGTCGAGGCCATGGTCGCCGATGCCCACGAGGTCCTGGAGCGGTTCGGGATACGCTTCGACATCTGGGTCAGCGAGCGCGCGCTGGTGCGGTCGGGGGCTGTCGATCGCGCGGTGGCGGCGCTGCGCGAGCGCGGTGTCCTCTATGAGGGCGATGGCAATCTCTGGTTTCGCTCGACCGCCTTTGGCGACGACAAGGATCGGGTGATCGTCCGGGGCAGCGGCGAGGCGACGTATTTTGGCCGCGACATCGCCTACCATCTCGACAAGCTGGCGCGGGGATCCGAGCAGTTGATCGACGTCTGGGGGATCGATCACATCGGCGCTGTCGAGCGGCTGAAAGGCGCACTGGCGGCGCTCGAGGTACCGCGCGATGCGTTTGAGATCCTCATCCACCAGCATGTCCGCCTCAAGAACGAAGGCGAGGCGCTTCGGATGTCGAGACGGCGGGGGGAGTTCGTCGCGCTGCGTGACCTCATCGAGGCCGTGGGGGTTGACGCGGCGCGGTACTTCTATGCGATGACCTCGTTCACTATCCCAATGGATTTTGACGTCGGTCTGGCGTTGCAGCACTCGCAGGACAACCCGATCTACTACGTGCAGTACGCTCACGCGCGCATCGCCGGCATTCTCCGCGAAGCCGGACTGTTGAGCGCCGGGAACCCGACGGCCCGGACGGCCACAGCGGAGGCGCCGCTGGACCGTCTCGAGGATGAGCGCGAGGCCGCGCTCATCCATGTCCTCGCCGAGCTGCCCGAGGTCATCCGCGCGGCGGGGCTGCGACGCGAGCCGCACCGCCTCTGCGCCTACGCCCGCGAGGTGGCGGAAGCGTTCCATGTGTTCTATACGCACTGCCGGGTGCTGACCGACGATGCGTCCCTGACCGCCGCCCGCCTTGCCCTGGTCGACGCCACGCGAATCGTGCTCCGCCGCATCCTCGGGCTCTTGGGGGTCTCGGCCCCCGACCGCATGTAGCGCGCCACGAGGCCGGCTCAGGCTCTTGCGCGGCTTGCCTATGTTATGATACGAATATCCGTGGAACGCACATGGCGGCCGCTCGCAGAGGTGGCCTGCCGACCATCCTCGGGTCTGCTCAAAACGAAAAACATATCAGGGCCGCGTCCCAGGCGATGCATGACCCATATCGGCCATGACCTCAAATAAGAGTTCGTCCTGCACGCAGGCAACCAGGTTGAAGGAGGCGTTTCCAGCATGAGCATTCGCGCGCGCGCAGCCGCGGTCATCGCGGTCGTATGCCTCGTGGCGGCGCCGGCCGCCGCGCAGATCTTCAACGACATGACCAATCATCCGGCCCGGCGAGCCGCGGAGCGTCTGGCGGCCAAGGGCATCGTCGTCCGCCTTCCCGACGGCCGGCTGGCACCGGACGAGCCGCTGACCCGGCTGGACATGGCGCAGTTCCTCGGCCGGATGGTCGGCATTCCGTCGGGCGGCAGGCAACCCGACTTCCGAGACATCGACCAAATTCCCCCGGCCGATCGCGCGGCCGTCGCCGCGGCTACAACGCTCGGCACGGTCTCGGCCCGGAAGGTAGAAATAAAGAAGGGCAGCGTCGTCTACACGCTGTCGACGAACAAAGCCTCCTACTCGCCAACTGAAGAGATCGAGCTTACCCTGACCATTGCCAATGTGGGGCCCGGCCGCGAGACCGAGATGATGAGCGGGGAGCGGGGGCGCCACCGCATCAAGCTCAGCGAGCGCGATGGGCTCAAAGTCGGCTATGAGGGCGAACTGTACGTCGAGAACCGGACGCAGCAGGGTGTCACACGCGATCTTGTCGCCCGGGTCCGGATCGTTGAAGTGAAGGCCGATGGTTCGACCGTCGAGGTCGTCGATGAGGGCAAGGTCGCGCCGAAGGCCGGTCTGAAGGTCTTCTGGCTGCAGGACGCCTGGTTCGAGTACGCGACGACCCAGTTCCACGACTTCGTCATCCGGGACATAGAGGGCAACGAGATCGCCCGGTGGTCGCTGAACCGCCCGTTCCAGCCAAACGAACGCCCGCTCCCCCTGGCCGCCAACCAGACGCTGTCGTATCAGACGCGGTGGAAGCAGCTCGATCAGAATGACCAGCCGGTGAAGCCCGGCCGGTACGAGCTCGTGGGCATGCACACGACAAAGGAGAATCAGACGGTCGTGGTGATCGGGTTTCAGCGCGGGCTGATCCCGATCTTTCCCGACAACACGTTCCGGCCCCGCCAGCCGATCACACGGGGCGACCTCGCGGCGTTCGCCGTTCGCGGGCTCGGTCTGGAGGCCGACGCGCTTCGCAAAGCCAACGACCCGCTGCAAGTCGCCGACGCGCGCGACATCCCTGCGGAGATCCGGCCGCACATCGTGCTGGCCATCGAGCGGAAGCTGGTGGTTCCGCTGGCGGACAACACGTTCAGACCCGGGCGGACCGCGACCCGAGGCGAGGCCATCGTCACCCTCAACGCCATGATGGAGGCGCAGGGCCGCTACGATTACACGACGGCGACGCTGCGGGAGGTCCGCGGCGGGCCGCCTCCGGTGGTCGTGGTTGAAGACAGCAACAGGCAGATCCGTTCGCACCGCGTCGCGGTCGTCAGCGCCGTTTACCGCAATGACAACCCGGTCCTCCTGCTGCAGCTGCGGCCCGGCGACCAGCTCAAGATGCTGAAGCCCACCGACGCCGGTGAGGCCATCTATATCGAAGCCACAGGGCGGTGAGGACCATGCAGTTCTTTCTTGATACGGGAAGCGTGGAAGAGATCCGCACGGCACATTCGTGGGGCATCCTCGACGGCGTGACGACGAACCCGACGCTCGTGAGCAAAGAAGGGAAGGACCACCGGGCCTTGATCGAAGAGATCACAAGTTTTGTCAAAGGGCCGGTCAGCGTCGAGACGACGACGGTAGACGCCGAGGGCATGATTCGCGAGGGCGAGCAGTTTGCCACCTGGGCGCCCAATGTGTTCGTGAAGGTGCCGATCACACCCGAGGGCCTCAAAGCGCTGAAGGCGCTCCGGGCCAAGAATATTCGGGTGAACGTCACCCTGGTATTCTCGCTGCCGCAGGCGCTGCTGGCCGCCAAGGGCGGCGCCTCGTTCGTCAGCCCCTTCGTCGGGCGCCTGGATGACGCCGGCATGGACGGCATGCAGGTGGTGCGCGACATCTGCGCGGCCTTCCGCAACTATTCGTTCGAGGCGAAGGTCCTGGCGTCCAGCCTGCGGCACCCGGTCCATGTGGTCGAGGCGGCGCTTGCCGGTGCCGACATTGTCACGATGCCGTTCAAGGTCATGGAGCAGCTCTTCAAGCACCCGCTCACCGACATCGGGTTGGACCGGTTCCTCGCCGACGCCCGCCGATTGAAAGCCGACCTCGAAGCCCGGAAATCTCGGGTCTAGTCGGGTATACACCAGAGAGGTGGATCTGCTGTGCCGATAGCTGAGTTAGAGTCCAAAACCCTCAATGAGCTCCAGGACCTTGCCAAAGAGCTCAACATCGCCAACTTTCGCCGCTTCAGGAAGCAGGAGTTGATCATGCGGGTGCTCCAGAAGCAGACCGAAGCCGCCGGCCTCGAGATCCGCGCCGGGATCCTCGAGATCATGCCGGAAGGCTACGGGTTCCTGCGCACCAACGGCTACCTGCCGGGGAGCGAGGACATCTACGTTTCGCCCTCGCAGATCAAGCGCTTTGGTCTGCGGGTCGGGGACGAGGTGCTCGGCCAGGTCCGGCCCCCCAAAGACAACGAGAAATACTTCGCGCTGCTCCGGGTAGAGGCGGTCAACGGCCTCGATCCCGAGCAGGCGCGCACGCGCCCTGGGTTCGAGCAACTCACGCCGGTCTTCCCGCACGAACGGATCAAACTCGAGCTTCCGGAGTCGGATCCGACCGTGCGAGTCATCGATCTCTTCTCGCCGATCGGCAAGGGCCAGCGGGGGATGATCGTGTCCCCGCCCAAGGCCGGGAAGACGACGATTCTCAAGAAGATCGGCCAGTCCATTGTCCAGAACCACACCGAGATCTACCTCATGGTATTGCTGCTCGACGAGCGCCCCGAAGAAGTCACCGATATGCGCCGCTCGGTCGAGGCGGAGGTCGTCGCCAGCACCTTCGACCGGGCGCCGGAAGAGCATATCCAGGTCGCGGATCTGGTGCTCGAGCGCGCCAAGCGTCTGGTCGAGGGAGGACGGGATGTCGTCATCCTGCTCGACAGCCTGACGCGTTTCTCGCGGGCCAACAACCTGGTCATCCCGCCATCTGGCCGCACGCTGTCCGGCGGTCTCGATCCCGCGGCCCTGCACCGCCCCAAGCGGTTCTTCGGCGCAGCCCGCAAGATCGAGGAGGGCGGCAGCCTCACCATCATCGCCACCGCCCTGATCGATACAGGCAGCCGGATGGACGATGTGATCTATGAAGAGTTCAAGGGCACGGGCAACATGGAGATGCACCTGAACCGGAAGCTCCAGGAGCGCCGGACCTTCCCGGCCATCGACATCAAGATGTCCAGCACGCGACGGGAAGAGTTGCTGCTCACCGACGAGGAGTTGCGCAAGGTCTGGGTCCTGCGCAAGAGTCTGGAACAGCTCGACACAGTGGCCATGACCGAACTCATCCTGGATCGACTGCGCAAGACGGCCAATAACGTCGCATTCCTGCGCTCGATCGTCAAGAGTTCGGAGGAGAACGGGGCGTAGTACAAATTTTCGTCGAGCAGAACGGACGATCGGCAGGAACGAACGTACTGGTGTCGAACCCGACGATCGTCTCTCGACGCTGACGCTTTCAGGGATTCCGCATCGCACGGCACGCACGCAGCCCGCGCGTGTGTGAAAATATGCACGCTTGAAGCGACCGACCCTGCAGCCGACGCCGGTGGCTGTTGCCGACTCGGACCTGGACGGAGGTTCGTGTGCGCAGAGCGGCCGTACCAATCGCGTTTCTGGCGTCGTACACACTCATTGCTCCCTTTGGGGCGGCCGTGATGTCGTCAGCATCAACGCCGGCGCCTCTGGCGCCGGCCGCGGCCCGGCCGGCACTTCGCATTGCCGCGATTGTCCCGTCCCCAGAGGTAGCCCTCCAGCAGATTGCCAGGAGTCGCCTGGGAGCGCGAGCGGCGCGGACTCACATGGCAACCAGCAAAAGTGCGGTGACGCAGCCCGCGGTCGCCGGGGACACCGCGTGGGGGGTTGCGCGCCAATACGGCGCGCTTTTGGAATCGCGGGCGGAGTCCAATCGGCTGAGCGTCCTTTCTTCTCTCCGCGTGCAATGGGTTGCGGCAGCACCGCCGCGCCAGGAGACCCCCGCTTCCGTCAAGACCGCGGCTACTCCGCCAGCCCTAGTCCCTCTCGCAAAGACGGCCGCGCAGCCTGGAGTGGCTGACGTACAGCCTGCAAAGACGTCGGTCCAGCCCGCCGGGCCCGCGTCCCGGCGGGCCGATCCGGCCGGCGCCACCGTGGCGCACGTCGTGGCTCCGGGCGAAACCCCCTGGAAGATTGCCGCGGCGTACGGCGTGCGGGTCGAGGACGTGCTCACGCACAATGGTCTGCGCGAGGGCGATGTGATCAAACCCGGCCGGCGCCTGATGATCCCAACGCGTCCGACCGCGCCTGTGCCTGAGCCGGGTAATGTGGAAGCCCGAAAGGGCGCGGTAAAGCCTCCGGCCCAGGTGGGGCCCGACCGCGTGTTCTTGTGGCCGACGCGCGGCATCATCACGTCCCGGTTCGGCTGGCGGCGGTACCGACGCCACCACGAAGGCATCGACCTGGCCTCGCCGCACGGTACGCCGATCTACGCGACGCGCGACGGGATCGTCGAGTACTCGGGAGTGAGGAACGGCTACGGTCAGGTCGTCTATGTCGATCATGGCGGCGGCCTGGTGACAGTCTACGGCCACGCTTCTGAGCTTCTTGTTGCTGCCGGCCAGCGGGTCAAGCGGGGCCAGATGATCGCCCGCGTCGGCTGCACCGGAGTCTGCACCGGCGCGCACGTGCATTTCGAAGTCCGCATCAACGGCGTCGCCGTGAACCCGCTGCAGTACCTCCGCTAGAGGCCCGGGCACCACACTCTACCGTCAGCGTCGCGGCTCTGCTATAATCGCGCTTGCTGTCGCATTGTCATTGTCCACGCATCGATGAGGAGAGGGTCATGAAGTCGGGCATTCACCCAGAGTACCACCAGGCGCGTGTCATCTGCGCATGCGGCGAGACGTTTGTGACCGGATCCACCAAAAAGGACATTCGCGTCGAGATCTGTTCCAAATGCCATCCGTTCTACACGGGGCAGCGCAAGTTCGTCGACGCGGAGGGGCGCGTCCAGAAGTTCGCGCGCAAGTACGGCCTCAAAGTCTAGCCGTCGCCCGTTCGCTGGTCCGCCGTTCGACGATCCTCGTTGCCGTCGCCAGCGCCATCGCCGCCGGTACTCCGGCCGCGTACGCGGGGCAGTCCAGTGCGCCCACCGTGGCGCCCTGGCAGGCCCTCACAGGGTCTCGGACGGCCGTCTACGTCATCCCAGAGACTCGTGGGGCTGCGGACGCCGGGGCCGTGGTCGCGCGTCTCGATGAGTTCCTCATGCTCATCAACCGCGACAGCGGTCTGGACGCCCCCGGCCTGCTGATCTACCCGCTCTATCCATCGGCCGCGCAGTTTCGAGAGGACTGGTGGCGGTTCGCGACACTTCGTGACGTGGTCCACGGGTGGGGAACGATCTATACTGGGGACCCTGCTGCGATTTCACCGTATCAGATCGCGCGTGCCGTCGCGCTCCAGCGCCAGGGACAAGGGATTCCCATGCTCACCTGGGGTCTGGCGGATCTCATCGCCGACCGCCTGGCCGGCGTCGACAGCCATGTGCATGCGCGGTTGTTCATGGATCGCGGCGGGCTGCCGCCAATCGAGTCAATCGTCCATCAACTGGATTTCAGCCGTTCTCTGCCGGCATCGTACGTCCAGAGCGTGTCGTTCCTCGCGTTCCTCGCCGAGGCGCGCGATCTGCGGGTCGTTGTCACGTTCGCCGAGGCCGTCGGTCGCCGCTGGTATGATTTCGGCTCGATCTTCGAACGACACTTCGGCATGCCGCTGCCTGAGGCCGAGAAACGCTGGCGGGCGCGCCTGGAGCACGTGGCTGCGCCGAGTGTGACGGACACAGAGTTCTCCGACTACCGCCGCGCGGCCGAGCTCATTTACCGGACGACGCTTGCCCGCACGCCCGGAGGCCTGGTCTCACGTCCCGGCGGCGCGGAGGCGTACGTGGAAGGGTTGCGGGCTGCCGACGCGCTGCGCAGGTTCGATCTGACCGCCGCGGTGCGCGCGGAGCGTGCCGCACGCCGGGCACACGAGGTGGTCGAGCGCGGGACCGCGCGGACGCGCCTGGGGCTCCAGGCGGCGCTGTGGGGGCTCGCCGTCGTCCCCATCCTCCTTGCCGTGCTCCTGCTCGCGGGTCCCGCCCTTCGCAGCGCGCTGCACGACCGCCGCGAGCGGCGCCGGCGCGCGGCGGAACGCGCGAGGAGAGTGCAGGGAGGCGCCTGATGAATCGTCCTGGAACGGCGAGCGAAGGCCTCCGGGACGCCGGTGCTATAATCGGGGCGGTGATTCTGCGTGGATCAGAGCATGCGCGCGCGGCTGGAGGCGATGGAGGCCCGTTATGAGGCCGTGGCGGCGGCGCTGGCCGACCCGGCGATCTTTGGGGACCAATCACGCTATCAACAGACCGCGCGCGAACACAGCGAGCTCGAGCTCCCGGTTTCGCGCTTCCGCGTCTACCGCGATACCGAGCGGCAGGCGGGCGAGGCCGAGGCGATGGCGCGCGACGAGTCCGATGTGGAGCTGCGCGCGCTCGCGCGCAGCGAAGCAACCCGGTTGCGCGAGCGCCTGAGCGAACTCGAGGCCGAGCTCCGCACGCTGCTGCTGCCGCGCGACCCGTTCGCCGACCGGAACATCATCGTCGAGATCCGGGCCGGCACTGGCGGCGATGAGGCCGGGTTGTTCGCCGGCGAGCTCTTCCGCATGTACGCGCGCTACGCCGAACGCCGCCGCTGGAAGTCCGAGGTGCTGTCCGCGAATCCCACCGGCATCGGCGGATTCAAAGAGATCATCTTTGGGATCAGCGGGCGCGGCGCGTACAGCCGCCTGAAGTATGAGAGCGGGGTCCATCGCGTCCAGCGTGTCCCGGTGACCGAATCGTCTGGGCGAATCCATACGTCCACCGCGACCGTCGCGGTGCTCCCTGAGGCGGAAGAGGTGGAGGTCGCGATCCGCCCCGATGAGATCGAGATCGAGACATACCGTGCCGGCGGCGCCGGCGGCCAGAACGTCAACAAGGTCGAGACCGCGGTGCGTATCAGGCACACGCCGACCGGGATCGTCGTCGCCTGCCAGGACGAGCGCTCGCAGTTCCAGAACCGCGAGAAGGCGATGCGGATTCTCCGCGCGCACCTGCTGGAGCGGGCCGAGCGCGAGCAGGCCGAGGCGATCGCCAAGCAGCGCCGGGCGCAGGTGGGGACCGCCGAGCGCAGCGAGAAGATCCGCACGTACAACTTTCCACAGAACCGTGTCACCGATCACCGCATCGGCCACAGCGTGCACCAGATCGCGACCGTCCTTGACGGAGACCTCGACGAGTTCATTGACGCGCTGACCGCGGCCGAACAGGCCGCCCAGCTCGCCGCGGTCGAGTGACCGTCGCCGAGGCCTGGCACGCCGGGCGCGAGCACCTGGCGGCGGCGGGTATCGAAGAGGCGGCCATCTCCGCCGAGGTCCTCCTCCGGCACACTCTCGGATTGAACCGCACGGACCTGTATCTCGCCTGGGACCGTCCCGTCGCACCCGAGGCGTGGGCGCGATACCAGGCCCTTCTGGCCGACCGAGTGCGCGGCCGGCCCGTGGCCTACATCGTCGGTCACAGAGAGTTCATGGGGCTGGATTTCCTGGTCGACGAGCGGGTCTTGATCCCCAGGCCCGAGACCGAGGTGCTCGTCGCTGCGGTGCTCGAAGCCGTGGCCGCCATCCCCTCGCCCGTCATCGCGGACGTCGGCACCGGCAGCGGCGCGATCGCCGTCAGCGTCGCGGTGCTGCGCGGGGACGCTACGGTCCTCGCGGTTGACATCTCCACCGATGCACTGGAGGTTGCCCGCGCCAATGCCACCCGCCACGCCGTGTCCGGCCGGTTGCGCTTCCTCAAAGGGGATCTTCTGGCGCCGGTCGCCGCGGCTGTCCACGCCGGTGGTTTTCACCTCGACGTGCTCGCCTGCAATCCGCCCTACGTCGCCGCCGAGTCGGCTGCCTCATTACCGGTGGAGATTCGCGACTTTGAGCCGTCGGTGGCCGTGCTCACCCGGGGCGGCGCCGAGCGGTTTCACGGCAGGCTGATCGATGGCGCGCCGGCGCTGCTGCGCCCCGGCGGGTGGCTCATGATGGAAGTCTCAGCAGGCCAGGCGCCGCGTGTGGTCGAACTCTTGCGCCGGGCGGACGTCTACGAGGCCGCGCACACCCGCAAAGATGGCCTGGGCTGGGACCGTGTTGTCGGGGCGCGATTGAAGAGCGCATCCTGAAGGCCACTGGCGTCCGCAGGGGGACCGGTGAGTTACTATAGTCTTTCGTTCTATTCTGCGCCGCACGAACCGGCGCCGGTCTCGATCATCCGCGTCGATCCCGCGGAAACGACGGCGCCGCGCAAAGCCGTTGAGGTCTTGCGGTCCGGCGGGCTGCTGGCCTTTCCCACGACCGAGGGGTATGTGGTGGGTTGCTCGGCGATCGATCCCGAGGCCGTGAGGCGCCTCTGTGTGGCGACCGGTGCGGCGCCCGAAACGCTGCAGCGGCTCGACGACTCTCGCGACCCCATCCCCGTGACGCTCATGCGCGACGCCGACACGCCGATCGTGGCCACGCCGCCGCGGCCCGGAGCCCCGCCGGTCCCCACGGCGCAGCACGTGGTCTTTATCCTGGGCGACAAAGTTGACGTTGTGCTGGATGCCGGGCCCGTGCACCGCAGAGCGCCAGTGGCGGCGAGGTAGAGCGATGCGGATCTGCGTCGGAGGAGACCACGCGGGGGTAATCCTCAAGGCCGAGATTGCGCGCCTGCTCCTCGAGATGGGGCACGAGGTGCGCGACCTCGGCACGAACTCCCCTCAACCTGTAGACTACCCGGATTTCTGCATCGCCGTGGCCGAGGCAGTCTCACGCGGTGAGGCCGAGCGCGGCATGATCTTCGGCGGCACCGGCAACGGCGAGTCGATGGCGGCCAACAAAGTGCTCGGCATTCGCTGCGCCGTCGTGCACGACGTGACGACCGCCCGCCTGGCGCGGTATCACAACGACGCGAACATGATCGCGCTCGGCGCGCGGATCGTCGGCGCCGAGGTCGCCAAGGAGATCGTGCGGACGTTCCTCACGACGCCCTTTGAGGGCGGCCGGCATATCCCGCGGGTGGAGAAGATCTCAAAATACGAACGGGAGCATCGAAAGTAGCACGCGCGTTGATAGTGCGAGTGCCATATGAGGATTTGGGACCGCCTCCGAAAATGATTCGCTGAATAGAACCTGCCACTAGGCTTCTCCTCCTGACGTTGCGGCGCGAGAGGACTCTACGAAATCCCCGGCACCGGAAACCGACGACAGAGCACTCGCACTTCTTCGCGGATCCCCGTCAGGCGCCGGTTGTTCTTGATCCACCCTCGGAACTGGCGCAGCACTTGATTCCGGGCCTCGCGATCTTCGCGATCTTCGGGAAGCTGAAACTCCTGCGCCTCCCCGCGCACCTGCGCCATCCAGCCCGCCAGTTGCCGCATCTCCGGCTCGCGCATGCCGCGTGTCGTCGCCGCGGGCGTGCCCAGGCGGATTCCCGAGGGGTAGAACATCGACGATGGTTCACCAGGGATCGCGTTCTTGTTCACCGTGATGCCAACCGCATCCAGCGCCTCCTGCATGAACACGCCCCGGCCGATTCCGTCCGACGTGAGGTCAACCAGCAGCATGTGGTTGTCGGTCCCGCCGGTGACGAGTGTGAACCCGCCTTTGAGCAGTGCCGCGGCGAGCGCCTTCGCGTTGGTGACGATCTGCGCCGCGTAGACCTTGAACTCGGGCTTCGCGGCCTCACCCAGCGCAATCGCGATGGCCGCCGTCGTGTGATCGTGCGGTCCGCCCTGCAGGCCGGGAAAGATCGCCCGATCGACCTTGTCGGGCAACTCGCGGTCCTTCGCCACCCCTCGCTCGCTCACCAGGATCATCGCGCCGCGGGGTCCGCGCAGTGTCTTGTGCGTGGTGGTCGTGATGATGTGCGCGTGCGGGACGGGGCTCGGGTGCGCGCCGCCGGCGACCAGTCCCGCGACGTGGGCGATGTCGGCCGCGAAGTAGGCGCCCACCTCGTCGGCGACCTTCGCAAACTCCGCGAATGGGAACTCTCGCACGTAGGCCGTCGCCCCGCACCAGATCAGCCGCGGCCGGTGCTCGCGCGCCAGACGCCAGACATCATCGAAGTCGATGTAACCGTCCGACCGAACGTGGTACGGGACGCTGCGGTAGTACGTGCCGGTAGCGCTCACCTTCCATCCGTGGGTCAGGTGTCCCCCATCCGGCAGGTTCTGCCCCATGATGGTGTCGCCGGGGTCGCACGTCGCCAGGTAGACCGCGAGGTTCGCCGGACTTCCCGAGTAAGGCTGGACATTGGCGTGCGGGACGCCGAACAGCGATTTGGCGCGGTTCTGGGCCAGACGCTCGACCTCATCGATATGCTCATTGCCTCCGTAATACCGTCGCCCCGGATATCCCTCGGAATATTTGTTGGTGAGAATGCTGCCCATGGCTTCGAGCACGGCAGCCGAGACGTAATTCTCGGACGGTATGAGCTCCACGCCATCGCGCTGTCGCGCGCGCTCGCGGCGCATGATGGCGGCCAGTTCCGGATCGTGTGTCTCCAGTGGCATCGAAGGACCTCCCGAAGGCCGGCGCCGGTGTGCTATCGTTGATCTTCGGTAAACGCGTCCGCCGCGCCTTCAGGGAGGCTCCACATGCCCAACGTGCACGTGTTCGACCACCCGTTGATACGCCACAAGCTCACGATCCTCCGGGATCAGCGCACGGGGCACAAAGAATTCCGTGAATTGACCCGTGAGCTTTCGATGCTCATGGCGTATGAGGCGACACGCAGCCATCCGGTGCGTCAGATCGAGGTCGAAACGCCCCTGGCGACGACGACCGGCTGGTCGATCGCCGGGCAGGAGATTGCCGTCGTCCCGATCCTGCGCGCAGGCCTGGTGATGGAGGAAGCCATCACGCGCCTGATCCCCACCGCGCGCGTGGGGCACATCGGGATCTACCGGGAGCACGATACCCTGCGGCCCGTCGGATACTACGCGAAACTTCCGCCCGACATTGCCGAACGCGAGGTGATGATCCTCGACCCGATGCTCGCCACAGGCGGATCCGCCGTGGCCGCGATCGAGACCCTCAAGAAGCTGGGATGCCGAAACCTCAAGGTCATGGCCATCATCTCCGCTCCCGAAGGGATCGCGAAGGTGCACGAGAGCCATCCGGATGTCGATATCTATACGGGCGCCATCGACAGCCACCTGAACGACAAAGGCTACATCGTGCCGGGGTTGGGCGATGCCGGAGACCGCCTTTTCGGGACGAAATAGGGTATGATTCGGCCGAAGATGACCGTCGCGATCGGCACGTCGGGCTTCGCCTACGATCACTGGCGCGGCGTGCTGTATCCCGAGGACCTGCGCCGCGACCAGTGGCTGAGCCATTACTCGGCCACGTTCCCGACGGTCGAGCTGAATGTCACCTTCTACCGCACGCCGCCCAAGGCCACCTGTGAGGCCTGGCGCCGCGCCACGCCGGCGCATTTCCGGTTCGTCGTGAAAGGCAGCCGCTTCATCACACATCTCAAGCGGCTGGAGGATGCCGCGGAGCCTCTCAAGACATTCTTTCAGGCGATCGGCCATCTGGGCGCCAAGCTGTCCGTCGTGCTCTGGCAGCTGCCCCCCGGCCAGCCCGCCGATCCGCCGCGGCTGGATAAGTTTCTGACGGTCATCAACAAGACCCTGTCTCCGCGCCTGCGATGGGCGGGGCGCCTCAGGCACGCCCTGGAGTTCCGCGAGCGGTCGTGGTATTCGGATGCGGTCTACAAGGTGCTCCGGAGGCACGATGCCGCGATGGTGATTGCCGACAGTCCGTTCAACCTGGTGACTGAGGGCATGGAGCTCGCGACCGGGCCCGCGGAGACCGAGACCATCGAGGTGCCGCTGGTGAGTTCCTGGACGTACCTGCGCCGTCATGGCCCGGACGGGCAGATTCGCCGCTCGTACCCTGAGGCGCTTCTGCGTCAGTACGCGGCGGCCATTGCGTCGTGGGCAAAGCGTGGCGACGTGTTTGTCTTCTTCAACAACGATCCTGGTGGCTGCGCGGTCAAGGATGCGTTGACCCTGAAGCGACTCGTGGAACCCGAAGCGGACGTTCGCGAGCCGACTCGCCGGCGGCGGGCGTGACGACCGCCGGATCCCTCGCCGCGATGCTCGCTGTCCTGGCGGCCGCGGTGCTGGGCAGCATCCCCACAGGATATCTTGCGGGACGGTGGCTGCGCGGCATCGATGTGCGCCGCCTCTCCCCCCACAATCTGGGCATGGGCGCCGTGGTCGCCGCAGCCGGCCTCCCCGCGCTGGCGGCGGCGGTGTCGCTCGACGTTATTAAAGGAAGCCTCGCCGTCGTGATTGCCAGCCGGATCAGTCCCTCCGACATGTCGCTCGCCGCCTCCGCGGCCGCCGTGGTGATCGGGCACGCGTACTCACCGTTCTGGCTGGTGATCCCTCCGGCGTTCGCGCGCGTGATGGGCGTGGCCGCCTCCGTTGGTGCAGCCGCGGCGATCGCGGCCCTTGGTGCGATTCCCTGGGCAGCGCTGGCTGTTCCCGCGGCCGTCGCGGTGGTCGTCCTCGCGGCCCCCCGGCTCCTGGGCCGTCGATGGGGGTACCTTTCGCTTGCAAATGTGCTCGCCGCCGTGAGCGCGCCGGTGGCGCTCTGGATGACGGGCGCCCGGATCCCGTATGTCCTTCTCGGCCTGGCATTCGCGGTTGCGACTCTGTGGAACCACAAAGAGCACCTGGCGCGCATCATCGATGGAACCGAACCGCGGCTGGGCGATCGGTTGCCGGTGCCGCATCTGGATGGAGAGGAGGTCGTGTGCGCGTTCCTCATCCACCCGATGACGATCGACGACGTCTGGGAAGCCAGGCGATTCCGCTGGCTCGCTCCGCTCCGACGCCGGGGTCTGGTCTCCGACCGCGCCATCCGCTGGCTGGCCCGCGTCGTGCGGCCGATGAAGGTGGACGATATCCATCCGGTGCGCACCGCCGACGGTCGCCGCGCCCGCGTCTACCTGATCGGCGTGCCGCTGCTGCCCGATCAGATTCGCGCCTTGCCGGCCCTGGCCGTGCACCGGGCGGTGCAGGCGGCCCACCTGGCCGCGAACCTGGGCGCCACCGTGTTGGGATTGGGGGCATACTGGTCCGTGGTGGGGAACAAGGGGATCGATGTCCAGGCGCAGTCGTCGATTGCCATCACGAACGGCGGGGCCTATACCGCGGGCACCGTGAGGATGGCGGTCCCCTTGGTGCTCGATCGGCTTCGCGCGGGGGGCCGCGACCCGTCGCGGACGACGGCGGCGGTCGTCGGCGCAAACGGCGTCGTGGGCTTCGGGATCTGCCGTGCGGTCGTCGAGCACGTGGGGCGGCTCATCATGCTGGGGACGAGCCAGGAGCGACTGGATCAATCCCGCGATCTGCTCCGACGCCGCTACCCGAGCGCGGTCATTGACGCGACGACCAGCCTGAATACGCTGCGCGAGGCGGATATCATCTTCACAGCAACCTCGGAGCCCGCGCCGGTCGTGTTTCCGGAGCACGTCCGGCCCGGCAGTATCATCTTCGATCTCGGACGGCCCTACGATGTTGATGCCTCGGTCGCCGCGATGGACGGAGTGGACGTCATTCCCGGCGGGGTCGTCCGGCTGCCGGGCGATCCACGAGGACGGCTGGACATGGGCTACGGATCGGGCCTGGTGCCCGCGTGTCTGGCCGAGACCGTCATCATCGCGCTCGATCAGTGCTACGAGCGTGTCAGCCTGGGCGACCGCACGAAGAATGAGAATGTCGACTTCTTCGTGGCACGGGCCGCAGCCTTCGGCTTCGAAGTGCAGACCACCGGCCGGCGCACCGCGGTCCCCGAGGCGCCTTCGCCGGTCTACACGCGATAGAAATGGGGCGCGCAGGTTTTTGAATTTGCGCAGGCGAAGTCCGCGCTCAACATGAGCAGACCTCCGTGGGACCTCTACTTTATGAGAATGGCCCATTTAGCGGCCACACGATCGACGTGTCTGCGGCGAAAAGTGGGCGCCGTGATTGTGAAGGATCAGATGGTGCTTGCGACCGGCTACAACGACACGCCCCGCGGCATCCCGAACTGCGGTGAAGGGGGATGCGCTCGGTGCGCGAGCGACGCGCCATCTGGAACGAGTCACGACACCTGTCTGTGTATTCATGCTGAAATGAATTGCGTGATTCAGGCGGCCTACCACGGTGTTTCGGTTGCCGGAGGGACGATCTACTGCACGTACCTCCCGTGTCTGAACTGCGCCAAGACTCTGCTCAACGTGGGCATTCGCCGGATCGTCTTTGAGGGCCACTACCCCGATCCGCTGTCCCTTGAATTGCTTACCAATGCCAATGTCGAGCTCGCGCGCCATGCCGCGGAGGAAGTTCCGACCTAGCGTGGGGTCTATGGCGGATGACTTGAATTAGTACGGCTATTATGTTACTCTTGCAATGGTCGTCATAGTTGCGTCTCAATCCAAGGCGGGCGATGTCGGCTAACGACATCGTCTCTTCATGTGTCCGCAGTGTTCGTCCCTGACCAGGGGCTGGGTGAACCGGTGGGCACGCGCACGATGCCGGCTCAAAACCCGGCCCGGGTCATCCCCGGGTCCATACTGGAGGTAAGGTACAATTTCTACCACCATACGCGAGACCGCGTTCGGCGGCCTCGCCTCTCGCCCGGAAGTGCTCCGGGCGGTATCGAAACTTGGGTGGACCGAACCCACCCCAATTCAAGTGAAGGTCATCCCCGCACTAAGGGCCGGTCATGATGTGGCCGGTCAAGCTCAGACAGGCTCGGGAAAGACAGGCGCGTTCGCAATTCCGATGCTCGAGCGTCTTGAGCGCAACGCGCGCGGCGTCCAGGCGCTGGTGCTCGCTCCCACGCGGGAGCTTGCCCTGCAGATCGCCGATGCGGTGCGCACCCTCGGCGGGCCCGGCCTGCGGGTTGCCACGCTATACGGCGGCGAGCCGATCGAGCGGCAGTTGAAGGTGCTGCGCGGCGGAGTCCAGATCGTTATGGCCACTCCCGGCAGACTGCTCGACCACTTGAACCGGCGCACCGTGGACCTCAGCGGGGTCCGTTTCCTCGTGCTCGATGAAGCGGACCGGATGCTCGACATGGGCTTCCTGCCCGACGTCGAGCAGATTATCCGACAGACACCTCCGTCGCGGCAGACGGCGCTGTTCTCGGCCACTTTGCCGGATGCGGTGAGCGCGATCGCCATGCGCCACATGCGCAAACCGGTGTGGATCAAGATCGCATCGCCGATGCCCACCGTCGAGACCGTCACGCAGTCGTACCTGGAGGTCGCGGAGCAGGACAAGGTCCGGGCGCTGCGGCTGCTGCTGACCAGCGGCGAGGTTGCCTCGGCGCTGGTCTTCCGGCGGACGCGCCGCGGCGTGGACCGTTTGGCGAAGATGCTGCGCGACAGAGGCCAGGCCGCCGGGGTGCTTCACGGCGACATGACACAGAGCGCGAGGCTGCGCGCGCTGGAGGCCTTCGAACAGGGCAAGACCCGCGTGCTCATCGCGACCAACGTGGCCTCGCGGGGGCTCGATTTACCCGACGTGTCGCACGTAGTCAATTTCGACATGCCGGAGGACGTGGACACGTACGTGCACCGCATCGGCCGCACGGCCCGCGCGGGTCGCACCGGCGAGGCGATCACCTTCGTGGGACAGCACGATCTGGAGATGTTCGACGCGCTGCGCCGCAGGCTCGGTGGCGCGCTCAAGCCGCATTCGCTGCCCCTGTACCGCTAAACCCACCTGACTGACGCAAGACTCTGCGCGCCCGGGCGAGCCCCCCCGGGCGCGCATCCATTTGCATGTTCTGCGTCCGTTGCACATAGGGCGCGGGCCGTCGTACCCTGGCGCACCGGCAAACTCCAGCCGCCCCGCCTGGACCGCCATCGAACTTCGAGAGGGAAGGGAAGGGGAATCAGGCCGGAGGAGTTGGCGTGCCCGCTGCCCCGGATCGGGTAAGGAGGTCCGCGACCCGGTCCAGGATGCGCCGGGCCACCGCGCTTTTTGGTTGCAGCGGGAGTTCCTCGGCTGCACCGGCCCGATCGATGATCACGACCTTGTTCTCATCGGCGCCGAAAACTCCATCGGGCGCACTCACGTCGTTGGCAACAATCAGGTCGAGGCTTTTCTCAATCAGCTTCCGACGGGCGTTGGGGATGAGATCGTCTGTCTCGGCCGCAAACCCAACCTTCACACGCGGGCCGGTGACGTCGGTCAAAATGTCGGGGTTCTGAGTCAACTCCACAATCCAGTCGGCCGTGCCTTTCTTCATCTTGTGCGTCGCCACGGTGACGGGCCGGTAGTCCGAGACCGCCGCGGCCATGATCAGGGCATCGGCGCTCTGGCTGGCCTTGAGCACGGCGTCCCGCATTTCAGCAGCCGTGTGGACCTGCACGACCTCGACGCCCGCGGGATTGGGCAGACTCGTGGGCGCCGTCACCAGCACCGTGCGCGCGCCGCGGTCGCGGGCGGCCTCCGCGATCGCATAGCCCATCTTGCCCGACGATCGGTTCGTGATGACACGCACGGGATCCAGAGGCTCCTGCGTCCCACCCGCGGTGACGACCAGTGTACGGCCACGTAGATCGCCCGTGGTCTGACCGAGCACGTGGCGGAGGTGGTCCAGGATCTCCGCGACCTCGGTCATGCGGCCCTTCCCCACCAATCCTGAAGCCATCCTCCCTTCGACCGGGCCGACGATAGTCGCGCTGCGCGAGCGGAGGCGTTGCAGATGCTCCTGCACAGTCACATGTTGGAACATGTGCACGTCCATGGCCGGAACGATCACGAGCGGCGCGGTTGCGGCGAGCACGGTTGTTGTGAGGGCGTCGTCGGCGAGGCCCAGCGACAGGCGAGCGATGGTGTGCGCCGTGGCCGGGCAGATCACAATGAGGTCGGCCCGCAGCCCCAGCGCGACGTGATCCATAGCTGTTTCGGCCCGAGGATCAAACAGGTCGGTGATCACCGGCCGGTGCGTGAGGGCCTGAAACGTCAAGGGCGTGACGAAGCGGGCTGCCTCGTCGGTGAGGATCACGTCCACCGCGGCGCCCTGCTGGACCAGCTTACTCGCGAGGTCCGCGGCCTTGAAGCACGCGATGCTCCCCGTGACACCGAGGACGATGCGCCTGTCGTGCAACGCGTTTTCCACTGGCGGCACCACTATTCCCGCCCCCGATGCATATTAGGCGCGACCATCGCGGTTCATCTCCACGATCAGCCGCAGGCCCTGAAGGATGAGATTCTCGTTCACCGTCGTAAACACCCCGGTCTCCCCGGCCACCAGGTGCACCAGGCCACCGGTGCCGATCACCCGCGCGTCCTCCCCCAATTCCTCCTTGAAGCGTCTGACCATGCCTTCCACCAGGCCGACGTGGCCAAGGACCACGCCCGACTGGATCGCCGCGATCGTGTTGCGACCAATCGCGGCCTCGGGTCGAGCCAGCGCGACCCTGCGCAGCTGTGATGTACTCGTGAACAGAGACTCTGCCACGACCTGCAGCCCGGGGTGGATCGCCCCGCCCGGATAATCTCCGTCGCGCGTAACGGCATCGAAGACCGTGGCGGTGCCGAACTCGACGATAATCGCGGGTCCACCGTAAAACCGGTAGGCTGCCGCCGCAGCGACTATTCGGTCTGATCCAACGTCCCTGGGGCTGTCGTAGAGAATCCGGATGCCGGTCTTCGTGCCCTCGCCGACCACGAGCGGGGAAAGGCCGAAGTACGTTCCTATGGCTTCCTGGAAGACCGCCGTCAGCGGCGGCACGACACTACACAGCGCCGCGTCGCGGATGGCTGACGGCTCTATGTCGCGGGCGCGCATAAGCCCCAGCATGAGAAGAGCGTATTCGTCGGGCATGCGGCGCGGGTCCGTCGCCACCCGCCACGACGCCACCAGTTCCTCTCCCTGGAAGGCTCCAATCTTGACGTTGGCGTTGCCGATGTCCAGCGCGAGCAGCATGCGCCACCCCCGGCCATGATGCTACGGCACGGGCCCAATCCTGTCACGCTGCCCGGGGGATTTCACACGCTCTTCACATACCTCTAGCCTTCATATCACCTGAGTTTGACCTCTGGAATCTACGCTGGAATTGCCCGAGGAGAAAACGAGATACGACTGGACCTCGCCTAGTCTCCTTCCGGCAGATACCAAGATATCTTAAGGAGGCTGTCATGTTCAAAACACGCATGCTCGCCACAGGGGTCGCGGCCGCCCTTACGGTCATCGTCGCGTCCGCGGTGCTCCCGGCTGCCGCGCAGGTCAAGGTGGACTCACTGCTCACAACCTATCGGGCGGTCACGGGTATCAGCGGCAACCTGTCGAGCGTCGGCTCGGATACACTGAACAATTTGATGACCCTCTGGGCTGAGGGCTTCAACAAGTTCTACCCCAATGTCCGGATTCAGATCGAGGGCAAGGGCTCCAGCACCGCGCCGCCCGCGCTGATTGCCGGCACCGCCCAGCTCGGTCCGATGTCGCGGCCGATGAGGGCCAGCGAGATCGACCAGTTCGAGCGTAAGTACGGCCACAAGCCGACGGAACTCAGGGTGGCTGTTGACGCCCTGGCGGTCTTCGTCAACAAGGACAACCCGATCAAGTGCCTCACGTTGGCGCAAACCGACGCCATCTTCTCAAAGTCGCGGCGCGCCGGCCACCGTGAGGACATCAGGACATGGGGCCAGATCGGGCTTACCGGCGAGTGGGCGAGCCGGCCGCTCAGCCTCTACGGCCGCAACTCGGCGTCGGGCACGTACGGGTTCTTCAAGGAGCATGTCCTGAAGAACGGCGACTACAAGGACGAGGTGAAGGAACAGCCGGGGTCGGCCGCGGTCGTGCAGGGCGTCACCGTTGACCGCTTCGCCGTAGGCTACAGCGGGATTGGGTATGCTACCGCCGGCGTCCGGTCTGTGCCATTGGCCGAGAGGGAAGGCGACTGCGTCGAGGCTAACCAAGCGAACGCTTACTCCGGCAAGTATCCGCTGTCTCGATTCCTGCTGATCTACGTCAACCGGAGCCCCAGTCAGGCCGGCGATCCGCTGATCCGGGAGTTCGTCCGATACGCGCTCTCGAAGCAAGGGCAGGAAGTTGTCGTCAAGGATGGCTACTTCCCAATCCCGGCCATGATCGCGGCCGAGGAGATGAGGAAAATTCAGTAGGCCTCGAGAAGCGCGTGGCACGTCGTTCACCGGAGTTCGCGCCCGCGGGCGGGCCGCCACTAGCGGACCGCCCGATCGGGATTTCCCGCGAGAGTGTCAATCGCCGTCTTCTGGCTGACCGGATCGGCCGGCGTATCGTCACTCTCGGCGGCGTCGCCATCATCATGTCCATACTGGCCATTCTCGTGGTGATCGTCGTGGAGGTGGCGCCGCTGTTCCGTGCTCCGAGCGTGCGGCCGCTAGCGACGCTGTCGGCCGCTGTCACGACGCCGCCGCTGGGCCTCGGCGTCGACGAGCACCGCCAGATCCTCTACCTGATCACGGAGTCGGGTGTGCAGCTCGTCCGCGCCGAGGACGGCACGCGCCTGCCAACCCCAGGTCTGCCCGGCTTGAACGTGGCGCGTGTCGTTGCCACTTCGGCGTTGGGCCGCGGAGTCTTTGCCCTGGGCCTTTCCGACGGCCGGGTCATCCCCGCAGACGTCAGGTTCACGGTGAGCTTCCCGGAAGGGCGGCGGCGGGTGAGCCCCGAGGTGGTCCCGCAGCCGCCGATCGTCGTCAACCCGGATGGCCGGCCGATTCGGCGTCTGGCGTACACCGTGACCCGCGACGGATCGGTGCTCGCGGCTGCGATCGGGGAACGGCATCTGGTCCTGATGTCCGTTAAGGAACAGAAAGCGCTGGTCGGTCCCACGACCCGCGAGGTCGTACGGCAGCGCGCAACCCTGCCGGCGGAGATCACGGCTCTTGCGACCGACAGCCGAGGCGACAGTGTTTTCGTCGGGACGTCGTCGGGCCAGATCGTCGTGCTGAGGCCCTCGGAGGGTGGTGCGCCCCGCGTCATCGCCACGGCGGCCGCAGCGCAGGGCGGCTCGGCGATCACGATGCTGGGCCTGTTGATCGGCGACCGCACGCTGGTGACCGGGGACGCTTCCGGAGCCGTAACGTCCTGGCAACTCCTCAGGGACGGTCAGGGGTCGATGCGCCTGACGAAGATGTACGAATTCGCCCACCACGAAGCCTCCGTCGTCGCCTTCTCGTCATCCCAGCGGGACAAAGGGTTTCTCACGGCGGACGCGGCCGGAAACGTGTTCCTTCACTATGGCACGAGCGGGCGGACGCTCCTGCGCCTTCGGGCCGGGCAAGACTTGAGCGCGCTCACTTACGCCCCAAAGGTTGATGGGCTACTGGCCGTCGGGTCCACCGGCCGAATAGAGCACTGGGCCGTGCGCAACCCGCATCCCGAGATTACCCTGCACACTCTCTTTGGCCGTGTCTGGTACGAGGGATATTCGGAGCCGGCATACGTGTGGCAGTCCACCGGAGCCACAGACGACTTCGAAGCAAAGTTCAGCCTGACGCCGCTCATCTACGGCACGTTGAAAGGGACGTTCTACGCGCTACTTTTCGCCGTTCCGCTGGCGCTGTTCGGCGCGCTCTACGCATCGCAGTTCATGCACCCCACGCTGAGGGGCGTCGTGAAGCCGGTAGTCGAGATCATGGCCGCCCTGCCAAGCGTCGTGCTGGGGTTTCTGGCCGGGCTGTGGCTCGCTCCACGCGTCGAAAAGGTCGTGCCCGGCGTCTTTCTGATGCCGCTCGTGATCACGGCGCTGGTGCTGGCGGCGGCCGCGCTGTGGCGCTTGGCCCCGCCTGCACTGCGCAGGCGCGTACGGCCCGGGTCGGAGGTCTTCCTCCTGGTTCCGATTGTGCTTGGGGGGGGCTGGCTCGCGTTCCGTCTGGGTGGGCTGGTCGAGCTCGTCCTGCTCGGTGGAGATTACCGCGGATGGCTGTTGAGCGCGCTGGGACTCACCTACGACCAGCGGAACTCTCTGGTGGTCGGCCTGGCGATGGGCTTTGCCGTGGTCCCGATCATCTTCACGATTGCCGATGACGCGCTGTCGAACGTGCCCGGGCATCTCACCGCAGGCTCGCTCGCGCTGGGCGCGACGCGGTGGCAGAGTGCTGTGCGGGTGGTCCTGCCCACGGCCAGCCCGGGGATCTTTTCGGCCGTCATGATTGGGTTCGGTCGAGCCGTGGGCGAGACCATGATCGTGCTCATGGCCACGGGCAACACGCCGGTGATGGACTGGTCCATTTTCAACGGTCTGCGGGCGTTGTCGGCCAATGTGGCGGTGGAACTCCCCGAGGCGCCGTACGGCGGCACACTCTATCGGGTGCTGTTCGTGGCGGCGCTGCTTCTGTTCGTCATGACGTTTACCGTGAACACGGCCGCCGAGATCGTGAGGCTGCGCCTGCGAAGGCGCTATCAGGCCCTATGAGGAGGACGTTCTGGCGCTCCGGCGATCCGCTGATCTGGCTGACCGGCGCGGCTCTCGCCTTCGCGCTCATCATGGTGGCCGGGCTGGTTCTGCTGATACTTATCAACGGCCTGGGGTTCTTCTGGCCCAAAGACGTCGCTCGCCTTATGCTCCGCGACGGCCGCTCGATACTGGGCGAGATCGTCGAGCGGGAGGTCATTCCCGGATCTACCGCCACTGCGCCGCGCTATCGGGTGAAGGTCAAGCAGGGGAATCGGGACGCGTTCGGGGCCGATTTCGTCTGGCTCGACGAGGACGAGATCACGGCGCGCGAGCGTCCGCGCGACGCCATTGTGGTGGAACGGCGTGAGTGGGGCAACCTCTACGGGTTTCTCAAAGAAGTGCGCGGCGCTGGCGGTGGACCCGCGACAGGCGCCGACGCGTGGGCCGCGCTGCATACGCGGCTTCCAGAAGCACAGCACCTGGTCGAGCGCATCCGGCGGATTGAGCGGCGCGATGTCGGCGCAATCAATCGCGAACAGGAACGCCTCCGGCTCGGCCTGCGAACTCTTGAATTGCAGGGCATCAAGCAGGGCCCCGAGGTCGATCGCATTCGTGAAGAGATGGCGCGCTGGCAGGCGAGATACGACGAGCGTGCGGCCGAGCTCGCAGCGCTCCGGGAGCGTCAGACCGGCACCGCCGTCTTTGTCCTGGCCGATGGCAAGGAGATTGAGGTTCCTCTGACCCAGATCGTGCGACCCTACCGCCCGAACGCCACGGGTGCCGGTCCGAAGGCGGGCCTGTACGCCGCGAAGGTCTGGGAGTTTATCGCGGGAGAGCCCCGCGAGTCCAACACCGAGGGGGGCGTCTTCCCGGCGATTTTCGGCACGGTCATGATGGTCGTGATCATGAGCATTGTGGTGACCCCATTGGGCGTGCTCGCGGCGTTCTACCTGCGGGAGTATGCGAAGCAGGGTCCGTTCGTGAGCGCCGTCCGTATCGCCGTGAACAACCTAGCCGGCGTGCCGTCAATCGTCTTCGGGGTGTTCGGCGTCGGCTTCTTCATCTACTTCGTCGGCGGCGGCGTTGACCGCCTGTTTTATCCCGAGTCGCTGCCCGCACCGACGTTCGGCACCGGCGGCATCCTCTGGGCGTCGCTGACGCTGGCCTTGCTTACCGTTCCCGTCGTCATCGTCGCCGCCGAGGAAGGCCTGGCGGCCGTCCCGCGCAGCATCCGTGAGGCGTCGTACGCGCTAGGGGCCACAAAGCTCGAGACCACCCTGCGCGTCGTGACGCCGGCGGTGCTCCCGTCGATCCTCACCGGGTTGATCCTGGCGATGGCGCGGGCCGCGGGGGAGGTCGCTCCACTCATGATCACCGGGGTGGTCAAGCTCGCGCCGACCCTGCCGGTAGACGGCATCTGGCCCTTTGTCCACCTGGAGCGCAAGTTCATGCACCTCGGCTTCCACATCTACGACGTCGGCTTTCAGTCGCCCAATGTGGACGCCGCACGCCCGATGGTGTTCGCGACCACTCTGCTGTTGCTGGGAATTGTGCTCGTCCTGAACCTGTTTGCGATCATGATGCGCAATCGGCTGCGACGCCGGTACGCGACGTCTGCGGTCTAGGAGGCACGCATGGCGGGTTCTGCCCAGGTGAACATTCGCCCCGCGACGGGAGCGCACGCGGGAACGCCGGTGGCGGCCAAACCGGTGGTCGAGATCAATGGTCTCAGCCTCTGGTATGGCGAGAGTCGGGCGCTCAGGGACATCTCGATGGCCGTGCCGCAGCATCAGATCACCGCGTTGATCGGCCCCTCCGGTTGCGGCAAGAGCACGCTGCTGCGCTGTATGAACCGCCTCAACGACTTGATCGACGGCGTGCGCATCGAGGGAACGATCCGCATCGTCGGGGTGGACATCTACGATCCGGCGTTGGACGTCACCGAGCTGCGCAAGCGCGTGGGGATGGTGTTCCAGAAGTCCAACCCGTTCCCCAAGTCGATCTACGAGAACGCGGCCTTCGGGCCACGAATCCTGGGCGTCAAGGGGAAGGCGGAGTTGGACGCGATCGTGGAGCGCAGCCTGCGTGACGCCGCGCTGTGGGATGAGGTGTCCGACCGTCTGCACGAGAGCGCGCTGAGCCTGTCGGGCGGCCAGCAGCAGCGCCTGTGCATCGCCCGGGCCATTGCGGTTGAGCCAGAGGTCTTGCTGATGGACGAGCCGTGCTCGGCCCTCGATCCTGTGGCGACGGCCAAGATCGAGGACCTGATGACCGGACTGAAGACGCACTACACGATCGTGATCGTGACGCACAACATGCAGCAGGCGGCCCGCGTTTCTGATCAGACGGGGTTCCTCCTGCTCGGCGAGCTGATCGAGTTCGGGCCAACCCAGACGCTGTTCACCACGCCGCGCGATTCGCGGACGGAAGACTACATCACCGGCCGGTTCGGCTGATGCGGCGGCCCGGCCAGGAGGAGAAGACGATGGGTGGCGACGGCCGACATCTCCGGCAAGGGTTCGATCAGGCCCTCCAGCAGGTCGAGGACGATCT
>JBQTJP010000108.1:0-10585 GCA_052386995.1 Armatimonadota bacterium
CGCTGCCACCGTGTAGGCGTCTGCTCGACGGTCAACGCCGCTTGGGATGAGCCACGAAGAACTCCCACATCACATCGGTCGCCGAAATGTCGTTCGTCGGCTCATCGCCGGCGAGACCGCCGAAAGACCGCTGTACCACATCTTGAACCGCTTCGCCGGGTCTGGTTCACCCTCATCGCGTATGACGTGTGGCGTTTCCACATGGCGGTCGTCCCAGGCGCCCGACCCTCCCAGGGGGACGAGTTCGAAGGCGAGATTACTCCACCGCAGACCGTCGGGGGAATCCGCGTATCCAATTCGCGCCGCGGGACCGCCCTGTGGCCCCACGCCCACATAGCCGAACCACATACGGTACCGCTGCCGGGCAGGGTCGAACAGGATACTCGGGTCGGCGGCAATTGCCCGATCGTCCGGCACCCGCAGGACGGGATTTAGACGGATATCGTACCCATTCGCCCGACCCTCGGATGGATGGCATCGATGCGGTCTGTGCGGTCACGCAGGCGAAGGCGATGAAGAGCAGGACGGAGAATTTCCTCATGTGTGGACTCACCTCTGCCTGATACTATGCCCATGCCCGCTCCCCGTTTCATTTACACTGCTGGATGCTCACGTTGACACCCCTAATCGGCCCATGCTAGGTTGGCATAGATCATGACGATCCCCGAACGCCACGGGTTTACGGTCGACCGCCGCGGCCACCTCATGATTGGCGGCATCAACGCCGCCGACCTCGCCCAACGCTACGGCACACCCCTGCACGTGATTGATGAAGGCTGCATGCGGGCGAACTGCCGCGCGTATCTCCAGGCCCTTCAGACCTATTATCCTGGGCCCAACCACGTCCTGTACGGCAGCAAGGCGCTGTGCATCATGGCGACATGCCAGGTTGCGCATGAGGAAGGCCTCGGGCTCGACGTCGTGAGCGCGGGGGAGATCCACACGGCCCTGCGGGCGGGCGTTCCCGCGGCCGCGCTCCACTTTCACGGCAGCAATAAGACGCCAGACGAGATCGCCTACGCGCTTGAGGTGGGGGTCGGGCGCTTCATGGTCGACAACGAGCGCGAGCTGACCTGGCTCGATCGGCTCGCGCGCGAACGCGGCCGGCAGGCCGATGTACTCCTGCGCGTTACGCCGGGCATCGAGCCGCACACGCATAAGGCGATCCAGACCGGTGGTGTCGACTCCAAGTTCGGTTTCGGACTCCTTGGGCCATCCGCGGAACAGGCGGTGGGTGCGGCCTTGAACGCGACCGGCCTGCGCCTGCGCGGGCTGCACTGCCATATCGGCTCACAGATTTTTGAACTCGAGCCTTTTCTTCTCGCCGCCCACGCCGTCATCGCCTTCGCGGCAGAGATGCGCGGACGGGGGTTTGTGCTCGAAGAGCTCAACCTGGGCGGCGGCCTGGGCATCCGCTATCTTGCCGATGATGAGCCGCCGACCCCGGCGGCCTACATCGAGGCGCTCACCGGAAGGGTTACCGAGCTCCTCGCCCGCTATGACATCGCGGCCCCGACCCTGCTCGTGGAGCCCGGACGCTCGATCGTGGGCAACGCCGGCATCACGCTCTACACGGCGGGCGCCATCAAGGCCGTCCCCGGCGTGCGCACGTTCATCTCCGTGGACGGCGGGATGTATGAGAATCCCCGGCCCGCGCTCTACGGCGCCCGCTATCAGGCCGTCGTGGCCACCCGGGCCGCGGATGCGCCGATGCAGCGCGCGACGGTCGCGGGGCGCTGCTGCGAATCCGGCGACGTGCTCATCTGGGACGCCGACCTGCCGGAGGTTCGGGAGGGCGATACGCTCGCGGTGTTCGCGACGGGCGCATACACGTACGCGATGGCGGGCAATTACAATAGGTTTCCTCGTCCCGCGGTGGTGTTCGTACGGGACGGATCCGCGCAGGTCGCGGTCGAGCGCGAGACGCTGGACGACCTCGTCCGGCTCGACCGCCCGTTGGTGCGGCCGGCCACCGGCACGCCGATCTCCCGTTGATGCGAGGTTTTTCGCTTGAGGCCCTGCTGATCAGCGTGCCGGCGATCCTCATCGCCGTCACGGTGCACGAGTTCGCGCACGCCTTGATCGCCGACCGACTGGGAGACTCGACGGCGCGCACGCTTGGCCGCCTGTCGCTCAATCCTATCGTGCACCTCGACCTGCTGGGGACGGTCCTGTTCGTCGTCGCGGGCTTCGGGTGGGCGAAGCCGGTGCCGGTGAATCCGCGCAACTTCACGAACTGGCGCCAGGGGATGATGCTCGTAGCGGCGGCCGGCCCACTGGCCAATATCACACTCATGTTCATCCTCGGCTTGGTGTTCCAACTCGGCCTGATCGAACGGCGGACGGTGCCCGGGCTGATCGTGCTGACGACGATACATATCAACGCGATCCTGGCGATCTTCAACCTGCTGCCGATTCCTCCGCTCGATGGCTCGAAGATTCTTGCCGGGCTCCTGCCGCCAGCGCAGGCGATCGCCTACGACCGGCTGGCGGCTTACGGACCGGTGCTCCTGCTTCTGCTGCTCGTGCTCGCCCCGGGCCTCATCAGCGGGTTGGTGCTGCCGCCGGTCAACTGGCTGGTGACGCAGGCAATCGGCGCGGGGTCGCCCTGATGGAACCAGGACCCCGCCGCGACCCGGGAGCGCGACAGTCCTCGACGAAGGATCAGCAGAGCCAGTCCGCGGCTCCGGTGGCGCGCGCCGCCGGATACACCGTCAGGGTTCCCGGATTTGAAGGACCGCTGGATCTCCTGCTCACGCTCGCCCATCAGGGCAAGATCGATCTGACCGCGATTCCCCTGGCCGACCTGGCGCGGGACTTCCTCGATCGCACCAAGCAAGCGCTCGACCTCACCGAGGCGACCGAGACGCTGTGGATGCTGGCCACGCTGGTAGAGATGAAGACCAAGCTCCTGCTGCCAAAGCCTCCACCGCCGGAGCCCCTGCCCGAGATCGGAGAGGGCGATCTGGCCGAGCGAATGGAGGACCGGCTGGCTGAATACAGGGTCTTCCGGGAGGCCGCGGACGCGTTGCGCGCCCTCGAAGAGCTGCAGCAGCGCATCTTCGTGCGCTCGCCGGACGATCCACCGGTCGAGCTGCTCCTCGAAGGTGTCACGCTGGACGATCTGTTTCATGCCTTTCAGGACGTCTTGACCCGAGCCCGCCGCAACAAGGCCGCCGAGGTGGCCGACGAGCCGGTGCATGTGGCCGACCGCATGGCGGCCATTCTTGCCGCGCTGGCACGGACGCCGCAGGGCATCGCGTTTCGCGACCTGTTTCCTACTCGGGTGTCGACCGTGTTCATCGTGGCGACGTTTGTCGCGCTGCTCGAGCTCATCAAAGAGCGGAAGGTGCGCGCGCAGCAAGCGTCCCCAATGGCGCCCATTCTCATCATGGCGGTTCGGGCGTGAGGCCAGATCAGGCCGCTCCGGCGGGCACGGGGATCCCCGCGGCCGAGGTATCCGAGCACGCGCCCGAGGATTCGCGCGACGCGCAGCTCTACGAACTGGCAGCCAAGATCGAGAGCGTGCTCTTTGTCGCCGGCGGCCCGGTTTCGGTGAGCCGGCTGGCCGAGGCGGTGGAGGCAGGGGCGCCGGCGGTCACCCGCGCGCTTGACTACCTGCGCGAGCACCGGGGCATTGGTCTATTGTTGCAGGCGGTCGCGGGCGGTTACCAACTCGGCACGCGACCCGAGCACGCGGAGATCGTCCGCCGGTTCTTGCAGAGCGAGCACGGCGAGTCGCTGACCAAAGGTGCCCTGGAGGTGCTGGCCATTATCGCCTACCGACAACCTGCCACGCGCGGAGATATCGAGCAGATCCGCGGCAGCCGGAGCGATTGGCACATCGAGCGGCTGCTCGAGCGGCAGTTGATTCGCGAGACCGGCCGGCGGCCGACGGTCGGCCGGCCCATGCTCTTTGCCACCACCGAGCTCTTCCTGCGGTACTTCGGGCTGCGCGACCTGTCCGAGCTCCCCCCGATGGGGGCGGGTGGCGTCCAGGCACTGCTCGACACGGTTCGGTAATGCGCGACGCCGCACGGTCTATGCGCTCGGCGGTCGCGCTCGTCGCTGTCCTCTTGATTGCGTCCGGCGGCGCGTCTGGGGCCTCCCGAAAGCGCGCCGATCCAAAGCCGGTCACGCCCGCTGCATCCATCGTGATGGACGTCAAGACCGGAGCGGTGCTCTCGGCGAGCGAGATCCACCGCCGGTGGCCGCCGGCCTCAACGACCAAAATCCTCTCGGCAATACTGGTGATCGAGCGGCTGCCACTCGACCGCCTCGTACCGATCAGCGAGCGCGCGGCGGCGCAGCGCAACGGGTCGGCCATCGGGCTCGAAGTGGGCGAGCAGTGGCTGGTGAGCGACCTGCTATCGGCCATGATGGTGCGATCTGCCAACGACGCCGCCGTGGCGCTGGCCGAGGCGGCCGCCGGGAGCGTCGAGCGGTTCGCCGAAGAGATGAACGCGCGGGCCGTCCGTCTGGGCGCGCGCAACACCCATTTCACGAATCCCCACGGCCTTCACGACCCCAAGCATTTCACGACTGCCTACGATCTGGCGCTGATCACGCGATACGCGCTGCGCCATCCGACGTTCGCCCGGCTCGCGAGCACGCAGGTCTGGGTGCTTGCGCGGGCCGACAGGCCGCAGCAGGAGTACGTCAACAGCAACAAGTTCCTCGGCCGCTACATCGGCGCCAACGGGGTGAAGACCGGCTGGACGGCGGCCTCGGGGCCGTGTCTGGTGGCTTCGGCGACACGCGGCAAATGGCAACTGTTGTCAGTCGTCCTGAACAGCGCCAGCAGCCAGCACATGTACCGGGATAGCGAAGGGCTGCTCGAGCACGCTTTCCAATCGTTTCATCTGTTGCGCGTGGCGCAGCAGGGGGAGTCCATGGCGATGGTCACGCTCGGCCGTCCGAACGCGCAGGTTCCCGCGATTGTCCCCGCCGACGTGCATGCCGTGGTCAAGAACGGGGCGAAGGTGACCTCTCGCGTCATGGTCCGGACCGACCTGCGGCCCCCGATCGAGGCCGGCGAGCGGGTGGGCGACGTGGTGTTCCTCAACGGGCATACCGTCGTCGCGCGGTCGGTCCTCATCGCCGCGCGAACGGTCAGGCGTTGAGAACAGTGGCGGCGCCGGCGGCCGGCTCGGCACCGTGAGGGCGGAGCGCGCGAAGTGGGAGACGAAGTATCGGGCGCGCGAGTACAGCCACGATGGTCCTCCCTCAGACCTGCTGCGGAGGTGGATTCGATCCCTGCCGCGGGGGCGCGCGCTCGATGTGGCCGCGGGCCTCGGACGCAACGCGATGTTTCTCGCCCGCGCTGGATACACAGTCGACGCGGTCGATATCTCGCCCACCGGGCTGCGTGAGGCGCGGCGTCGTGCCCGGCGGCGGCGCCTGCGCGTCCGATGGATCGAAGCCGATCTCGACACCTACCGCCTGCCGCGGGCCCGCTACGACCTGGTCATCAACATGTTCTTTCTCAAGCGGCGCCTGTTGAGCGCGCTGAAGTCGGCGGTGCGGCCCGGAGGGGTCATGATCCTGGAAACTCACCTCCAAGACCCCGCGCCCGACGGCGGGCCTAGCCTGCGGCACAGACTGCGGCGCGGCGAGTTGCGCCGTCGATTCCGCGGCTGGGACGTGCTGGACTTGGAAGAGGGGGTCTTCCGGGAAGGAGGACGCGCCTGGCTGCTCGGCCGCATCGTGGCGCAGCGACCCGCAGGCCGGTCATCGCGATAGACGGCCCCCTGGCGTCCGGGAAGTCGACGGTTGCCAGAGGGGTGGCCGCCCGTTTGCAGTTCGGGTATGTCGACACGGGAGCGATGTACCGATCGGTGGCGCTCGTGGCGATGAGGCGGGGATTGGACCTTGCAAACACCCACGATGTCGCCGCGGTGGCGGAGTCGCTGGCGATAGCATTCGAAGGTGGTCCCGACGTCCAGCGCGTCATTGTCGACGGTGAGGACGTTACCGACGAGATCCGTACGCCGGCGGTGAGCGACGGCGCATCCATTGTCAGCGCCGTTCCTGAGGTCCGTGTCGCCATGGTGGCCAGGCAGCGCGCGCTGGGCGCCGCGGGCGGCGTCGTGATGGAAGGGCGGGACATCGGCACCGTGGTCTTCCCCGACGCCGAGGTGAAGCTCTTCCTGCAAGCGTCACTGGACTCCCGGGCGCGCCGCCGGTATGACGAGCTACGGGCGCGGGGCATCCAGGTCGACCTCGAAGAGGTCCGGCGCGCTCAAGCCGAGCGGGATCGGCGCGACGCGACCAGGGAGCACTCGCCCATGCGCGCGGCCGCCGATGCCGTAGTGATCGACACCACGAACCGCACCGTCGACGATGTCGTCGATGCCGTCGTCCGCTTGGTCCGGGAGCGCATCGGTGTGGTATAGCTTTTGGAGGGGACTCTTTGCCCTCTGCTTCTGGTCGCTGTTTCGTCTACGCGTCGAAGGGCGCGAGCACGAACCTTCCCGGGGACCCGTATTGGCCATCTGCAACCACGTCAGCGCGGCCGATCCGTTCATCGCCGGTGTGGCGCTCCGCCGGCAGGCGCGGTACATGGCAAAGCAGGAGCTCTTTGAGAATCCCGTGCTCGGAGGACTGTTGCGATCGGTTGGCTCGTTTCCCGTCCGGCGCGGGCAGGCGGACCGGCAGTCGATCCGCACCGCGCTGCAGGCGCTCGCGAGCGGAGAAGTGCTCGTCATGTTTCCCGAGGGCACCCGAAGCCCAGACGGCCGCCTGATGCCCGCGGAGCCCGGCGCGGCACTGCTCGCGCTGCGGGCCGGCACGCCCGTCTTACCGATGGCCGTGAGCGGGACCCAGCGAGCCATGCCCAAGGGGAGGATCATTCCGAAGCGCATCGAGGTAGTCGTCCGCATCGGGCCCCCTATGGCTGTCCCTAAGGCGGAGGGGCGGATCGAGCGCGCCGAGCTGGACGCGTGGGGGCGGCGGTTCATGGCCGCCATTGCCGAGCTTCTTCCGCCAGACCAGCAGCCCGCGCCCGACGATAAGTCTGCGGACTCACCCCCCGACCCCCGCACGGCGCGCACTCTCTCGGACTAAAACCGGCTCTATCTGTGCATACAGAGCCCGCTAGGGCTTACGAGTACATTCCAGACTTCACGTGTGCTCATTAGAGCAGAGAACCGCAAACCCGTGCGGACAACACAGGCCATGGCGCAGCCGATCATCCTGACGGTCCAGGAGGTCGCGGCGTATCTCCGGCTGCACGCCGTCACGGTGTACCGGATGGCGCAGAGTGGCGATCTCCCGGCCTTCCGGGTCGGGCGCCGGTGGCGCTTCAGGCGGGAGCAGATCGAGCAGTGGATGGCCGACCATCAGGCCGCCGGTGCGGCGACAGGCTCCCAGGCAGACGGCGCCGGCCGGGCGCGGCCGGATCGTCCACGGAGCGGGCGGAGGTAGTCGTGGCACGCGAGGCCCCCGAGGCTCACGAAGACCAGACGACGACGCTGCGCCAGCGGCTACTGCTCCACTTCACCGTCGACCCCGACAAAGTGGTCAGCGCCGACGGGCTCGCGAAAATGCTGGGCGAATCGCCCCAGGAGATCGAGGCGGAGCTCGGCCGGCTGGCGGTGCTCGGGCACGTCGCAATCGAGCGCGGTTGGGATGGCACCCTGTACCGCGCGCCGGCCGAAGGCCGGAGAAAGCTCGGACAGCTTCTGGTGGACGCTGGCTTCCTCACCGAGCAACAGCTCGCCGACGCCCTGGAAGAGCAGGAAAGGACCGGCGATAAGCTCGGCCGCATCCTGATCGAGCGTGGGTACGTCCCCAAGCACATCATCGGCCAGATCCTCGAAGCGCAGCGGGGCGTGCCCTACGTCAACCTCAGCACCTACCCCGTGGATGTCTCGCTGCTGCGCAGCATCCCGGAGGCCCTGATCACCGAGCACAAAGTGATGCCGATGGCACGCGAAGGCAACGAGGTCCACCTGGCCATGGTGGATCCGACCGATATCATCGCGATCGACCGGGTGGCATTCATCACCAAGGCTCGGGTCAAGCCGTTCCTCACGACCGAATCGGACTTCGCGATCGCCCTCGGAAAGCACTTCGACGTCCAGATGCGCGTGACCGAGCGGGCCGGCGAGGTCGACGATGCGGACGCCCTCGACGCGCAGGTCGCGGCGGTCCGGATGTCTGAATCGCCTTTCGATCCTCCGGTGGTCCGCCTGGTAGATTCGGTCATCCAGGGGGCGATTCGCGACGGTGCCACCGATATCCATATTGAGCCGCAGGAGGCCGAGACGGCGATCCGGTATCGGATCGACGGTCTGCTGAACGACAAGGCGAAGCTCCCCCGAGGCGTGGCCGCGGCAGTGGCCTCGCGCGTCAAGGTCCTCTCGGGCCTGGACATCTCCGAGCACATCAGGCCGCAGGACGGCCGTATTCTGCTCGCGGACCAAGGGCGGGAGTACGACCTGCGCGTAGCCACCGTGGGATCGATCTTCGGCGAGCGGGTGACGATCCGTCTCCTCGACAAGAGCCGCGTGCTCCGTGGCCTGGAACATCTGGGCCTGCTGCCGGACCAGGAGCCGATCGTCGGCCGGCTCCTTGAGAAGCCGTACGGCATGATCCTCGTCACGGGCCCGACGGGCTGCGGGAAGACAACGACGCTGTACGCCTGCATCAGCCGCATCAACGAGCGCTCCCGCAACATCATGACCGTCGAAGACCCGGTCGAGTACCACCTGGACGGGATCACCCAGATCGCGGCCCGCTTGAAGATGGGGATCACGTTCGCCACGGGGCTGCGCGCGATCATGCGGCAGGATCCGGACGTGATCATGGTCGGCGAGGTCAGGGATCCTGACACGGCCCAGATCACAGTGCAGGCCGCGTTGACCGGCCACCTGGTCCTGACGACGCTCCACACCAACGATGCGGCCGGGGCGATCGTCCGCCTCATCGAGATGGGCGTGGAACCGTACTTGATCACCTCCTCGATGCTCGCCGCCATCGGCCAGCGGCTCGTGCGGACGCTCTGCGACTGCCGGGAGCCCTATGCGGCCGGCCCAGAGCTTCTGGTTGAGCTCGGCCTTGCCCCGGGCCAGATACCGCTACCCGCTCCTGATCGGTGGCATACCGGGCACGAGGTCGTGTTCTACAAACCCCGCGGATGTCCAGAGTGTGGCTTTCTGGGCTACAAGGGCCGCATCGGGATCTTTGAGGTCATGCTCGTCACCGATGAGATCCGAGAACTGATTCTCCAGCGCCGGCCGGCCGCCATTATCAACGACGCAGCTGTGGCCGCCGGAATGCGGACGATGTCTTCGAGCGGCATCGAGAAGGCGCGCGCGGGCGTCACGAGCATCGAAGAGCTCCGGCGGGTGATCCTTTCCGACACTGCGAAGCGGCAGGACGACTGAGACATGGGGACGTTCACCTACACGGTCAGGGATGCCGCCGGGGCGATCCACCGTGGCGCGTTGGAGGCCGATGACTCCGAAGGCGCGCGGGCGCGCCTTCGCCAGCAAGGGTACTTCATCACCTCAGTACAGCCCGCCCGCACGCGCGGGCGCGCGCTCCCCTGGTTTCTCGGCCGGGGGGTGTCACTCGTGGAAGTCACGACGTTTACCTATCAGCTGTCCGGGCTGGTCGGCGCGGGCGTGACACTGCTCAGGAGCCTGACTGCGCTGCGCGACGAGACCGACAGTCGCCTATTACGGCGGGTGATAACCGAGATGCTGGGGGATCTCGAGGCCGGCCGGCGGTTCTCACAGGCTCTGGAGAGGCACCCGGCGGTCTTCTCGACGTTCTATGTCGGCATGATCCGGTCCGGTGAGGTCTCCGGCGGGCTCGACGTGGCCCTGGACCGCCTGGCCGACCTCCTCGACCGCGAGGGCGAGTTGCGCGCGAAATGGCGCGCGATGCTGGTCTATCCGGCCATCGTGCTGGCACTCGCGGCCGTCGTGATCACGGTGTTCCTGATCTACGTCGTCCCCGCGTTCGAGAAGGTTTACCGGGCCGGCGGCGCCACTCTTCCGACACCGACGCTGGTGCTCGTCGGCCTGAGCCACATCGTGCGCCGGCACTACCTCCTGATCCTGGCCGCGGTCGCGGCTGCCCTCTGGGTGGCCGGCCAGCGCGCGATCTGGCTCCGGTTCCGGCCCTGGTTCGACAATCTGATGCTGCGGCTGCCGCTCTTCGGGCACGTGGCGCGCCTCGTCGTGCTGAGCCGCTTCACACGCACGCTGGGAACGATGCTCAAAAGCGGCGTGCCAATCCTCGGCGCGCTGAGTGCCACGGCGGACGCGGTCGACCGCCGGGTGATGCACCAGGCGATCGATACTATCCAGGAGGAGGTCAACCGCGGCAGGCGCCTGCGGGAGGCGATGGGCAAGATCCCACTGTTCACCCCGATGCTGCTGCAGGTGGTCGCTATCGGGGAAGAGTCTGGAACCCTGGACGAGATGCTGGGGCGGGCCGCCGATCTGCTCGACCGGCAGATCGACTTCGCGGTCAAGCGGCTGCTCACGCTCATGGAGCCGGCGTTGACCCTGGTGTTGGGGGGGATCGTCGGGCTGATCCTGATCGCGCTCTACCTGCCGATCTTCGGGCTGGC
>JBQTJP010000109.1:0-35365 GCA_052386995.1 Armatimonadota bacterium
TGCGCGGTCGGCCTGACGGCAGGCGTGGTCAGCGCCACGAAACCACGTTCTCTGTTCGACCGTCTAACGATGGTCTTGGCCCTCTTCGCAAACAGTATGCCGGCATTCTGGCTGGGGCTCGTCCTCATCCTGGCCTTTTCCCTCGGGCTGGGCTGGTTTCCGGTCAGCGGCATGTACTCGGTTCGTGGGGACGGCGGATTTTTCGATCTCTTGCGTCACCTGATCTTGCCCGCGATTACCCTGGGCGGGGCCACGACGGCGATCGTCGCCAGGTTGACCCGGTCCAGCATGCTGGAAGTGATCCGGCAGGACTATGTGCGGACAGCCCGCGCGAAGGGCCTCTACGAGCGGCGCGTGGTTCTGGGGCACGCTCTGCGGAACGCGCTGCTGCCGGTGGTGACCGTGGTGGGCCTACAGGTTGGATTTCTGCTGGGCGGGGCCGTGCTGACCGAGACCGTGTTCTCGTGGCCTGGGGTGGGGCTGCAGGTGTTTCGGGCGATTTCCACCCGCGACATCCCGCTCATCCAGGGCAGCGTGCTGCTCATCGCGGTAAGTTTCGTCTTCATCAACCTGCTCGTCGACGTGCTCTACGCGTACTTCGATCCGCGGATCAAGTATTCCTGAGGCGCGGATCCAAGGCGTCGCGCAGGCCGTCGCCGAACAGATTAAACCCGAGCGTCACGAGGAAGATCAACACGCCGGGCACGGTCGCCACGTGGGGGGCGACCGCGAGCACCTGCCGGCCCGCGGCCAGCATGGCTCCCCAGTCCGCCGCGGGCGGCTGCACCCCGAGTCCGAGGAAGCTCAACCCGGCTGCAAAGATGACGACGCGCCCGGTCTCCAGAGTCGCGTAGACGATGACCGGCGGCAGCACGTTGGGCAGGACGTGCAGCAGCATGATGCGCGCCTGGCTCGCGCCCAGGCAGCGCGCGGCCTCAACGTATTCTCTCTCGCGAATAGACAGCGTCAGGCCACGCACGAGGCGAGAGAAGACCGGGATCGAGACGACGACGACGGCCATGATCACGTTGCGCAACCCAGGCCCCAGCGCCGCGGCGATGCCGATGGCGAGCAGGATGGAGGGAAACGCCAGCACGATATCCAGGATCCGCATCGATACCTGGTCAAGCCACCCGCGATAGTAGCCGGAGATCAGACCCAGGGAGAGCCCAATCAGCCCGGAGATCAGCACCGGGAAGAACGCCACCCATAGCGAAATCCGGCCGCCCCACAGGAGGCGGCTCAGGATATCGCGACCGATATCGTCGGTGCCCAGGATATGGCCGGGAGTCCCGGGGGGCAGCAGCCGGGTGCTGGAACTCACGCGGTACGGATCGTGCGGAGCAAGATAGGGCGCAAAGACCGCGCAGAGGATGGCCAGCATCACAATTAGAAGGCCCAGCAGCGCGAACCCATCACGTCGCAGTCTCCGCCACACCATGGCCAGCCGCGATGTGGTGGGTTGTATCCGCTGACCGATGCCCGGTTCGGCGATAGGGCCCTGGACCGAAGGTGGAATGGCTCGCTCTCGCATCGGGCCTATGGGTGCATCCGCGCGCGCAGGGCCGCAAGGGCCGGACTCAGCGTAACGGGATAGACCATCGGGTCATCCAGCTGACACAGTTCCTCTGGGAGTGCGGCCAGGTGCTCGGTCGAGCGCTGTCTGAGGTCGGCCAAAGGTTCGATGACGATCCGACGGCCTCCCTGCATGACCGGCACGAGCAGCGGACTCCATCCCGCCGGCCCGGACTCGTCGTGGAGAGCGAGCAGATCCCCGATCGGCTGTCCATCGGCGTCGGTGCGGCGCCACACCTGCTTGCGGCCCGGCACTGTCGCCTTGCCCGTGCTGAGCTTGATGCGATACCCTTTTTCGTCTTCCACGAGTTTGTAGACTCCGCCGATGTTCGGCGCGTCCGCCGACGTGCCCATCTCGGTGCCGACCCCGAAGGCGTCCACGGCGGCGCCCTGGTCGAGGAGCTCGGCGATGCGGTATTCGTTCAGATCGCCGCTCAGAAGAATCTGCACCCCGCCGAGACCGGCTTCATCGAGCGCGGCGCGCACGGCCCGGCTCTGGGTGAGCAGATCGCCGCTGTCGATGCGCACGGCCCGCAGCCGCCCGCCGGCGGCGGCCATCTCGCGCGCGACTGTGATCGCGTGGGCAATCCCCTGGGCCGTGTCGTAGGTGTCGATCAAGAGCACGGTATTGTTGGGAAAGTCACGCGCGAACGTACGGAAGGCCTCCAGTTCGTCGGCGAAGGACATCACGTAGGAGTGGGCCATGGTGCCGACGACGGGGATGCCGTAGAGCATGCCGGCAAGCACGTTCGATGTGCCGGTGCAGCCGGCGAGATACGCCGCCCGGGCGACCTTCAGGGCCGCGTCGCTGCCGTGGTCGCGCCGGGGCGACATGTCCACGACGCCGCGCCCACGCGCCGCCAGCACCACCCGCGCCGCTTTGCTGGCCACCATAACCTGAAAGTTCATCGTGTTGAGCAGCAGCGTCTCGACGAGCTGCGCCTCGATGCGCGGGGCGCTGACTTCCAGAAGAGGCTCCGGTGGGAAGAACACCTCGCCCTCCGGAATGGCCCGCACGTTGCCGGTGAACCGGAACCGGCGCAGATAGTCGAGGAATCCATCGCTGAACAGCCGCAGGCTCCCCAGGTAGCGGATCGCCTCGTCACCAAAGCGGAGCCCCTCCAGCGTGGCCAGCGCGGTGTCGAGACCCGCGCTGAGGAGGAAGGCCCGGCCGGGCGGCAGCGTCCGTACGAAGAGCGCGAAGGTGGCCGGCTCGTTCATCCCATGCCGGAAGTAGCTGTCGGACATGGTGAGCTCGTACAGGTCGGTGAGGAGCGCGACGTTCGACGGCGTCACGTAGCCGGGATCCGCGGCGGCAGGCGCGGCCGTCGGGGCGGAAGCGGGCGAGGGTCGCTCCCGGGCTCCGCCCTGAGGGTCGGGCGCGGTCATAGCCAGCGCAGTCGCCTGAAGATCGCGAACATGACGAGCACGCTTGCGGCCATGATCCCGGTCGCGGCGATCACCCCGTACCGCCATTCGAACGGCGGAAACGTGCGCTCGAAGTTCATGCCGTAGAAGCCGGTAATGACGGCCAGCGACGCGAAGATCGAGGTGACGATCGTCAGAACCTTCACGATCTCATTGAGGCGGTTGCTCGTCAGGGTGAGGTAGATATCCAGCGCGCCGGACAGCAGGTCCCGGTGCGTGTCGATCTGGTCGGTAATGCGCAGCAAGTGGTCGTAGATGTCACGGAAGTAGGCGCGCAGCGGCGCGCCGATTGTCTGGGTCTCATGGCGCAGCATCAGGTTCATCATATCGCGCTGCGGGGCGGCGACGCGCCGCAGCCGCAGCAGCGACCGTTTCGCGGCAAAGAGCCGGTCCATGGTCTGCGGCGTTGGTTGCTTGAACAATGTGTCCTCGAGCCGTTCGACGTATTCGTCGAGCACGTCGAGGCACGGAAAGTAGGAATCCACGACCACGTCCAGCATCACGTAGAGGAGGTAGCCTTCGGATGATCGCAGCTCCGCGGGCGCCTGGGTCAGCCGGCGTCGGGCTTCATCCAGCGCCGGTGCCATCGTGTGCGTGGTGATCACGAAGCCGTGCCCCGCGAAGATATCGATCTCGTCCAGGATGATGTCGTGGCGCCCGTGGGCCCGGGCGGCGTGGGTGGTGATGAACAGGTAGCGATCGTATTCTTCCGCTTTCGGCCGTTGGCGGCGCTTCAACGCGTCTTCCACGGCAAGCGGGTGAAGGTCGAAGAGCCTGGCGAGCTCGGCCATCACGGCCGGTGTGGGGTTGAGGACGTCTACCCACAGGACCTGGCCGTCGCGCCCCCGCAGGGACTCGAGCGAGTCAGGAGGATCGACGATCATCTCTGATCCGCGCAGGACGAGCACGCGGGTCGCAGACGGCGCGGGCATCGCAGAAGTTTTCAACTCGCCGCAGTCTTTTCCTGGGGTCGCCTAGGGCGCGGAGGCCTCGATCAGACTAGTCCTTCTCCCTTCGCCGCCGCGGCCAGGTGGGTGTCGAATGACACCAGGCGGAGTTCGGGGAGCTCGACCTGCAGAGTCTTGGCTGCGGCCAGATGCCACAGGTCGGGACCGCGCAATGCCCACTTCGTAGACATGTCCCGCACGAGCTTCCACTCGGGGGAGACATTTGTGCGGTGCCACGGCCCTCTTTCAATGGCTTCTCGCGCGGCCCGGACGAGGACTGTGGCGATGACGCGTTCCCGCTCAATCCGTCCGATCACCGCATGGACTTCTGCCCACGCGAGCGAGGACAGCAGGTGCACGCCCGCCCGGCGTGCCCAGGTCGTCGCGTCTTTGCTGTGACGATCCTGAAAGACGGCGGAGAGGATGGCGGAAGTGTCCCAGTACACTACAATCTGCTCGTCGGCGGTCACGATCTGCGGTCCTCCCGGAGCCATTCTTGTGCGAGGTCCCGCTTGAGCGGGAGCGGCGGGGGGAGTTCTCGCGCGCCGCGTTCGGGCGGTTCGATCAGCCCGCTCTCGATCAGTCGGCGCATCCGATCGTCTAGGGGCAACACGCCTTCGGACGCGGGAACAAGCCGTGCGACGGCTTTTCCCCGATCTGTGATGATCCACTCCTGGCCCCCCTGAACGCCTCGGAGGAGCCTGCTCAGATGAGCCTTGGCCTCGCGCACGCCGGTCTTTCGTGGCTTCATACCGCGTCTCCCTGGTATGTAGTTCCTTAGCCTACATCACTATTGTGACCTTTATAACCACGTATGTCAAACTTTCAGAGGGGGGAATACCTCGCGCGTATGTGCGGTTACTGGCACCATGGACCCGAAAGCCAAGAAACAGGCCCTCGAGCTCGTCACCTACGGTCTCTACGTGATCGGCACCCACCGCGGCGATCAGAAGCACGCCGTGATGGTCAACTGGCTCACCCAGGCTTCGTTCGACCCGCCGCTCGTCGTCCTGGCCCTCATGAAAGAGGCCCTATCTACCGAGATGGTCGCGGCGACCGGCGACTTCAGCGTGAACATCCCCGCGGCCGGTCAACTTGAGTTCGCGAAGACCTTCATCAAACGGCCCGCGTACGAAGGGAACCGCCTGGGTGGGTATGAATTCTACACCCAGACCACAGGGGCACCGATCTTCAAGAACGCGCTGGCGTTCGTCGAGTGCAAGGTTGTGGCGACCGTCGACCATGGGGATCATCTGATCTTTGCGGCCGAGGTCGTGGACGCCGGAGTGCACCGCGAGGGCGAGCCGCTCGCCCTGCGCGGCACGAAGATGCATTACGCCGGGTGACGTCCAAAGCACCACCCCTGGAGGTGGATCTGTGGCTGCGGATGTGGGGCAGCGCGCCCCTGATGCGGCGCTCGTCAACTATGACCGCAAGGCGGTGAAAGTCAGCGAGCTGCGCGGCAAGCCGGCCGTGCTGGCGTTCTTTCCCGGCGCGTTCACGGGAGCGTGCACCAAGGAGATGTGCGCCTTCCGCGATAGCCTGGCGAAATTCAACGCGCTGAACGCACAGGTGGTCGGCATCAGCGTCGACCAGCCATTCTCTCAGAAGGCCTTCGCCGACCAGAACGCCCTCAATTTTCCGCTCTGGTCCGACTTCAACCGTGAAGCCGTACGGGCGTTCGGCGTGCAGGATCAAAATTGGGCCGGCGGCCTCATGCCGGGCGTCGCGATGCGGTCGGTGTTCGTCCTCGACCGCGACGGTGTCGTCCGCTACAAGTGGGTAGCGCCGACGCAGGCGACCGAGCCGGATTACGCCGCGGTGGAGGCGGCCGTAAAGGCGCTGAACTAGGCTCCCGCGACTTCCTCTTCGCCCGCGGGCGCGGGTGGCGGCGCCTGCGCACGCGGTGACAGTTTGGCCGCCCGTACACCCAGCAGTCGTACGGGTCGGTCGACGCGCACGCGATCAAGTAGTCCCAATGCCGTCTGCGCCAGGGTCTCGCCGTCATCGATCGGCTCTCGGAGCGTGTGGGACCTCGTGAGTGTCTGGAACGGGACGAGCCGAATCTTGAGTGTGATCGTCGCCGCCCGGTAACCTTCCTCACGCAGGTCACCCGCTACTTCGTGGGCGAGGCGCGCGATCATCGACTTGATCGTGGGCGTCCGCCGCAGATCGATCTGGAACGTCCGCTCGCGGCTGATGGATTTGGGTTCCCACTCGGTAACGATCGGGCTCTCATCGATTCCGCGCGCGACGCGATACAGGTGCTCGCCGTGGTTGGGTCCGAAGCCGTCCTGAAGCCGCTCGAGCGACACGGCCGCAAGATCCGCCACCGTGCGCACCTGGAAGCGCTCTGCGAGCGCCGCCGCGGTCTTGGGTCCCACGCCCCACAGCACGGTGGCCGGCAGTGGCGCCAGCCGGCGCTCGACCGCGGCCGCGTCGATCACGGTCAGGCCGTCGGGCTTGTTGAGGCCGGAAGCGATCTTGGCGATGAGCTTGTTTGGGCCGACCCCGACCGACGCGGTGAGGCCGAGCTCCTCGGCGATACGGCCCCGCACGGCTCGCGCGATCGCCTCGCCGGACTCTTCAAGCTCGCTGACATCGAGGAACGCCTCGTCCAGCCCCCACGACTCGACCTGAGCCCCGGTGTCGCGGAGGATCGCGTACATCCGCTGGGAAACTTCTCGGTAGGCCGCAAAGTCTACGGGCAGGAAGACCGCCTGCGGGCACCGCTTGTAGGCGGTGCGCAGCGGCATCGCGGAATGGATGCCGAACGCCCGCGCTTCGTAGGAGGCTGTGGAAACCACCCCGCGCTTGCGCGGATCGCCGTCACCGCCGACGACGACAGGGCGGCCGCGCAACTCAGGACGCCGCAGCTGCTCGACTGCCGCGAAGAAGGCATCCATGTCGATGTGCAGGATCGTGCGCGTGGTCATGATCGGGTCCGATGATGCTCTTCGCCGTGTTCGGCGCCACCCTCCTATCGGAAGGGAGCTCGACGGATGATCCGATTCGACGGCAAAGTAATGCTCATCACCGGCGGGGCGTCCGGCATCGGCCTGGCGACGGCTCGCCTGGCCTATAGACTTGGGGCACGGGTGGCGATCGCCGGCCGCCGCGCCGATCGCGGCCGCGAAGCCGCCGGCTCTGTGGGTCCCGATGCGCTGTTCGTACCCGCCGACGTGACCCGTGAGGACGACGTCCGGCGCATGATCGCCGCGGTGACTGAACGCTTCGGCCGCCTGGACGTCTTGATCAACAACGCCGGGTCGATCCACAGGGTGCCCGTGCACGAGGAAGACGCCGCCGGGTGGGACAGGGCGCTGGGGGTCAACCTGCGCGGCGTGTTCTTGTGCTGCAAGTACGCGCTGCCCGCGCTCAGCGCGACGAAGGGATGCATCGTCAACGTCGCGTCGATCCTGGCGCTCCGCGCGAACTACGGTCAGACCCCCGCCTACGATGCCGCGAAGGCCGGGGTCGTGGCCCTCACGCGGTCGATTGCCGTGCGCTACGGTCCCGAAGGCGTGCGGGCGAACGCCGTCTGCCCGGACTTCGTGTCCACCGATCTGAATCGGGACGTGTGGGAAGCCTGGACTCCCGAAGAGCGAGCCAAAAGGATCGAAAACTATCCCCTGCGCCGCCTGGGCGAACCCGAAGATGTCGCGCGCGCGATCCTCTTCCTGGCCTCCGATGCGGCGGCCTGGATCAGCGGCATTGCGCTCGTGATCGACGGGGGCCGGTCCGCCTCGTAAGGGAGCGGCTACAAGATCCCGGTCGCCCGGAGCATCGCCAGATCGGGCGGGCAGGGGCCGCCGACGCTGACCATGCGCTCATCGGCGGTGACCGCGTGGTGAATGCCTTCGGGCACGTGAATCGCAGCCCCCGCGGCGACCGGCAGGATCACGTCGTTCGTGAAATCCCGCACCGTGCCGCGACCTTCGAGGACGAAGATCGTGTCCTCCGAGTCTGCGTGTGTGTGCGGCACGTTGCCCTCGCCTGCCTCGAGCACCACGTGGTTCATGGACGCGACCCGGGCGCCCACACCCGGCCAGACGATCAGGCGCGCCTGCCTGGCGATCAGGGGCAGCGGCACGCCATCGCGTGCGGCATCGAAGATGTGCACCGGCATCCCGTTACTCCTCGATCACGTAGTCCGTCGCCGACCGGCGTGCGGGCGCAACGACGCTCACGACCACCGCTCCGTCGCCCCCAGCGGTGGCTTCATGTTGAATGTCCGGAGGGATCACCAGCACCTGGTCGCGAGTAACCGTGACGGTCTGTGCCGGTGAGAAGAACGTGATGGATCCTTCGGCCACAACGACGACCTGTTCCTGTGGATGGCTGTGCCTGGGAAAGCGGCTGCCGGGCGCAAAGCGGTAGGTCGTCAAGGTCATGCGATCGGCATCGACAATTCGACACCGCACGCCAGGATAGACCTGCACCCAGGCCTGCGCCGCCAGCGGCACCAAACGCATCGCCGGTGTTTCGCCTTTAGACATCAGACATCGAGAAACGCCACCACCCGACAGAGGCTGGCCTCGCCGCCGACGAACCGCCAGGGGAAGCAGCCGATCACGCAGCGGCGATTCAAGACCCGCTCGATGTCACCGCCGACGTTCTCGACGTGCACGATGCCCGCGCCAAAGGGCACGTGGTGCATCACGAAGAGATCCTGCTCCGGAAACTCTTCCTCAGGGTCTCGGCCTGTTCGCCGCTGGTACTCGCGCGCCAGATCTGGACGTTTGGAGCGGATGCTGGTGTTCATCGGATGATCGGCCGAGCCCGTATCAAAGCCCCACCATTTGAGCTTCATGGCGACGATCCACTCCGCGAGCTCCCTGCCGCCGCCCGGGTGCATGCAGAAGTAGCGGACCTCGTCCTCATGCGGGCAGCCATTGTAGTATCGCCACCAGCCGGTGTGGTAGATGAGGATGTCGCCCTCGCGGACCTGTATTTTGCGGGTGATGTCCTCCGGGCGGATCAGGCTCCAATCGCCGGCCACGTCGCTCAGGTCGACGATCACCCCCTCGCTGACCAGCCGGTCGAGCGGGATGCTGGCGATGTCCGCGCCGCCCGACTTGATATGCATCTCCGCGTCGAGATGGGTGCTGATGTGCAGCGGCATCTCGACGTACTGGCTGACGATACCGTGGGTGTGATGGCGTTGAAAGTAGGAGATCTTGGGCGAAGGATACCCGACCCAACCCGGCGTGTGCATGCTGAACGGCTGCGTCAGGTCGACGACCTTCATGCCTGGCCCTCCGTTGCCGCGCTCGCGTAGAGCGCAGGGTCCGGCGGGCACGGGCCGCCCACACATGTGAGGTCGGTGCGCGCGGCCGCCACGATGCGGTACGCGTTGCCGGGTGTGATCAGCGCGATCGATCCCGCATGCACCCGATGCAACGATCCCGCGTCGAGATCCTCGACCGCGCCCTCCCCACGGATCACGTAATATACCGCTTCAGACGCGGCGTGGCGGTGCGGCACCGTGCGGCCGCCCGCGGGCAGCGCGATGTAGTGCATGGACCGATGCCGCGCGCCGACTCCCGGCCACACGATGGCCCGCGCCTCTCCGCCCTCCTCGGTGAGCGGCAGCGCCACGCAGTCGCGATCTGCCCGCAGAACCTGAACCCTCATCGCCGGACCCGGGCCGCCTGGCGCTCCCAGGTGGCCAGCAGCGCGGCCGAGTCCATGACCAAGCCCAGGTGCAGCGAGACGATGCGCAGCGCGGCGTCCTCGATCTCAGGTGAGAACCCGCGCACCAGGTCGCGCGGCACGACGACCCGATAGTCGCGGTTGGCGGCGTCGAAGGCTGCGTTGAGCACGCAGCAGTCCGTCATGCCGCCGGTCAGGACCACGGTCCGGCTGCGCAACTGCCGCAGCAGAAACTCCAGATCGGTCGCGTAGAAGATCGAGAGACGCTTCTTCGTATCCACGATCAGATCGCCGGCGGCAACCTCGGTCATCAGTTCGACCCAGCGTGTGCCCATCAGGCCGTGCCGGTCGATGCCGGGGATCGGGCCGACCGTCACCGGAAACGTCAGGCGCCAGGCGGAGAGGAAGCCTTTCGTGTCGTCGATCCCGCCGGGCCGCAGGCCAGTCTTCACGTGGATCACGGGTACGCCCAGGCGCCTGGCGGCCCGATGGAACTCGTTGATCGGCTCGATGATCTCGCGGCCCCGGGGCGATGGACAGGGGCAGTCCGGGCTCTCGTCCAGGTGGCCACGGTGCATGTCGATGCTGACCGCGGCCGTGACGCGCGGATCGAGCCACTCTTCGAAGCCTTCTGGAATGGGCTTGCGCTCCCCGAAGAAGTACGCTTCCATTGCCTTCACCTCGTCTCTGGAACTCCTCCGCGTGCGTCAGGCTTCCCGGAAGTAGTTCCGCCCCAGCGCCGCGGGCACGGAGGTCTGGCGCCGAAGTACGGTGATCAGCAGCAGCACCCCCAGCGTAAACACGTACGGCAGCATGCGCAAAAGAATCGACGACGTCTCCACGCCCAGGATCTGCACGCGGAAGCCGAGCGCGTCCACGGCTCCAAACAGGTAAGCTCCCGCCAGGAGTCGGAGCGGATTCCATGTCGCGAAAATGACGAGCGCAATCGCGATCCATCCCAGGCCGCCGGTCATATTCTCCGTCCAGGCCGGCGTGTAGGCCAGCGAGAGGTACCCGCCGGCCAGACCCGCAAGCGCTCCGCCGGCGGTCACGGCGGCATAGCGTGTCACCGTCACATTCACGCCCATCGCGTCGGCGGCCTCCGGGTTTTCTCCGCACGCGCGGAGGTGAAGCCCGGGCCGTGTCCGGGACAGCCACCACCATGCGGCCACGGCGAGCGCATACCCGGCGTAGACCAGCAGATCCTGCGTAAAGAGCACGCGACCGACGATGGGAATCTCGCTCACGGCCGGGATCGCGACCGGCCGGAACGGCACCGGGTTGGGAATGCCGATGAACGGCTTGCCGAGAAACGCGCTGAGCCCCGTGCCAAAGAGCGCGAGCGCAAGTCCGGTCGTCACCTGCTCGGAGCCCAACGTGACCGTGAGAAAAGCATGGCCCGCCGCGAGGGCCGCGCCGGCAGCCAGCGCTACGACCACAGCCAACCAGGGGTTGCGGGTTACGGCCGCCACCGCAAACCCCGCCACGGCACCGGTCAGCATCATGCCTTCGACGCCGAGATTCAGCACGCCGCTGCGCTCGGCCAGGACCTCGCCGATGCCGGCAAAAATCAGCGGCGCGCCGGACGCAACCGCGGCAGCGAGCAGCAGGACGATCTGCTCTCCGCTCATGCCGCTCCACCCGCCAGCGGGTACCCGGCCGCGCGTGTCGCGGCGAGCGCGCGTTTCCGGCGAATGTGCCGCAGCAGATATTCGCTCGCGAGCACGAACGTGAGGATCAGCGCCTGCAGCATGTACGCGATCGCGGCCGGCACGCCCGTCATCTGGATGACGAAGCCGCCGTTGAGGAGCGCGGCGAACAGCACACCGACGGCGACGACGGCCCACGGATTCAGCTGTGCGACCCAGGCGATGATGATGGCCGTGTATCCATACCCGGGCGACAACCCCTGCTGGATGCGGTGAATCACGCCGGCCACTTCGCCGGCCCCGGCGAGCCCGGCGAGCGCGCCGCTGGTGGCCATGATCAGCAGGATATTCCGGCGTATCGGCATGCCGGCGTACCGGGCCGCGGCCAGACTGGCGCCGATCGCGCGGATCTCGTAGCCCCAGCGCGTGCGACCGAGCACGATCGCCAGCCCGGCCGCCGCGGCGAGCGCGAAGAGCAGGCCCACGTGCACGCCGCCCCACAAGGCCGGGAACGCCGCTGCGTCGGCAAACCGGCGCGAGTACGGAAAACTGAACGCGGTGGGATCGGCCCACGATCCGAAGACGAGATAGTCCACCCAGAGCAACGCGACGTAGTTGAGCATCAGCGTCGAGATGATCTCGCTCATGCCCAGCGCCGCCCGCAGCGCCCCCGGGATGAGCGCCCAGGCGGCTCCACCGGCAAGCCCGAGCACCACGAGCCCCGGAACCATCAGGACCGGCGGCAGCGGAACGGTGAGCGCCAGCCACGATGCCGCGATCGCGCCGACGGCCAACTGGCCTTCCGCGCCGATGTTCCATAGGCCCATGGTGAAGGCCAGCGACACCCCGAGCCCGGTCAGGATGAGCGGAATCGCCTTGATGAGGGTTTGCTCGATGCCAAACGTCGAGCCGAACGCGCCGACCAGCATCTCGCGATAGGCCCGCACCGGATCGTGCCCGCTCGCGGCAAGGAAGACCGCACCCGCCGCCAGCGCGGCGAGAACCGACCCCACCCGGATGCCGAGCGCCTCGAGCCAGCCCGGCACCTGCGGCCCGACGGCGGCCGCGGCCTCATTCAGCGGCTGCGCCGTCGCCCGCGCCATCAGGCCGCGGTGCCTCCCGCCATCATCATGCCGATCTCTTCGCGCGTTGCCGCGGCGGTGGGGCGTTCGCCGGCGATCCGTCCGCGATGCAGAACCGCAATGCGATCGGAGACCGCAAAGAGCTCCTCCAGGCTTTCAGAGACCAGCAGGACCGCGACCCCGGCGGCGCGCAGCTCCAGGAGCACCCGGTGGACGGCGGCGGTGGCCTCGATATCCAATCCGCGTGTGGGATGCATGGCGACCAGCACGCGCGGGCGCGCCCAGGTCTCGCGGCCCACCAGCAGCCGCTGCTGGTTGCCGCCCGAGAGATGGCGCACCGGCGTCTCCAGGTCGGCGGCGCGCACCTGGAAGCGATCGACGATCGCGGCCGCTTTTGCGCGGGCCTCACGGCGTCTGAAGAAGGGGCCGCGGCTGATGGGCGGCGACCCGTAGTCGCGGAGCACGGCGTTGTTGACGACGGAAAACGCCCCGATCAACCCTTCGCCGAGCCGATCTTCAGGAATGTAGGCGATGCCCTGCGCGAAGCGCAGGCGCGGGGCGAGGGACGTGATGTCCCGGCCTTCGAACCGGATGCGACCGGCGCTGGGCGCCCTGAGCCCGGTGATGACCTCCGCCAGTTCGCGCTGCCCATTTCCCGCTACGCCGGCCACGCCGACGATCTCTCCGGCCCGAACGTCGAGCGTCTCGATGTGCAGCGCGCGATGGCCGCGGTCGCCATAGGCCACGATGCCGTCGAGCGCGAGGACCCCGGCGCCGGGCGCACCCGGCGGCCGCGGCGCCGCGTCGATCTCGTGTCCGACCATCATCTGAGCCAGTGCCCGTGGCGTGGTCGCGTCCGGCCGGGTCCTGCCCGCGACACGGCCGCCGCGCAGTACCACGATCTGGTCGGCGATCCCCAGGACTTCGTCGAGTTTGTGGCTGATGAAGACAACGGCGCGCCCCTGACGGGCGATTCCCCGGATGGCGATGAAGAGCCGCCGCACCTCCTGTGGGGTGAGGACCGCGGTTGGCTCATCGAGGATCAGCACGCGCGCGTCGCGATAGAGCATCTTCGCGATCTCGACCCGCTGGCGCTCGCCCACCGAGAGCTGCCAGACGTAGGCGTGGGGGTCGATGCCCATGCCGTGCTCGGCGGCCATGCCCTGCGCGTGCGCCGCCTCGGCCCGGGTGTTCAACCGGAAGCGCGGCGTGTGCCAGCCGAGCAAGATGTTTTCGGTGACGGTGAAGGCCTCGACGAGACGGAAGTGCTGGTGGACCATCCCGATGCCGCGCGCGATGGCGTCGCGCGGCGACCGGAGCTCCACCGGCTCGCTCTGGAGGCGGATCGTCCCGGCATCCGGGCGGTAGAGGCCCGCCAGGATGCTCATGAGGGTGGACTTTCCCGCGCCGTTTTCGCCGAGCAGGGCCAGTACTTCCCCGGGGCCGATCGCAAGATCGATGCCCGCGTTCGCCACGACCCCGGGGAAGGTCTTCGTGATGCCCTGCAGTTCGACAAGCGGCCGCATCGTCTTATTTGGCCGGCGCCTGCCCTTCGATGCCCTTCAGCAGCCAGTTGAATTCCAGGATCTCTTTGAGCGTCATCGTCTTGCCGGCCGCCACGCGCTCCTTGCCGGTCTGGTCGGAGAGCGGACCTTTGAAGACCTGGAACGAGCCGTCCATGATGGCTTTCTTGCGCTGCTCGACCAGGTTGACGGCATCGGCCGGCACCTTCGGGCTCATGGGGCCGAGGCTCACCATCTTGTCCGAGAGGCCGCCGTAGTAGTCTTCGGATTTGAACTGCTTGTTGAGAATGCCCTTGACGATCGCGGCGTCGACCTCGCGCCAGTCCCAGATGGTGCCGGTGAGATACGCGTCGGGCGCAAAGCCCTTCATGTTGGATTCCGAGCCCACGCCGTATCGCTTGGCTTCGCCCGCGGCCTGGAGAGCGCTGGGGGTATCCTGGTGCTGGCCCACGACGTCCGCGCCGGCATCCAGCAGCGCTTTCGCGGCGGACTTCTCCTTCGGCGGGTCGTACCAGGTGTTGGTCCACACGACCTTGACCTTGGCCTTGGGATTCGTGGACCAGACGCCGAGCGCAAACGCGTTCACGCCCGCCACCACGGTCGTGATGGGATGAGCGGCGACGAAGCCGATGGTGTTCGATTTCGTCATCCGGCCCGCCACGAGGCCGGTGAGGTAGCGGCCGTCCCAGATGCGGCCGTAGATCAACTTCATGTTGGGCGGCAGGTCCACCACCGCCGGGCCGATGCCGATGATGTGCGCGTCGGTGTGCTTCTTGGCGATGTCAACGGCGAAGTTCTGATAGCCGAATGCGGTGGCGAAGATGATCTTGTAGCCCTGCTGGATGAACTGCTCGAGCACCCTGGCGACCTCTGCGGTCTGCGGCACGTTCTCGACGAACTTGGTCTCGGCCCCCAACGTCTGCTCCAGATACTTGCGGGCCTGATCGTGCTGAAACGTCCAGCCGGCGTCGCCGACCGGGCCAACATAAATGAAGGCAACCTTGGGCTTCGTCTGCGCCACCGTCGGCCCCACGGGGCCGGCCAGCAGAGTCAGCACAACGACCGCAACGAGCACGCGAATTCCGTAGCCCATCATTCCCCCTCCTCAGGATGCGACCAGTGCTCGCCCTGCACGTTCACCCCTCGCGCCGCCACCTCCTTTGGCCGACTACCCACACCTCGCGGCCGTCGAGCAGTGCCCGGTCGAGCCCGGCCGACGTCGCGGCCGCGCGGACCAGGGGGGAGCTCCAGCCGAGCGTGCCCTCGATCTCGGCGGGCGCCGCCGCGCCTATGATGCCGATGTAGCGCGTCAGGACGGCCGCCGCCGCGGCCTCGGTGGTCAGGTCCCCCGCCGCGCGGACGACGTCGGGCATCCACCGGTGGAACGCATCCCAGACGAACCCGTAGCGCCACTCTTCTTCCTCGCCGACCTTCGCCACCAGGAACCTCTCCTGCAAATCGTCGAGCGCCCGGTGGAACCGCGCGCCGCTCTCCCCGCGCGCCACGAACTGCCGGCGCAGCGTCCAGGTCGAGACCGGTCCGGAAGCCAGAATGTGTTCATACAGGGCTTTCGAAAGCGCGCTCAGGCGGCCTTCACGGTATGCCTGCAGGTAGTCATCGGCCTCACCGAGGTTGCCGGAGAGGGCGTAGAACGCCGGCAGCATCGCGAGCGAGATGTAGGAAGGTTTGCGGCGGATGACCTTGCCGTAGTGCACCCGGCGCGAGGTCGCCAGGTCATCTTTCCACTGCCAGGCCCACGACCACATGCGATCGATGCTGCGCGTGGCGAGCACATCGAACAGCCCCGGCAGCCCACCGGGTCCGCCGGTGAAGGCGTAGCAGAACCCCAGCCTCTCAATGAAGCGGAGCGCACTCCGTCGGTTGCGGACCCTGTGCCGACGCAGCAACAGGCGGCGATACCGCGAGAGTGCCGCAGCCGTGAGGGTGAGCACGTTGGTCGAATACGCGGCGGGCGAGCGCGGTTCCTTGAAGGGGTCGGTTCTGCGAGACTCGAACTGTTGCCCCCGCGTCTCCTACCACTTCAGCCACCGCGCCCCGGGAGTGATCGCATGCAGGACGTCCGTGTCTCCACGCTGCCAAACGGCCTCACCGTTCTCATCCAGGAAGTGCACGACGCCCCGGTGGCGACGTTTTGGGTCTGGTACCGCGTAGGCAGCCGCAACGAGGCGCCGGGACTGACCGGTATCTCGCACTGGGTCGAGCACATGCTGTTCAAGGGGACGCTGAACCATCCGCCGGGGACCCTCACGCGCCTCGTCGACCGGTTGGGTGGGCGCTGGAACGCCTTCACATGGAAGGATTACACGGCGTACTTCGAGCTGCTGCCCGCCGAGCACCTCAAGGTCGCGATCGGCCTGGAGGCCGACCGGATGCAGAACACGATCTTCGACGCCGAGGTGGTCGCGAGCGAGCGGACGGTGATCATCTCCGAGCGAGAGGGAGCCGAGAACTTCCCCGGGCACTACCTGGTCGAGGAAGTGGATGCCCTGGCGTTCAAAGCGCATCCGTACCGGCAGCCGGTGATCGGGTGGAAGTCCGACCTGCGCGCCATCACGCGCGACGATCTGTATCGACACTACCGCACGTTCTACCATCCGTCGAATGCCGTTGCCGTAGCCGTCGGCGATCTCGACGCCGCCGAGGCAACCGATGCAGTCGCCGGAGCCTTCGGATCCATCCCCGCCGGCGGACCCTCGCCTGAAGTCCGGCCGGTGGAGCCTCTCCAAGAGGGAGAGCGCCGGGTTGCGCTGCGGCGTCCCGGGGGCGCCACCGCCTACCTTCTCATGGCGTTCCACGTGCCGGCCGCGGGCCATCCGGATCTGCCCGCTCTGATGGTGCTGGCCGGCGTCCTCTCCGGATTCGCACTGTTACAGTTCGACACCGGGGCGGGAGGGCGGAGCAGCCGGCTGTACCGCGCGCTGGTCGACGCCGGCCTGGCCACCGACATCGATGCAAACTTCCGGCCGAGCATCGATCCGACGCTGTTTCATGTCTACGCGACGGTGCGCAGCGGGGTTGAGGTCGCCGCCGTTGAGGCGGTAGTCAACCGCGAACTGGCCCGCCTGCGCAACGAACCCGTGGAGCCCGTGGAGTTGGAGCGTGTCAAACGTCAGGCGAAGGCGCAGTTCGTGTATATGCGAGACGGCGTGTTCCGGCGGGCACTGGCCCTCGGAGCGTTTACGGTTGTGGGTTGGGCGGAGGCGCCGTCCCGGCTGCTCGAGCTCGTTGATCGGGTCACGGCCGACGATGTCGTGAGGGTCGCGGGTACGTACCTGGTCGACCGGCGGCGGACGGTTGGCTGGTACGTCCCCGAGAACGGCGCGCATCCGGTCACGTCGCGATGACATCCGTCGCGGTAGGCCAGGTGACGCGTACCGTTCTGGCCAATGGGCTGACCGCGGTCGTGAAGCCGACGCCGGGTACCGGCGCTGTCGCCCTGCACGGTCTCGTCAAGTGCGGCGCCATGTTCGACGACGCACGGCCGGGTATTGCCCGGTTTGTCGGGTCGATGCTGACGCACGGGACGGCGCGGCGCACAGCACAACAACTGGCTGAAGACCTCGACGCGATGGGCGCCAACCTGACGGTAATCCCGGGCCTGGAGATCACGACGACAGCCGGGCGGGCGCTGCAAGACGACCTTCCTGCGCTGCTCGGTGCCGCGGCCGAGGTGCTGACGACGCCCGATTTCCCGGCCGACGAGGTCGAGAAGGTCCGCGGTCAACTGCTTACAGCGGTCCGGGTCAATTCCCTCGATACGCGGTACGCTGCCGAACGGCTCTTCAGACGCCTCGCCTATCCCGGCGGGCATCCACACAGCAGGCCTCCCGACGGCGACGAGGCTGTGCTCGCGGAACTCAGCCGTGCTGATCTTGGGGCGTTCCACCGCCGTCACTTTCGGCCAGAGGCCGCGGTCGTGGTCGTTGTTGGTGAGATTGAGTCCGGCCGCGCGGTCGATCTCATTCGCCAGGCGTTTGGGGAATGGCCGTCGTCGGGCACATGGGCGCTGCCGCGGTTCGCGGCGGACGGCGGGGTCGACGGTGTCCGGCGGGCCGAGACCCACCTTCCCGGCAAGACCCAGGCGGACCTCGCGCTGGGCGGCCCGGGGATCACCCGCACCGATCCAGACTACTATTCGTCGATGATGGCCAACCTGCTCCTCGGCCAGCTCGGAATGATGGGCCGCATCGGCGAGAGCGTGCGCGAGCGGCAGGGCATGGCCTACTATGCCTTCAGCGATCTGCGCGCGGGGCTGCTCGCGGGGCCGTGGTGGGTACGCGCCGGGGTCAACCCGGCTAACATCGACCGCGCGGTCGGCGCGATCCTGAACGAAATCCGTGCGCTGCAGCATGACGGGCCGGATGCCGATGAACTGGCCGACGCGCGCCGCTTCCTGGTGGGCTCGCTGGCCGTCCGCCTCGAGACGAGCCAGGGCGTGGCTCAGATCCTGGCCGACATCGAGCTCTACGGCCTCGGCCTCGACTATCTCCAACGGTATCCTTCAATTATCGAAGGCGTTCGACGGGACGACATCGTGGCCGCGATCCGACGGTTTCCGGTCGACGGACACACGCTCGCGATCGCCCGCCCCGAACGCTCATAGATGCGCATCGCTGTTCTCGGCGGCACAGGTGACCTGGGCCTGGGTCTCGTGGTGCGGTTGTCCGCTGCCGGCCATCACGTGGTGATCGGCTCGAGGGACCCCGAGCGAGGGAAAGCGGCTGCCGCGCGCCTCGGACTCCCCGACGTCCGGGGCGCGGGAAACGCCGAGGCGGCGCGCGGGGCTGATCTTGTCGTGCTGACCATCCCGTCCGAGGGACACGCGGAGTTCGTCCGGGCGTTGTCCGCTCCGCTGGCAGACAAGATCGTGGTGGACGCGACCGTGTCGATGGGGCCCAAGCGCGCGTTCGTGCCGCCGGCGGCCGGGTCGGCCGCCGCTGAGACCAAGGCGTTGGTGCCCGGCGCCCGCGTCGTCGCGGCCTTTCACACACTCTCCGCGCATCTGCTATCCGACACCACGCGCCCACTCGACCAGGATGTCCTGGTGTGCGGCGATGGCGCGGCAAGACCGGCCGTGATCGATCTGGTAAGCAGCATCGGGGCGCGCGGAGTCGATGCCGGCGGGCTCGGCGCGGCCGCGACGCTGGAGGTCCTGGCGATCCTTCTCATCGATCTCAACATCAGGTATCGCTGGCGCGACCTCGGGATCCGCATCGCTCATCTGCCGGCCGATGCGCGGCCGCGATGAAAGCGGTGCAGGCATGGGCGCCCGAACCGTTCCCTGAGATCCTCCCGGGCGACGACCTGGTGGGTGCGGTCGCGGAGGCCCTAAGAAGCACCGGGCTCAGTCCCCAGCCCAAAGACATCGTGGTGCTGGCGCACAAGGTGGTGTCCAAATCTGAAGGGCACGTGGTCGATCTGCGAGACGTGGCGCCGAGCCCCGCGGCGCTCCGGCTGGCCGATGAGGTCGGGAAGGACCCTCGCCTGGTGGAGGTTATCCTTCGAGAGTCGAAGGCGATCCGCCGGGTGCGCCCGGGACTGATTATCGCCGAGCACCGCCTCGGATTCATCTGCGCGAACGCGGGGGTGGACCACTCGAACGTCGGCCTGGGGGATGATGTAGTGGCGCTGCTCCCGAAAGATCCCGATGCGTCCGCGGCGCGAATTCGCGCCGGCCTGCGGCGGGCGTTCGGGATCGAGGTGGCGGTCATCGTCAACGACAGCCACGGCCGTCCGTTCAGGCAGGGGACGACCGGCGCCGCGATCGGCGCGGCGGGGCTGCGGGTGCTGCGTTCGTACGTGGGGGAGGAAGACCGGTACGGCTACGTGCTGCGGGTGTCGGTCGAGGCGGTCGCGGACGAGTGCGCGGCGCTCGCGAATCTCCTGCAGGGCCAGGCCGCCGAGGGCACGCCGCTCGTCTTGATCCGGGGGCTCGACCACCCCGGAGCCGAGCGGGCCGCCGACCTGGTGCGCCCCGAAGAGGACGATCTGTTCCGATAGAGCACAACCGCTGCAACGAGGAGGGCCTGGTGAAGATCGCATCGGTCAAGACGCATACGCTCGCGGGGTCGCTGGACAAGCCGCTGTTTTTTGGCGGCGGTCCGTTCGGCACGTTCTATGCCTCCGTCGTCGAAATCCGCACGGATGACGGCCACGTCGGACTCGGCGAGTGCATCGCGCGCCGCGCCCCCGAGGTGACCTCGATGATCGTCGACGCGATGTTGGCTCCCGTGGTCATCGGCCGCGACCCGCGCGACATCGAAGGCCTGTGGGATGATATGTTCACGCAGCTGCGGCGCTGGGGTCACTCGCGCGGGTTCGTGCTGGAGGCCATCAGCGGCGTCGACGTCGCCCTGCACGATCTGCTGGCGCGGGCCGCGGGGCTGCCCCTGTACAAGTTTCTGGGTGGATATGGCCGTGAGCGGGTGAAGTGCTACGCCTCGTCCGTGTACATCGCGGGCATCAAAGAGATGACGGAAGAGGCCGCCGGCCAGATCGCGCTGGGGCATACCGCGATCAAGGTCAAGATCGGCCGGCCGGCCTCCATGGGCGGTCTCCGCGCCGACGTCGAGTCCGTGCGGGCGATCCGGGCGGCCGTGGGGCCGCAGGTGGAGATCATGCTCGATGTCAACGGCGCATATGACGCGGCTACGGCGATCCGTGTCGCGCGTCGGCTCGAGCCGCTGGACATCGCCTGGCTGGAGGAGCCGGTGTATCCCGATGACGTCTCTGGCTATGAGCTGATCCGCAAGGGCGCCGCCATTCCGCTTGCGGCCGGGGAGGCCGAGTTCGGCGTGTTCGGGTTTCGCGACTTGATCGAGCGCAGAGCCGTCGACGTCCTGCAGCCCGATATCGCGCGCGTGGGCGGATTCACCGCGGCGCGCCGGGTGGCCGCGCTGGCGCACGCGTACAATCTGGCCTACGCTCCGCACACCGGATTTTCGGGCGGGATCGCGCATCTGGCGTCGCTGCACCTGGCTGCCAGCGTTCCGAACTTCATGACGTACGAGTACTTCTACGCGCCGAACGCGCTGCGCGATCTCTTCACCGCGCCGTTTCCGCAGCCCAAAGACGGCACGGTACCGTTGCCCACCGGGCCGGGCCTGGGCCTCGACCTGGACTGGGACCTGGTGCGGCGTTATGAGGTGAAGCGATGATCGTCATTACAACGGGCATCTCCGGGAGCGGCAAGCTGCACGAGGTCGATGGGGCCCCCGGGTACGTGGTGCGCGTGGTGAATGAGGGCAACCGTCGCATCGCCGAGGAGATTCGCGACGGACGGTGGACATCGCCGATCCGGCGCCTGCGATATCTCGATATGGGCAGCCTGATGCTCGAGCGAGCGCGCGACCTTGGCCTGGTCGTGCGCACCGAGACCATCCTGGACATGGCGCCCGAGGCGCTCCAGGAGCTCCGCGCGATCGCTTTCACCGAGGTGGTCAACGACGATGCCCTGTGGGAGCCCGATCTCTGCACGGTGCTGGTGACGCACGCGTGCTTCTGGTGGAAGGGCCATCTCATTCCCGGGTTGGACACGCATTACCTGAAGCTGCTCTTCGACGAGACGCGGCGCCGGATGCCGCTACCGGACCAGACCGTCGTTCAGGAGACGCTTCCCGGTCTGCGCCTGGCTCCGCCGGTTCGGCCGGAGGGCATCTTCTACGCGACGATCGTAGACAGCGTCTACCAGATCCAGCGCCGCCTCGATACGACCGAGCAGTGGAGGCGCAAAGTCACCGCCGACGACGTGATCGCCTGGCAGGAGCAGGAGGTCTTCACGTCCATGATGCTGGCCGCCTACGAACGGGTCCCGCACTATCTGATCGCACACGACGAGCCCGTCCAGACGCTCTTCGATCTCATCTGCTTTAAAAGGCCCAAGATCTACCTAGGCTATCCCATCACCAACCTGCGCCGGGAAGGGCAGGCGCACCTGATCGCGATGGCGCGTGAGTTCGGAAAACGCTTGCGTGGCCACTTCGTCGTGTTTGACCCGCTGTCGGTCAAAGACGAGGAGGCCGCGGCCTTTGCCCGGCTCTCAGATCGACAGTTCGAGGAGCAATTCTCGGCGGCCGAGCGCGAGGCCATTCTTCAATGGGCCGGGTCGCTCGATCAGGTACGTGCGTGGGCACGCGCGCTGAACGACCGTACGCGCCTCCAGCTGGGCCGCGCGACGGTCGTGCGCGACCTGCGTCTGATCGATCAGTCCGATATGAACGTTGTCTTCTACCCGACCAGCCAGATGTCGTTCGGTGTGCTCGCAGAGGTCACCCACGCGCACACGACCGGCAAGAAAGTCTACATCCTCTATCCATATAAAAGCATCTCACCGTTCCTCGAGTACTATGCGACCGGCGTCCGCACCCCCCGAGCGGACGAGCCCGACCCGCAGACACCCGAGCAGATCGCGGCGTTCATGCAGCGAGCGGCGGAGGCGCTGCTGCAGGAGCTCACCCGCGATCACCCCAGCGTGGTGCCCCAGCGCCTCGAATCCACTCGCTGAGAGGCCCTCTTTACGGGAACGAATCTCCGTTGTCGGCGTCTAATTTTGCGCGGGAAACGGCATGACATTGAAAGGGAACATCGTGTCGGAGGGTCACCGACGACAAACACTGCAAGCTCTGCGATAGCCATTCTCACGGTGTTGGCGATCGGAGCCGTGGCCGCGAACGCATCGGCGGCGTCAGAGGCGGGCGCTCCGCTGCGACTGTGCGTGCGCGATGCGGTGGGGGAACGCTATCTCGACTTTCGAATCTTCAAAGCTTTGCGCGACCTGGTTCCCGAGCTCGGACCGGTGCGTTTCGCAGGATTGACGGAGGCAGGGCTCGAGCTTTGGGAACAGGGCCAGATGCGGGTACCGATTGCGGGGAACTTTCTCAAGGAAGATGTGAACCGCGACGGCAAGGTGGATTGCGCCATCTTATTCGAGGCCCGTGCGGGCAGCACCGTCGACTTTTACATCGTTCTTGCCAGTCCAAGCCTGCGGGAATTGACCCGGCTGTTTCTTCTGCGTCTGGAAGGACCGGCGGGCATGGGATGGGACAAACGGCGCCAGGCCATCGAGATCGACACGGGCGTGCGGAGGCGGGTGACGTCGTCGGCCACAATGCGGTCGGAAGGCGGGCGGATCGTCGGGGGGAGCTACGGATATGCCGTCGACATTCGGCTCCCGGCGTACTTGCGATGGAACCCGGAGGCTGCGCGGTTCGACTATGCTCGCCCCGCTGAAGCGCCGTTTCGCCCGTGGAACGTCACGGCAAGCCTGGCATCCTACAGCCTGGATTACGCCCCCGCTGATTTCGCCGGGGTGCATATTGCGTTCACTTCCATCGGGTGGCGTCGCTGGTCCGGTCCAAACTTGCAGGTGTTCCCCGCAGGCTATCTCCCTAACGCGGAGCTTTTCGCGCTGTTCCGGCGTCCAGGAGTCGCATACCGAAGCGATGGCGCGGGAGGATTTCGGTCCCTGGGCTTGGCACCGGAACAGACGCGCGCGGTGGTTCTGGCCATCGCGGGCGTGAAGAATCTGGACGCGCTCGCAGGGCGAACCGGTGGGGAATCGCCGGCCTATTCGGTTTCGGTCCTGGATGTTTTTTCCGACAAGGGCCCGAACTTCTCCGAGATTCTCCTGACGGTGGAAGAGACACGATCTCTGCTATCAAGGATTTCACAGAGCCTGAGACGGCAGCGCCCCGACGCCGCTCGCGCTCTTGAGGACTACCAGAGGACTTTGAGTGATTAGAGGAAACCGCTGGACTAGCGCGAGGCTCCAGAGCCTCGAATCCACGCGTTGATCGTCCGCAGCGCATCTTCGGACGCCGAAACCTGCGATACAGGCTGATCCTTCAGGTAGCGATCGCCGAGCGTGTACTGCTGCTTCCGGCGTGACACTGAAGGGGAGTCCCATTGCCAGAACACAAGGCCCGCCAGCGGGTGCTCGTTCTGGTATTTCGTCTCGACCAGGTCGCTGAGCAGCCGGAAAAGGTCGTGCTGGCCTCCGCGTTCGCGAGGAAACCAGTAGCCCGGGGCGGGCCCGTACCCGGCACCCATCACCTGCACGGACGACCACAGCAGGATCTCGGGTGTCTTGTCGTGGATGACCCTTCTCGACCAGTAGTGGTTTTGATCGAGGAGCACGAACTGGTACTGCCGGTCCTGAAACTCCAGGGCGCTGATCTGGACGATCGCTCCCAGACCCTCTTCCCACGTGGTGTCGGGCCGCGGCGGGTCCTGCGTCTGGCTCCACAGCCCTCGGCTGAACTGGACGAACCATCTCACCCTGGCGGCGCCCGGGGATCGTGACTTCAAATAGTCGATCAGGCTCCTGAGCTCATCGGTCGTATAAAACGGCTGCTTTGAATGGTGCCACGGCTCCTCGACGACCTGAACGGCATGGAGGGCCGGGTGGGTCACGCACTTGGCGCACGCGGCGAAGGCGCCCAGACTCCCTGCCTTCCAGCCTCCATCCGCCCGGACCGGCCGGAAACCTGTGGACGCGCCCGCGTCATCCGTCGGCACCGCGAAGGCCATGGTCGCGCGGAAGCCCTGACCCCGAACGGCATCCAGCAGCGCGAGCCAGTCGGCTTCCGACGTGACGCCGTTCGCTACGACGAGGTGGACCATGCTGACGGCCGGGATCGCTTTGCGGATGTGTCCGAGAGCCTCGCGCAGTCTGGGGACCCCGGATGCCTTGGCCGACGCAACGGGAATCGGCATGGCCACCGAATACCTCAGGCCGGCGTTCTTCGGCTGAGCGGCGCGCCCCGGCAGATAGCTGGCGCCCACCCAGAACCCTGTCAACGCGAGCAACGCCGCGGTCACCGGGACCGCGGCTCTTCGTACGATAATGTGCAGCATGATGGTCTCTGTAAGACGATGCATACCCGCCCCAGGCCCGCGGTAGACCAAGGCAGTCTCCCAGAGTTCGACCCCGTGGTCAATCGGTGGACTTCCGTATGGTTCGACATTTCCGACGCGCCTTGGCAGAGCATTATCGCGGTGCGACAATGTGCGTGTGCGGGAGCTCCCGAGGGGAACCGTCACTGTCCTCTTCACGGACATCGAAGGGTCGACGCGCCTGCTGCACGAGCTCGGCGAGCGGTATGCGGATGTGCTCGCGGAGCACCGTCGCGTATTGCGCGACACCTTCTCGCGGCACGGCGGGGTGGAGGTGGACACGCAGGGCGACGCGTTCTTCGTCGCATTCACGCGCGCGCGCGACGCGATCGCCGCCGCGAGCGAAGCACAGGACGCGCTCGCCGATGGACCGGTGCGCGTGCGGATCGGCATTCACACTGGCGAGCCGGTCGTGACGGAGGAGGGGTATGTTGGCCTGGACGTGCACCGGGCGGCGCGGATCACGGGCGCCGGCCACGGGGGGCAGATACTCGTCTCGGAGACGACGCGGCGGCTGCTCGACTCAACAGAACTGCGCGACCTCGGCGAGCACCGCCTCAAGGACCTGAGCGCGCCGCAGCACCTGTACCAGCTCGGCGACGGGCACTTCCCGCCGCTTCGGACGCTCCACCAGACGAACCTGCCGATCCAGCCGACGCCGCTCGTTGGCCGGGAGCGTGAGCTCGAAGAGGCGGGAGCGCTCGTGCGCTCGCATCGCCTGCTGACGCTGACCGGGCCCGGCGGGAGCGGCAAGACACGCCTCGCGCTTCAGCTCGCGGCCGAGGCGGTCGAGCAGTTCCCCGACGGTGTCTTCTGGGTTCCGCTGCAGGCGCTCCGCGACCCTACCCTCGTCGAGCGCGCGATCGGAGCCTCGGTCGGCGCCGACGACGGCCTGATCGCACACGTGGCGAACAAGCGGCTGCTCGTCCTCCTCGACAACTTCGAGCAGGTCGTCGCGGCCGCGCCGGTGGTCTCGTCCCTGCTCGCCGGCACACCCAACGCGAAGGTGCTCGTCACAAGCCGCGAGCCGCTGCACGTCGAGGCCGAGCAGCGCTACCCGGTCGAGCCGCTGCGCGAGGACGACGCCGCGATGCTCTTCGTGGAGCGCGCGCGAGCGGTCGCACCCGGGTTCCGCCCGACAGCAGCCGTAGCCGAGATCTGCCGACGGCTCGACGGCCTGCCGCTCGCTATCGAGCTCGCGGCCGCGCGCGTCGCGCTCTTGGATCCGGAGGAGCTCGCGCGTCGGCTGGACCGGCGCCTGCCACTTCTCGCAACGCGCTCGCGCGACGCTCCGGCGAGGCAGCGAACGCTGCGCGCAACGATCGAGTGGAGCTACGAGCTTCTCGAGCCGGACGAGCAGGAGCTCTTCCGTCGGCTGGCGGTGTTCGCCGGCAGCTTCTCGCTGGAGGCGGCGGAGGCCGTCTGCAACGCCGACCTCGACGCGCTCGAGTCGCTCGTCGTCAAGAGTGTCGCCCGCCGATGGAGCAGTGGCCGCCTCGGCATGCTCGACACGATCCGCGAGTACGCGCTCGAACGATTCGATGAGTCGCCTGAGGCCGAGGATGTCCGCCGGCGGCACGCCGAGTTCTTCCTCGCCGTTGCCGAGAGCGCCAATCTCAACCCTGGGAGGCTCGCGAGCGGAGGACAGCGGCTCGATATCGCCGTCGCCGAGCAGGACAACCTTCGTGCCGCCCTCACCTGGGCGCTCGCGAGCGGATCGATCGAGTTCGGCCTCAGGCTCGCGGTTGCGATGGACATGTTCTGGACCACCCAGGACCCGCGCGAGGGCGTGCGCTGGTTCGCGGCCCTGCTCGAACATCCGGGTGCCGAAGACGTTGCGCCCGACCTGCGCGCCCATGCCCTCCGCGGATACGGCAGCAGCTGCGGGATCGCCGGCGACAATGACGCGGCCGAGCGGCTCTGGGAGCAAAGCCTCGCCCTCTTCGAGCAGCTCGGGGACGAGCATGGCCGCGCGGTGCTGCTCCATCGGCTGGGCGTCCTCGCAATGTGGAAGGGCGATCTCGACCGAGCGCGCGCCCTCGTCGAGGAGAGCCACGCGATCCACGAGCGGAGCGACGACCGATGGGAAAGGATCTTCGGGCTCGCGCAGACGATCGGGACGCTGGGCGCGATCGCCCGCGACGCCGGTGAAGGGCAACGCGCGTTGGAGCTAATCGAGCAGAGCGCGGCGATGGGCCGTAAAGTCGGCGTACCGTGGTGGGAGGGCGGGATGCTCGCGGAGCTGGCTTGCCTCTCGTTGAATGCGGGGCGCATCGACGAGGCGAAGACGCGCGCGCGTGAATCGCTCGCGCTGGCGGAACAGTTGCGCGACCGCGCCGGGCGCGTGTTCGGGGTCGGCCTGCTTGCATCTATCGCGGCCGCACGTGGCCAGTTCGAGCGCGCGGGCCGCCTCTGGGGCGCGATCGAGGACGAGGACGCGGTTGCGCCGCTTGGCGGCTGGCGACGCCACCGTCAGGCGTGTGAAGCGCGGATCCGCGAAGCCGCCGGTCCTGAATTCGAGCGCGGTTACGCCGAGGGCCGCGCGCTGACGCTCGACGACGCCGTCTCGCTAGCGCTGGAGTCCGCCGATGGGTGAGCTTCTGCGCACTTGCAGATACTCAGAAGGGGAGTGGAAGTCGATGCGGGCGGCAGTCAACCTTCGTCAGCTGCTCAGGCCATGAATCTCGACCGACTGCCGCGAGTCTCGCTCGCGCGATTCCCCACACCCCTCGACGATGCGCCGCGGCTTGCGGATGCGCTCGGCGTGGCCCGGCTGCTCGTCAAGCGCGACGATTTGACCGATCTCTCGCTGGGCGGGAACAAAGTGCGCAAGCTCGAGTACCTCCTGGGAGAGGCGCTGGCGCAGGGCGCGGATACCGTGATCACCACCGCAGGCGCGCAGTCAAACTTCCTGAGGATTACCGCTGCGGCCGCGCGGCGCCTGGGGATGCAACCCGTGTTCGTCGTGCGCGGCCGGCCCGACGCGGTCCCCGAGGGGAACCTCCTGCTCATGCGTGTCTTCGGCGCGGATTTGAGGTTCATCCCCACCCAGGATCCCTACGATACCTCGACCGTCGGCGTGATGCGCGAGATCGAGGAGCAGGTCCGCCGCCGCGGCGGGCGCCCCTATGTCATGCATCTGGCTACCTTCTCAGGTGGGCTCGCCACTGTGGGCTATGTGTCGGCGGCACTTGAGCTGGCGGAGCAGTTACGATCGCGCGCCCTGCGGTGCGATCATCTCGCCCTCGCCGTCGGATCTGGGACAACCTACGCGGGGTTACTCCTTGGGCTTCGGCACGCCGGGGCGGGCTGCCACATCCTTGGGGCGTCGGTGAACACCGCTGCCGCGACGCTGCGCACGCACATTGAACGACACATGCGCGGGGCGGCGGCAATCCTGGGACTGCCGACGCCTGACTACGGAACGGAGATCGACATCACCGACGCGCACGTCGGGCCCGGCTATGGGATCCCGACCGACGACAGCGTCAAGGCCATCCGGCTCGCTGCGCAGACCGAGGGTCTAATCTTCGATCCGATCTACACAGGGAAGGCGTGGGCCGCGCTGCGCCATGCGGTGCAGAGCGGCGCCATCGCGCGCAATGCGACGGTCGTCTTTCTGCACAGCGGCGGCGCGCCGCTCGTCTTTCAGCACGCGGCCAGTGTCACAGGAGGAGCGCATGTCGGTATCCGACATCCCGATTGAAGAGCTCTGCGCCAGATATGGTCGGCTGTACGTGGCCGCGGTGGCGGATGCCCTGGACGACAAGAATCAGTGGCACCAGATCGTCGACCGTCGCATTCAACCGCTGACGCTCGAGATGCGCGTGGCCGGGCCCGCATTCACTATGCTGGGACGTCCCGAGCGCAGCACCGACCGCGCCATCCGCAAGGGCGTCAAGGCCGTCGATGCGCTGCGGCCGCACACGGTCGCGGTCATGGACTGCTCAGGGGAAGAGATCACCGGGCACTGGGGTGAGCTGCTCACCAACGGGGCGCTCGTGCGCGGCTGCACGGGCGCGGTGATCGACGGCGGCACGCGCGACGTTGCGACGATCCTTCGGTCGAGCTTCCCCGTGTTCTGCAAGTATCGATCACCGGCCGATGCCAAAGGGCGCTGGAACGTGGTGGACTTCGATTGCCCGGTGACGATCGGCGGCGTGCCGGTGGCGCCGGGGGATTTCATCGTGGGCGACGCCGATGGTGTCGTGGTGGTCCCGCGCGATCTCGTCGTGGACGTCTTGCTCGAAGCCGAGGAAGTGGCCAAAACCGAAACGGAGATTCGCCAGCGCGTCCGCGACGGTCAGTCCGTGGCGAAGCTCTACATGGAGTACAAACGGTTCTAGCACGTGCGCATCGAGTCTGTCCGCGGCATTCCCCTTTTGGCCGTCTTAGACGAACCGCAGCGTACTGGCGTCGCTACGTACACAAAGATAGGCATCGCCCTCGTCGAGATCAGGACCGACGAGGGCGTGCTTGGTTACGGCGAGTGTCTGGCGCGATACTCCCCGCGTATCTGGGCCGCGATCGTCGACGACCTGCTGGCCCCGCTGGTGGTCGGCGAAGACCCGTTTGACACCGAGCGCCTGTGGACGCGCATGTTCCGCGACCTGCGTTCGTTCTCGGGACACTCCCGCGGCATGCTTGTTGAGGCCATCGCGGGCGTGGACACGGCGCTCTGGGATATTAAAGGAAAGGCCGCGGCGCTGCCGTTGCACGTGTTGCTGGGCGGGGTCACGCGCACGCGTCTTGACGCCTATGCATCGTCGATCATGCACCGCGAGCGATCGGCGATGGAGGCGGAAGCGGCATCGCTGGTGGAGCGGGGATTCCGCGCGATCAAGATCAAGGTGGGCATCGGCGTGGAACAAGACGCCGGCACGGTGCGGGCCATCCGCCGGGCAGTCGGCGATCGCATCGACCTGATGCTGGATGCCAACGGAGCCTATCGAGCGCCAGATGCGATCGCCCTGGCGCAGCGCGTCGAGGAGTTGCGCATCACGTGGTTTGAGGAGCCCGTGGTGGCCGACGACCTGGATGGCTACGAGCGGATCCGCGCCGCCACCGCGATCCCCCTGGCCGCCGGCGAAGCCGAGTTCACGCGCTTTGGCGCGCGCGACCTGCTCGCGCGCAAGGTCATCGATGTCATCCAGCCCGACGTCGCCCGCGCCGGAGGGGTCAGTGAGACCCGCAGGATCGTCGACCTGGCCGCGTCGCACCACGTCGCGTACGCGCCGCACGTCGGCTTTTCCGGTGCCGTGTGCGTGGCCGCAACGCTGCATCTAGCGGCGGCCGCTGCAAACTTCTTGACCTACGAATGTATCCACACCGCCAACCCTCTCCGCGAACGTCTGGCGACGTCGCCCATCGGCGGGCCAGACCAGATGATCGACGGTCAGATTCCCATTCCCACTGGTCCGGGACTTGGTATCGAGCTCGACCCGGACGTCATTCGACAATACACCGTAGTGTAGGCGGTCCTATTTCCTGGCGAACGTCGCGCAGGTGTCCGGGCGCTCAATCTACTTCAAGCACAGCAGAACTGCCGTCAGCGTCAGCCCATCGGTAATCGCCCGGTCCCTGACCATTTGCCAGATCTCTTCCTTTGAGAATGCACGGACCTCGAGCACCTCGCCCGTATCGAACGCGCCCGAGTTCTCGGTTGCCCGGCAGCGGACAATGTGGAAGACCTGGTTGGCCATCCCGTTGACGGGGTGATAGGAGTAGACATGCTCGCCCTCAGTGGAGTGGTAGCCTGTCTCTTCCAAGACTTCTCGCTGTGCGGCTTCGGTGATCGACTCACCGTCCTCAACATATCCGGCGGGCAGCTCCCATGACGTGGCGTCCGTCGCGTACCGGCAGATACGGGCGAAAAGCACGCGGCGATCGGCGGTCTCCGCTACGGCCGCGACGGCGGAGCGGTGGAAATCCAACAGATGGTGCTGTTCCACGATGCTGCCATCGGGAAACCGCACTCTGTCCACGTAGAGATTCACCCACGGGCTCTGGTAGATGACAGTCCTGGACAGTCGTTCGGGCTTCGCGTATGTCTCCACGTGAGCCTCCGGTCGGGAGTTATTGTTCGTGTTTCGACTCGGTCTGATGTTATGAAAGCGCCGCGCCTCCAGACCGCGAAGATCTTGTCGGTTACCAGAACGGCAAGATCCGCAGAGAGGAGGCGCAGCGATGCAATACATAGCCTTCGATGTGCACAAGCGCTACACCTGGGCGCGGGTGGAGCGCGCGGACGGAACGGTCGTGCGGGAGAAGAAGATCGTCCACGAGAGTGGAGCGCTACGGCAGTTCTTGGCCGGCTGTGAGCCGGGCTCACCCGTGGCCGTGGAGACGGTCGGCAACTGGTACTGGATCGTGGACGAAGTGGAGGCAGCCGGGTGTTGTCCCCAACTGGTACATGCTCGCAAGGCGAAGCTAATGCTGGGGACGGTGAACAAGACGGACCGCCTGGACGCTCGAGGACTGGTGCGGTTACAGCGGACGGGGACGCTCCCGGTGGTCTGGATTCCACCTCGCGAGCTGCGGGATGCGCGCGAGCTGCCACGCACCCGGATGGTGCTGGTGGCGCAGCGCACGCGGCTCAAGAATCGGATCCACGCCACGCTGAACAAGTACGGCCTCCTGCTGCCTGACGTCTCGGACCTCTTTGGACAGCGCGGTCGTCACGAACTGCGTGCGTGCTTGACTGAGCTCCCGCCCCAGACGGCCTTCGTGGTCTCGCGACTGCTCGAGCAGGTCGACGGACTGGATCGGGACATCGAGGCGCTGGAACAGCGGATGGGCGAGCTCTTCGAGGTGGACGACGCGACCCGGTTGCTGCTGACGCTCCCAGGGGTAGGGTTCATCCTGTCGATTGTGCTCCGCACGGAGATCGGGGACGTCCGGCGCTTTGCCAGCAACGAGCACCTGGCGGCGTATGCGGGCACGGTGCCGCGGGTGCACGACTCGGGTGGGCGCCAGCACTATGGGCCCGTGCGGGCGGATGTCAACCGGTACCTGAAGTGGGCCTTTGTCGAAGCGGCCAACGGCGTCTGCCGGAATCGTCGTCGCAAGCACGCTCAGCGGCACATCAGCCGGGTGTACGAACGGGTCACCACGCGCAAGGGACACCAGAAGGCAATCGTGGCGGTGGCCCGGCACCTGGCGGAGGCCACCTACTGGATGCTGACCAAAGGAGAGTCGTATCGCGAACCCGCGGCGTCCAGGGGAGCGTAAGCGCGTACTCGGTCCTGAGCCCATTGAGGCTCGTCGGTCTGATTGCGACACGCTCCCAGGACATCCTCATGCCCTTGCTAAGGGCGAAGAGATGGATCCGGCGAATCGGGTTGAGGGACGTCGAGGGACATAGGAGGGACACACAAAGGAGAAGGTCGGTCAACGGGGGTTGACAGGCGCGGCGCTTTCAGAGATGGACCGAGTTGCCGGCCCTTCTCCCTCGGCGAACAGCCTTATGGGGTCGCACCGGACTGATGCTCATAGTTCCGAATGATCATAGCGCTGGCTGGCTGCATGCCGAATATAGAGTAGAACCGCTGCAGCTGTGGATCGCAGACGGTATCAACCATGTAAAGCTTCCCCAGACGGCGCAGTATTCTTCGCATGAGTTCGCTACCGATCCCTCGTCGCCGGTAGGCTGGCAAGACCTCTAGAAACGGGACGTAAGCGCTCAGGATTCCATCTGTAACGGCCGTAACAAATCCTACGACGTCACCAGACACGTCGTCGATAGCGAGCACAAAGACATCGCCGCTCGCCAAGAGTCTCCGATGCATGGCAGGCGTCGGCGGGTTTGGCCAACCCTCAAAGAAACCCCGAAGTCTCCATGCGTCAGTGCCCTCGAGCGTCTCAACGTATCTGATCATCTGTCAGCCTCCCGGTTGGCATGAGAAAGATCATACCTGGCGAGAGGGGACAGCATCTCGCAGGGGCGACTTGCGTCGAGTTCGAACTCGTTCCGGAACGAGTTCACCTGGACCGTCCTATGTATTGACTGAAGCGGGGATCGAGATAATCGCGCACCGCGTCCCCGAACATGCCCACCGCCAGGACCGTCAAAGTCATTACCGCCCCCGGCATCGTGGCGATCCACCAGGCGTTCTGCAGATACTCGCGCCCCTGGCTGATCGTCACGCCCCATGAGGGCAGCGGGTGGGGGATGCCCAGGCCCAGGAACGAGAGCGCGGCCTCCGCGAGCATTTGCAGCGCAATCTGGAGGGTGGCCAGGATGACGATCGGTGTGAGGATATTGCGCAGGATGTGGCGCGTCATCACGCGGCCGCCAGTGGCCCCGAGCGCCCTGGCGGCCTCGACGAACTCTTTCTCGCGCAGCGAGAGCACGGACCCCCGGGTCAGCCTGGCAAACACCGCCCATCGGATGACCGACAGGGTGAGGATGACGTTGCCGATCGACGGGCCGATCATCGCGGCAATCAGGATCGCGAGCAGCAGCGGAGGAAAGGCGAGCTGCAGATCGACCAGACCCATGAGAATCGTATCCGTCAGTCCGCCGTAATAGCCGGCAACGAGTCCCAGGGCGGTTCCGCTGACCCCCGCGATCACGACTGTGCTGGCGGCGACGAGGATCGACACGCGCGCGCCGTGGATGACCTGTTGCAGCAGGTCGCGCCCCAACTGGTCTGTGCCGAACCAGGCGACCTGTCCGTCCGGCAGCCTCGCTCCGGGCGGAAGGAGACGGTGCTCCAGCCGATGGGCGAGCGGGTCGTACGGAACGACGACCGGCCCGAGGAGGCCGACGCACACAGCCACGGTGAGCACGACCGCGGTGACGGCGACCCTGCGGCCTTTCCGCGTGGACGTCAGCGATCGCGCGGGGGGCGTCCGGAGGGCCGCCGCCGCGGCTGCGGCGTCGCCGGTCATGCGTATCGGATCCGCGGATCCAGGTAGGCGTAGGTGAGATCCACGGCCAGGTTGAGGACCACGACGGTCATCGCCACGAAGGTGACGGCGGCCTGCACCACCGGGTAGTCACGGTTGTTGATCGCCGTGACGATCAGCCGGCCCAGGCCCGGCCAGGCGAACACGGTTTCCAGCACGACGACGCCGCCGAGCAGCGCGCCGAGTTGCAGGCCCAGCATCGTGACCACCGGGATCAGCATGTTCCGGTACACGTGCCGCGTCAGCACCGCCGCCTCACCCAGGCCCTTGGCCCGCGCCGTGCGCACGAACTCCTGGCTCATGGTCTCGAGAATGCCCGCGCGGATCAACCGCGTCATGACGCCGATGAGCTGCGCCGATAGGGTGACCGTCGGCAGCACGAGGTGCCAGAGCGTCTCGCGGCCAAACGAGGGCAGCCAGTGCAGCTGGCGCGCGAACACGATGATGAGCACCAGACCCAGCCAGAAGTTGGGCACCGCCTGACCGACAAGCGAGAATGCCCCGATGGCGCGGTCGAGGAACGATTGGGCGCGCCGCGCGGCGAGCGAGCCGAGGACCAGGCTGACCAGCATGGTGAGCGCGATGGCGGCGAGCGCGAGCTCCGCGGTGGCCGGCAGCCGCTCGAGCACGAGCCCGAACGCGTCGCGGCCTTCATGATACGAGCGCCCCCAGTCGCCCGCGAGGCCCTGGCGCACGAACAAGCCGTACTGCACCAGGAGCGGCCGGTCGAGTCCCATCTTCGCGCGCTGCTCGGTGATCAGCTCCGCGGTCGCAAACGTGCCCAGGAGTACCGAGGCCGGATCGCCCGGAATGACCCGGACGACCAGGAAGATGATCGTGAGCACGCCCCAGACGACCAGGAGAGCGGCGAGGCTCCGGCGCAGGAGAAACTGACCCATGCGATCAGGTCAGGGCGACGAAGACACCTCGTGGAGGGTGAAGATCTCGCTCGGAGGGAGTTTGAATCCCTGGACCCGCGCGCGATACGCGTAACTCTCCAGCGACTCGAACAAGAAAATCACCGGCCCCTCCTGCCAGAGGATTTCCTGCACGCGTTTGTACATCTCGCAGCGCCGCCTCTCGTTGACCGTGGCCGCCGCCTGGTCGAGGAGGGTGTCGACCTCCGCGTTCGCATACCCCGTCCGCCGGGCGCGCGAATGATAGAGTCGCCCCAGCGTGTAATCCGCGTCACCGGTCACCGCGCCCGAGCCGAGCAAGTTCAGATCCCAGTTGAGCTTGAGCAGATCATCGAGCCAGATCGCCCGCGGCTGCAGCGTGTTCTTCACCCTGATCCCGACCAGGGCGAGCTGCCCCACGATCGCGTCGGCGACCTCGCGCTCTTTGGGGAGGGCGTCGTTCCACTTGAGTTCGGCCTCGAAACCGCGCGGATACCCCGCCTCGGCGAGCGTCCGGCGCGCCAGAGGCGTGTTGAAGCCATACCCCGGATACTCCACAGCGCAGAGGACGTTGACGGCGATCGGTCCTTTGGCCGGCTTGGCGATCCCGGCGACCAGCGACGACGTGATGGCATCGATGTTCAGCGCGTGTCGCGCGGCCTGGCGCACGCGCGGGTCGTCCCAGGGTTTGCGGGTGGGGTTGATCCAGAGGAACCGGGTGTAGAACGTCGGGCCGATGTCGATCTTGATCGCCGAGTTGCCGCGCAGCCGCCGGATCTCCTCGGG
>JBQTJP010000110.1:0-114729 GCA_052386995.1 Armatimonadota bacterium
AACCCCATCAGGGTGATGATCGAGCGGACGCCCAGGTAGTTGATCAGCACGAAGGATGTCGCCAGCGTTCCGACGATCGACCCCACGGTGCTGATGGCGTAGAGGGACCCGGCCGTCTGACCCATCGTGGTCACGGCCCTGGCGCGCAGCCGCACGGCGAACGGCGAGACCATGCCCATCACGATGCTCGGAACGACGAACAGCGTGACCGCGCCGGCCAGCGGATTCAGCTGCGGGCCCAGGTCGGCCCGCGCGATCGCATCGAGCACCGGCGGGGCGAGCAGGGGAATCGGGACGGTGAGAAGGCCGGCCAGGAAGACGATCCCCGAGAACAGCCCGGATGAGGGATACCGGTCGGCGAGCCGCCCGCCGGTCGCGTACCCGATGCTGAGCGCTGCCAGAAAGACCCCGATCAGGCTGCCCCAGACATAGATCGAATTGCCGAAATAGGGCGCGAGCACGCGGCTGGCGATGATCTCCAGCGCGAGCAAGACGCCCCCGCTCACAAAGACAATAACTTCGAGGATCGCCCCCACCCCCTCAGGTCTCGGCTCTAGGAGACCTCCGCTGCCGCGCGCTGCACGAACACCAGCCGATCGCCCTGAAGGTCCACGGTTACGGTTTCGCCCGTCTTCACCTCATTGGCGAGGATCTTGCGCGCGATCACGTTCTCAATCTCCTTCTGAATGAGCCGGCGCAGCGGGCGCGCCCCAAAGTCGGGGCTGTAGCCTTCCTTGGCCAGGTGTCGCGTGGCCGCGTCGGTGACCTCGATCTTGATGCCCTGAGCTCCCAGGCGAGCGGCGAGCCCCTTGATCTGCAGGCCGACGATCTCGGAGAGCTGATCCTCTGAGAGCGGCCGGAACACGATGATTTCATCGATGCGGTTGAGGAACTCGGGGCGCATCGCCTTGCGCAACTCACCCAGCACCAGCACGCGGGCCATCTCGAACGCCGGAGCGTCTCCGGCTTCCAGGCCCTGCAGGTGGCGGCTGCCGAGGTTGCTCGTCATGATGATGACCGTGTTCTTGAAGTCGACCACGCGGCCTCCTCCGTCGGTAAGCCGCCCGTCATCCATAATCTGGAGCAGCAAGTTGAAAACATCGGAGTGGGCTTTCTCGATCTCATCGAACAGCACCACCCGGTACGGACGGCGTCGAACGGCCTCTGTCAGCTGGCCGCCCTCTTCGAAACCGACATAGCCCGGGGGCGCGCCCACCAGGCGGCTTACGGTATGCCGTTCCTGGTACTCCGACATGTCCAGGCGCACCGTCGCGTCCTCGTCGTCGAACAGCTCCTGGGCCAGCGCGCGTGCAAGTTCGGTCTTGCCTACGCCTGTCGGCCCCAGGAACAGGAACGAGCCGATCGGCCGGCGGGGGTCCTTGAGCCCCGCGCGGGCGCGGCGGATTGCATCCGCGACCGCGTTGACCGCTTCGTCCTGGCCCACGACCCGCTCGTGCAGCCGCTCCTCCAGGTGGAGGAGCTTGGCCATCTCGCCTTCCAGCAGGCGCTGCACCGGGATACCGGTCCAGCGGGCCACGACCTCGGCCACCTCGTCGGGGGTGACTTCCTCGTTGAGCAGACGCCCCTCCTCATGAAGCGCCTTGAGACGCTCTTCCTGCGCGCGCAGTTCCCGTTCCAGCTCCGGGATCGTGCCGTAGCGGAGACGGGCCGCCGCCTCGAGGTCGGAGCGGCGCTCGGCCTCTTCGATCTGGTGCCGGGCCTCTTCGATCTTCTGCTTCGTCTGGCGGATCGCGCCGATCGCCTGCTTCTCCTGCTCCCACTTGGACCGGATCGCCTGCGACTGCTCGCGCAGTGAGGCGAGCTCCGCCTCCAGCCGCCCCAGACGCTCGCGGCTCGCGGGGTCCTTCTCCTTGCGGAGGGCCTCGCGCTCGATCTCCAGCTGCATGATGCGACGGTCGACCTCGTCGAGCTCGACCGGTTTGCTGTCGATCTCCATTCTGAGGCGACTGGCGGCTTCGTCGATCAGGTCTATGGCCTTGTCGGGGAGGAAGCGCGCGCTGATGTACCGGTCGGACAGCACCGCGGCCGCGATGACCGCGGCGTCGGTGATCCGCACGCCGTGATGGACCTCGTAGCGTTCCTTCAGGCCGCGGAGGACGCTGATCGTCTCCTCGACCGACGGCTCACCGATCAGGATCGGCTGGAACCGGCGTTCGAGTGCCGCATCCTTCTCGATGTGCTTGCGGTACTCATCGAGCGTCGTCGCGCCGATCGCGTGGAGCTCACCCCGCGCCAGCATCGGCTTCAGCAAATTCGCCGCGTCGATCGCGCCTTCGGCGGCGCCGGCCCCTACCACGGTGTGCAGCTCATCGATGAAGAGAATGATCTGCCCCTCGGCGGCGGCGATCTCCCGCAGCACCGCCTTGAGGCGGTCCTCAAACTCGCCGCGAAACTTCGTGCCGGCCACCAGGGCTCCCATGTCGAGCGCCACGACGCGCTTGTTCTTGAGGCCCTCCGGGACGTCGCCGCGGATGATGCGCTGCGCCAGACCCTCGACGATCGCGGTCTTGCCGACGCCGGGATCGCCGATGAGCACCGGGTTGTTCTTCGTGCGGCGGCTCAACACCTGAATGACGCGCCTGATCTCCTCGTCACGGCCGATCACCGGATCGAGCTTGCCGGATGCGGCGAGCTGCGTGAGATCGCGCCCGTACCGCTCCAGGGCCTGGTACTTGGATTCGGGATTGGGATCGGTCACGCGCGCGGCCCCGCGGACCTCTTCGAGGACGCCGTAGAGGCGTTCCGGCGTCACGCCCGCCTCCACCAGCGTCTTGCCCGCGGCGCTCTCGCGGTCGGCCAGCAGGCCGAGCAGCAGATGCTCCGTGCTGACGTAGTCGTCCTTCATTCGCTCGGCTTCCCGTTGCGCGGCCTCCAGGGTCCGCGCAAGACCGGGTGCGAGCGTGATACCGCCCGAAGGCGGAGCACCGTGCACGCGGGGGCGACGATCGAGATCGGCGGTGAGCCGTGTGCGCAGCACCCGTGGATCCACCTGGAGGCGCCGCAAGAGCTGCGGCGCCAGTCCATCGGCTTGCCCGATGAGCGCCAGGAGCAGATGCTCGCCGTCGACGGCCTGATGGCCGCGGGACGTGGCGTCCTGTTGGGCAGCCAGCAGCGCTTCTTGCGCTTTCTCGGTGAACTTGTCAAATCGCATCGCCATGGCCGTCCACGCTCCTATCGTTTGATCCCCTGGCGGGGATTCTCCGTCCGCGCTTTCTGCAGCGCCTCGAACAGCTCGCGCTCCTGCTTGGACAGGCCCGTGGGGGTGACAACCTTCACGCGCACGTACAGGTCGCCGCGCGAGTCGCCGGAAGCGGAGCGAGGCATCCCGAGTCCTTTGAGCCGCAACCGCCTGCCCGTCTGTGTCCCGGGCGGCACGGTGACGGTGATGTTTCCGTCGAGCGTGGGCACCTCGACCTGCGCACCGAGCGCCGCCTCGCTCATCGTGATGGGGATCTCGATCGTCAGGTCGCCGTCGGATCGTTCAAACAGCCTGTGGGTCGTGACTCGAACGGTCAGGAAGATGTCCTGCCCGTCGGCGGCCCCAGCCAGGCGCATCGTCTGCCCCGAGCGCACGCCGGGCGGGATCTCGACCTCGACGTTCCGGCCCGAGGGAAGTGTGACGCGCCGCCGCGTCCCGCGGAACGCCTCCTCGAGCGTGATGTCGGCCGTTGTCTCCAGACGGGCCCGGGGAGCGTCTTCCTGCGTTCGACCGAACCCGCCACCGAAGAGCTGCTGAAAGAAGTCCGAAAATCCGCCGCGACCGAAGAGCTCCTCGAACTCCTGCGGATCGCCGACCACCGTGAACCCGCCTGGGTCCACGGTCCACGATCCCTGGCGACCTGCGGCGCGGCGCCCGAACAGGTCTTGCAGCGGCACGCCGCCGTTCTTGTAGGCGTCGTAGACCTGATCGTACTGAGCCCGCTTGGCCGGATCGCCGAGTACCTGATGGGCCTCGTTGATCTCCTTAAAGCGCTCCTCGGCGCCCTTGCCTTTGTTGACGTCGGGGTGAGACTCCCTGGCCAGGCGGCGGAATGCCTTGGTGACCGCCTTCTGATCGGCCTGACGGTCGACACCAAGGACCTTGTAGTAGTCTTTGAACTCCATGCCTCACCTGCCCGGGACGCCGCGGCGCTGGCCGCGGACGGCCGCTACTGGGCGACCCTGACTCGGGCGGGGCGAAGCACCTCGTCGCCCAGAAGATACCCGCGCTGGACCTCGCCGACGATCGTGCCGGGAGCCTTCCCCGTGGCGCGCACGGCTTCGGCCGCGTCGTGCCTGCGCGGATCGAACGGCGTGCCGATGGTGTCCATGGGACGAACGCCCATCGAGCGCAGCACGTCGAGCACCTGCCGGTGGGCAAGCCGAATGCCGTCGGCGATAGCCACCGCCGTGCCCGCGCCGTCTGCTGCGGCGACGCCGTCCGCATGCTCGAGCGCCCGCTCGAGATTATCGACAACCCCCAGGATGACGTCGAGCAAGGCGCGGCGGGTCGCCGCCACGGCCTCTTCTCGCTGACGGGCGGCCTGCTTGCGATAGTTTTCGAGGTCGGCCGCGGTCCGCAGGAACTGCTGCCAGTTGTGCTCCGATTCCACCCGCAGGCGTTCGACCTCGGCTCGAAGGCTTTCAATCGTCTCGACGGGGATATCGGACCGGCGTTCGCCGTGCTCCGTCGGGGCCGAGGGGTCCTCGAAGTCGCCCTCCGTTGAGCGCTTCCATTCGCGGTCCATCGCGGCGCCTACTGACTCGGTTTGTATTCGGCGTCGATGACATCGTCGCCGGGCTTCGGCGCCTGCGCGCCCTGGGCCTGACCGTCAGTGGGGGCGCCGGCCGGAGCGCCCGCGGTCGCTTTGTACATCTCCTCGCTGAGCTTGTACGACGCCTGCTGAAGGGCATCCGCCGCGCGCAGGATCCGCGCTGCGTCATCGGTCTTGAGGGCTTCGCGCAGCTCGTTGACCGCGTCTTCCACCTTCTTGCGCTCGTCGGCAGAGATCTTGTCGCCGTGATCCTTCAGCAGCTTCTCAACCTGATAGGCGAGCGAGTCGCCACGGTTGCGGGTTTCGGCGGCCTCACGCTTGGACTTATCGTCCGCGGCGAACTTCTCCGCGTCCTTGACCATCCGGTCGACCTGCTCCTTGGAGAGGGTCGAGGTGCCGGTAATCTTGATCGACTGCTCCCGGTTCGTCGCCGTGTCCTTCGCGGTGACGTTCAGAATGCCGTTGGCGTCGATGTCAAACGTCACCTCGATCTGCGGCACGCCGCGCGGCGCGGGCGGGATCCCATCGAGGGCGAACGTGCCCAGCGTGCGGTTGTCGCGCGCCATCTGCCGCTCGCCCTGCAGGACGTGGATCTCCACCTGCGTCTGACCGTCGGCTGCGGTCGTGTAGCGCTCGGTCTTGCGGGTCGGAATGGTCGTGTTGCGCGTCACCATCGGCGTCAGCACCCCGCCCAGGGTCTCTACGCCCAGAGTCAGCGGGGTGACGTCGAGGAGCACGACCTCGCGGACGTCGCCTGCCAGAACACCCGCCTGGATGGCCGCGCCAACTGCGACGACCTCGTCGGGATGGACCTCGCGGTTCGGCTCCTTCCCGGTGAGCCGGCGGACCAGCTCCTGGATCATCGGCATGCGGGTCGCCCCGCCGACCAGAATCACTTCATTAAGATGCTTTTCAGAAAGCTTGGCATCGGCGAGCGCCTGACGGAACGGGCCGATGCAGCGCTCGACCAGGTCGGCGGTGAGCTCCTCGAACCTGGCCCGCGTCAGCACGTAGTCCAGGTGCTTGGGCCCGGTGGCATCCGCGGTGATGAAGGGCAGATTGATGGTCGTCTGCACCACCGTGGAGAGCTCGACCTTGGCGCGCTCGGAGGCCTCGCGCAGTCGCTGGAGAGCCTGGCGGTCCTGGCGCAGGTCGATCCCCTGCTGCTTCTTGAACTCATCGGCGAGCCAGTTGACGATCCGCTCGTCCCAGTCATCGCCTCCCAGGTGGGTGTCGCCGTTCGTGGCCTTCACCTGGAAGACGCCCTCGCCGATCTCGAGGATGGAGACGTCAAAGGTGCCGCCGCCAAGGTCCCAGACGAGGACGGTCTCGGCGCCCTTCTTGTCCAGGCCGTACGCCAGACAAGAGGCGGTAGGCTCGTTGATGATGCGCAGCACTTTCAGGCCGGCGATCTCCCCGGCGTTCTTGGTGGCGGTGCGCTGCGCGTCGTTGAAGTACGCCGGGACGGTGATGAACGCCACGGTGACCTTCTCGCCGAGATAGGCTTCGGCGTCGGCCTTGAGCTTCTGGAGGATCATCGAGGAGATCTCTTCGGGCGTGAACGTCTTCCCGGCCGCGGGGATGCGCACGACCGCCATGCCGTTCGGGCCTTCCTCGGCCTTGTACGGGACGATCTTCCGCTCGGACTCCACCTCGGCGTACCGGCGTCCGATGAAACGCTTGATCGAGTAGACGGTGTTCTCCGGGTTGAGGATCGCCTGGCGCTTGGCCATCTGGCCGAACAGCCGCTCGCCCGTCTTGGTGAATCCCACGACCGACGGCGTCAGCCGGCTGCCCTCGGCGTTGGCAATGACCTGCGGCTCGCCGCCGATGACGACGGCGATCACCGAGTTGGTCGTGCCGAGATCGATCCCTACGACCTTGCCCATGTCTGTGCTCCCCTCTCTCAGTTCGGGACGTCTTCCCTCAGCCGGTAGGCCGCCGCGACGGTTACCTATTCCCGCTTCCCGCCGTCGACTTCCACCTTTACGCTCTTCGGCCGCACCCGCTCGGACTTCGGCACCCTCACCTCGAGGATGCCATTGCGGAACGAGGCTTTCGTCTCCTCGCTCTTGACCTCCGCGGGCAGCGGAACCGTGCGCTGGAACGCACCGTAGCGCAGTTCGCGCCGGTAGTAATTCCGGCCCTTCTCTTCCTGATCCGCCTTGGCCTCGCCCTTGATGGTTAGGCCATCCCCCGTGATCGTGACGTTCACGTCCTTGGGGTCGATCCCGGTCAGCTCAGCCTTCACGACGACCTCATTCTCGGTTTCGAAGACCTCGATCGCGGGTTGCCAGACCATCGGTCCGGCGACTCGCGGCCGGCGCGTCAGAAAGTCCTCGAACATTCTGTCCATCGACTCGCGAATGGACATCAGATCATCGAATGGCTCCCAGCGAATAATACTCATCGTGTCCTCCCTCCTTGTGGTTCGAGTATGCGTGCGATCAGCCACTCCACGACATCTCCGTGCTCATTTTCCCCGGACCGCCCACGCCCCAATCTCTCGTACACGTTGAGGATCAGTCGAACGCCGGCCAGGTTGAGCCGGTGGGCCTCGATGAGTCGGCGGATCATCTGCACGCGCTCGATGTCGAGATCGGAGTACAGCCGGATGCGGTTGCGTCGCACCGGGCTCAGCAGGCCCTTCTCTTCGTAGATCCGCAGGGTGCGGGGATGAAGCCCCGTGATCTCGGCCGCGATGCTGATGACGTAGACGGGTCGGGCCCTGGCCCCCTGCAGCATTCTCCCAGCCTCCCCGTACGACACTTCCCAAACGCATGTCAGTAACCCTGACAATAGTATTGTCAAGGTTATGCGCTTGTCAACCCTGTACGGCAGCGGGAACACGACGATCCGATCCTTGTCGCCCTTGCCCGTGGACCAGGATCCGCCGGCGCGTCAGGTCGACGTCCTGGATCTGAATGCCCCGGAGCTCGCCCTACCGCACGCCCGTGAAGTAGAGGATCTCCAGCAGCACCGCCTCTTCGACCGTCTGGCACCGCTCCCGCAGCAGCGCAGAACTACTGCCAAGCCGGAGCCGGGCGGAGTTTGGGGCGCCACCGCGGCCGCTCCACGCGATCGCACGGGTTCTCTCGAATAAGGCCGCTTCTGACGATGCAGCCAGGTGAAGAAGGCCCGGAGGTTCTCGAGGTCGGTGGAGGAGGATCGCGCGGAGAGTCGCCTGGCGTAAAGATAGCGTTCAACGTGCTTGGGGGAAAGGCTCGACGTCCACATCGGGGAGCATTCGCAGGAAGTTCCGCGCGACCCGGAGATACGCCCGGCGGGTGTGGGGTGAATAGCGAAGTCGGACGAGCCGCTCGGTGTACTCCGCGTACTCCGCCAACAGTCCGGCCTGTCGGCGCGTCGCCTCCACACTTGCGAAACTGCCGACACGTCGCTCCGGGAGGCGATTCGCCTATGGTAGAGAAGAAAGGCGGCGGTTGTCAAAAGTAAGCGAGTGCGAGGCACACCCCAAGGGGGACAGGGATGCGCTGGTGGGAGTGGCCGCGGAGAGCACTCAAAGGCGCAGTGCGCCTCTCGATGCTGGGCCTCACCCGTGGCCCCCATATCACCCGACACTACATGTACAAGCGCCTCGCCACCGTGTTGAACGGGCAGACGCCCGGGCCGGTGCTGTCGATCAGTGAGTCCCTGCCGTTGTGTAGGGTTCTGGGCCTCGACGTAAATCACGCCGTCGAGGCGAACTACCCCGAGGCCAACATCCTCAATCTGCCCTTCCCCGACGGGCGGTTTGCTTACGTGGTGAGCGACCAGGTCCTCGAACACGTCGAAGGGACACCGCAACGCGCGATCGTTACGGTCCATCAGCAGTGAGCGCAGACCGCCGCCAAGCCGGTCTTACGCCACGGGACTTCGCCCTTACACCGGCCCAAGACTAGTCACAGTCCGGTGGCCCAGGACATGTTTCGGATGCAAGCGCGATGGGTGCCGATCCCCGCGCGGTACACGTTCAGGGTGCCGTTGTGCACTAGCGCGGCCCTTGTGCCCATATCTCTGGAATTGCCACGTTGGGTGCCAACCCATAGCAGCAAAGGCGGCTGGGGCGCGACGCGCGGGAGGCGGGACTATGGGCCGTGCGAAGGCTCAGCGGACGAAGCCCTTGCGCATGGCGTACGCGACCGCCTGGGACCGATCGCGGACGTTGATCTTCCGGTAGATGGTGCGCAGGTGGCTCTTGACGGTGCTTTCGGAGACGAATAGCTTGGCGGCAAGCTCGCGACTGCTCGCCCCGTTGGCGATGCCGACCAGGATCTCGACCTCGCGCGCGGTCAGCCCATCGCTGTGAATCGGCGCGGCACCCGGGATCCGGGCGCGCGACATGAGCGAGATGCGCTCGAGCAGTTTGCGCGTGATCCCGGGGTGGACGGTCGACATCCCCGACCGCACCGCGCGGATGGCCCGCACGAGATTCGCCGGCGTGATGTCTTTCAGCACATACCCGCTGGCGCCGGCCTGAATGGCCTGGAAGACGCTCTCGTCGTCCTCGTACGCCGAAAGGACCAACACCTCGATCTCGCCGTTGCCATCTTTGATTTGACGGGTGGCTTCGATCCCGTCTACCTTGGGCATCTTGATGTCCATGAGCACGAGGTCGGGCTGCAGCTCACGGACCATGCGAATGGCTTCTTCGCCGTCGGTGGCTTCACCAACGATCCGGATATCGGCTTCCCTGTCCAGCAGTGCCCGCAGGCCAGAACGAACGAGCGCCTGATCCTCTACGAGAAGAACGCTAATCACCACGACCCTCCGGCAGCGCCCACACGACGGCGCTTGACCCGAGTCGGTGCGCACCGAACCCGGTGACACACCACGTCACGCATTGTGGACCGTGTGTTGGACGCCTGACAGGTAAATTATACCCAAACGACTCCCGATCTTCCAACGGATCGCTCAACTCCTCTTGCGAGGCTCACCGGCGCCGAGGGGAAGGCTGATCAGGACGCGCGTCCCTCGTCCGGGTTGTGACCGGAGCGTCAATCGACCGCCGAGGCTGGTCATCCGTTCCTGCATATTGAGCAGACCGAATGAAAGCGTCCGCATGTCCTGACGGAGCGTTCGTGCCACATCGAAGCCAACCCCGTCGTCCCGCACCGTCACCTCGAACGCCCCATTGCGGACGCGTCCGTTGATGATCACGCGCTTCGCCGATGAGTGGCGGTACACGTTGGCCAGGGCCTCATTGATGACTTGAAAGACCTCGTCGGCCGTCGGCCCGGGCAGGACGCCCTGGGAGCCCTCCCACCGCAGCGACCAGGCGACCCCGCGGCTCTGCTCGAGCCGGACGAGGGCGTTGCGCACGCGCTCTTCCAGGGCCAGCTCGGGATGGGCCAGCCGAAGATTGCGGATCAGCGTCCGCGTCTGCCTGATCGTGTGTTCCAACTCGGTCTCTAACCCATCGAGCGCCTCGTGCGAGTGCTGATCTGCCGTCGCGCGCACGAGCCGCAGGTGGAGCATGATGCCAGACAACATCTGCAACGGGCCGTCGTGGATCTCCCGGGTGACCCGGTCATGCACGTCGGTTGTGGCGACGGCCTCGGTGTGCTGGCGTATCCGAATGGCTTCCGTGCGGGCAATCGCGCCCTGTATCAGGACGCTGACCGAGGCACATTCGAACGTAGAGAATACGGCGCGGCGCGAGGAAAAGATCCCAAGGGCGCCTACGCCGCCGCTGGTCGTGTAGACCGGGAACACGATGCCGCCCCGGATGGCCGGCCGGCGGGGTCGCTCGTGTGACGAGAGCCTGACCGGACGGAGCGTCCGGGTGATCCTGGCATGCCACCGATCCAGCAGTCTCGTCGGTGGCCACCGGGCGCCCGGGGGGACCCGGAACTCATGTTCCTCCACGAGCCCCTCGGGCGGGCGCAGGACCACGAGGTCTGCGCCGGCCATCGTCTTGGCCTCCCGAACCGCTCCCCTCAGCGTCTCGGCAGGATCGTCTCCTGGGGCAGAGCGGATAGTACGCCCGAGTGCTGCGCACAGATGTTCTAGCAACGCGCACAGTCCCCCGTGGTACCCGCACGGAACCACGACATGACTCGTGGTCCTTCTTGCCTAGTTATTGGCAAAGACCATCACTTCTAGACGATGTGCTCGGCACTGCGAAGTTCTCTGGCCGACACCAGACCCCTGCCTGATCAGCATGCGCACCGGGCATGGGTGCAAGGTTGGGGTGGGGAGGGGGGTAAGACGCCGGGGGAGAACACCTCATGGGGGAGCCGGGGGCATGATCTCGATCAGACTTGCACGCCTGAGCATCATCGTCTCGCTGTGCGCGGTGGCGGTGCCCGTGCTCGCGGCACCGTGGGCCGTTCTCACTCCCACGGTCATCTTCGTGCCCGAAGAGTACCACACGGGTGGCGCATACACCGCTATCCAGGCCGGCCGGGACGGACGCGTCTACCTGGGCACGACCATCTACGATGGGTACGCTCACCTGCTCTCGTTCGTGCCGTCGTCCGGCCGGGTCGAGAGTCTGATTGAAATGTCGGCCGCCACCGGTGAGCGAACTCCCGGCCCATACGCCCAGGCAAAGATCCACACCAAACCCGCCATTGCGCCGGACGGACGGGTGTACTTCGGCACGAAGTCCGGCAAACCCGCGGCGGACGCGCGCTGGCAGCAAAACTATCCGGGCGGTCACCTCCTTGTCTACGATCCTCGTTCGGGCCGGACCACCGACCTCGGGATCGTCAAACCCAGGGTGAGCATCATCGCGGTCGGGATTGATCCCTCGCGCGGGCTCGTCTATGCGCTTACGGATCCCGAAAGCCGCCTGGTCACCTACGATCCGCAGACACGAACGTTTGCCGATCGGGGGCAGCTGGGGCCCCAGGGGGAGCCGCCCAGCCGCTATCTGGTCGTGCTCTCCAACGGGGATGTCTACCATCCCTACGGAGACGGGGCGATGGCGCAATACGTCGCGGCTTCGGGCGCAATCCGGCGGCTGCCCCTGACGGTGACGGGATCCGGAACCTATGAAGAGCCGTATGCGCTCGTGACGGCGCAGGACGGACGTCGATTCATCGGCCTAGGGAATCAGACCGGGCAGGTCTACGTCTTCGAGGCGCGTGAACAGCAGATTGGCGTGCGGATCCTGGGGACGGTCAAAGGGCAGGTGGAGGCGCCGCTCAACCTGCATTACACGATGGCGCTGGCGCCTGACGGCAGCGCGTACTACACGGGGTCGGTGCGTGACGCAAAGGAGCTCTTCGTCTTTCGCGTCCCCCCTGATCTCAGCCGGCCCGAGGTCGTCGGGCGTGTTAGCCCGATACCACCGGCGCCCGCAGGATACTCGCGCACAGCGGTCCCGGGCATTATCGTCCAGGGCTCCACGTTCACACCCGATGGTACGCTCATCGTCATGACCGCGTATCCGCTGCGGCTGATCGTCTTTCGAGGGATCGCCTCACGGTGAGATACGGCTTCGCGTTCGCGCTGATCATCTTGCTGGGTGTCAGCGCCGGCCCCGCGCCCGGCGCACCGGCGCAAACCAAACGCCTGGCCTTCCTGATCGACAGCTGGCATCCGGTATCACATGCCGAGGTGATCGGCACGCGCTTTCTCGAGGGATACCGGATGGGCGACCGCACCTTCGCCTCCCCGGTGGGCATCGCGTCCATCTATCAGACCGCACCGCGGCCCGACAACAAGGGCCGGGAGGTCGCGGCCCGCTACGACATCCGCCTCGCCTCATCGGTCCCGGAAGCCCTGCTCGACGATCCCCGGGCGGCGCAGCCCAAACTCGCCGTCGATGGCGTCGTGATCGCGGTCCGGACGCCGCTGCCCAGAGGCGCCGGGACGGGTGAGCCCTCGGGGCAATACCGCCTCTTTCGCGACACGATGGCCGTCTTCGACCGGACCGGAAGCCGTGTGCCGGTGTTTGTCGACAAGAACCTTGCCGCCACGTGGGAGGAGAGCCAGGGCATCATCGCCGAGGGGACACGTCGCGGTGTGCCCATGATGGCGGGGTCGGTAGTCCCGTGGGTGCCGCTCGAACCGCGGCCGCCCGCGGGCATGCGTCCGACGGTAGCCGTCGCCGCGTCTGCGGCGCCCTACGTGCTCTATGCTATTCACCCCGCCGAACTGCTCCAGGCGTCGCTCGAGCTCCGCACCACCCGGGAGACCGGCGTGGCTTCCGTGCGCAGCGTCGGCGCGGCCTACTGGTCGTTACCCGATCGGGATCGGTGGGGAGGGGACGTTCTGGATGCGATGCTTGCGGGAGCCCGGACACGCGGGGTCGGCCGGGGGCGCATTCCGGGTGAGCTCGGCGAGGACTCCGACGTCGTCCTCATACAATACGTCGATGGAACGCGCGGCGTGCTCGCTCTGGTTCCGCGCGCGTTCGACGACTCGGAGTTCTTACTCGGGGTGCGTTACGAGGGAGGAGCGAGGCCGTACGTGGGCAGCATCGTGCTGGGCGGAGCTCCGTACGATCACTTTGGATATCTCGTCCACGCGCTCGTGCAGTTCTTCATGACGGGGAAGCCGGGAGCCCCGGCCGAGCGAACATTGCTATCCACCGGCATCAGCCTCTTCGGCTTGCGGTCCCGCGAGGCCGGCGGGCAACTGCTTTCGGTCCCGTCACTGGCCGTCTCGTACGCAGTGCTACCCGCGCCGGGCCGCTAGCATACACGCCGCTACTCTGCCGGCCCTCCGTCTTCGTCGTGTGGGCTCGCCGATAGTCTGTCCGGTGGCACACCGCCCATCAGGTCGCCGAGCCTAGCCTGCTCGAGGACTTCGCGCAGCAGCGTCCCCTCGCGGACCCGCGTCATGAGCTCGCGATCGCTCAACGCCTCGATCTCGCGTGCCGCGTCGACGACCTCCTCGAGGCGCAGGAACATCTGGTAGGCATCGGGGCCGATAAGCTGTTTGAAATCCTGCTCGAGATTCACCTGCAGGATGAGCAGGAACACCGCGCTCACGCGGCGCACGAGCCAGCGGCAATAGTCATGCAACTGTGTCGCCCGCCGGTCGACGACATAGGGGATGTCTCGCCGGCCCGAGATCTCCCTGAGACGTTCGTCGACCGCCCCAAGTTCGGCAAGAATCCCCAGGTACTCACCGAGGACCTCGGTCGAGGTGGCCGCCGTGCTCTGCAGCGCCAGGAAGCGTCGCTCCGCGTCCTTGAGCGCATGATGCAGCGGATCCAATATCGATCGAAAGGCTTCGGAGCGACGGACGACGCGGGTCCGTTCGGCGGTGGGAGGAATCTCGCTCATGGCGCGACCTCGTAGAGGCGATAGTGGCGATCCTGCATCAGCACCCGCCACGAGGCGCATGCCTCGGGATCGTCACTCTTCAGGATCACGTGGGTGATGCGATACGCCGCCCGCAGCTGCTCCGCCGACTCGCACCGTCGTGCAGCGGCACTCCTGTAGAACGTGTCGGCGGCGCGCACCCTGCGATACCATTCCATGACCGCGACATCGTTGTAGGGAATGAACCAGTAGTCGATGAACGCCGGGGCGCCGGTCCATAGCCGAAAGTACTGCCAGTTTGCGGTGACGCCCGCGTACCCGAACGGATCGCGCCCATCTACCGCGAGGGGAATCATATACACATTGCCGGCAGACTTCGTGGCCTTGACGAAGTTCATGACTGCGATCTCGGGAGCAGCTCTCGGAGTAAAGCGCTGCGCTGTGGTGATCGCGCCGGCGCCCGCCAGCACGGCGAGGGCCAACAGGCTGATCGGGACCAGGGCGCCGGTGCGGCCCGATCGGTCCACCATGACGGGGTCGCGAGGCGCCACGAGGCGCGCGATCACCATGGCCGTCGACAGAGGGACTAACACCACCGACAGCCGCCAGGGATAGAGCAAAGCGAGTGTGTCATTTCCGGAGGCCACCTGGAGAATGGTCAGGCCGACCGCCGCGGCGGCGGAGGCGGCCATGATGCCGAAGAGCGCGGTCCGGCGGACGGCATAGAGCCCGGCGAGCACGACCGCGATTTGCACGACGACTGCCGTATTGACCCACGCCGCAGGGTCGGCGTGGCGGGACAATCTGAAGTGCACAAGAATATCCTGCGCTCGCGTCCAGAGCTCGGGACTCGTCGGCCGGAAGACCACGAGCATGTACGCGAGCACGGGCAGCACCAGCACGAGAGTCCCCGCGCCCAGGCCGGCCGCCTTCTTGAGGCCCTCCCCGCGCCGCACGAGCACAATCATGTAGGCGCACGTGAGTACCGCCGCGGTCAGAAGATAGGCCGGGTTGAGGAACACGGCGACGGCTTCCACGGCCACGGCGGCGGCTAGCCGCCCGCGCAGGAACAGGTAGATGGAGAGCAGCAGGAACACGCCGAAGCCTCCCGGCTGGAGCATGTCCCAGAGGATGCGCTGAGATGCCACACCCTCGATGAGCGCCCGGCCGACGTTCAACCCGAAGAGCCTGCTCGACAGCGCGCCGACCACCGGCGAATGTACACCCACGAGAAGGGCCAAGAAGGCAAGATACCGAGCCCGCGACGCCTTGATGGGAAAAAGCGATGACGCGATCCCAGCAACGCTGAATAGATACACTCCCAGCAACGCGACGAAGCACACGTAGAACGCCCATGCGCCCAGGTGGGTGAGGGTCACTTCGACAAGCCAGGTAAACACGGGCCAGGGATCGGGGGTTGCGGCCAGCCAGTCGTGCCGCAGCAGCCCCAGGCCACTCCGCGCCAGGCCATGAAGGAAATATTGGTTCTGCGCACTGTAGTACACGGGAAACTGGCTGTACGCGGCGCCGAATACCGCCGTCAAAACGAGGAACTCCGTCCACGCCGCATAGCGGGGCGTGGCCACCCGGTCGTCGGCCGACCCCACGGCCGCCCGGCCCAAGACGAGGTCGCCCATATCCGTTATGTCACGTAGATGACGATCGCGGTGATTGTCGCCCAGAGGGCCACGGTCGCCAGCAGCGGGATATCGGAGATCAGCAGTTCCTCGGGGCTCCCTCCAGCATCTCGCTGGTATACCAGGTACAGGTACCGGAAGATCCCATAGAAGACGAGCGGACTGGTCAGCATGAGCAAATGAGGTCTGGCCGTTTCCTTGGCGTACAGCATGTAGGCCATGATCACCGCCGCGCTGAGCGCGGCCAGCATCTGGTCCAGCAATTTGGTCGAGTACTGGGTGAGCACCGGACGGTGATTGGGGCCGCCTTCGATCACTACCAGCTCGTGCCTGCGCTTCCCCACCGCCAGGAAGAGCGACAGCAGCGGGACGGTCACGAGGAACCAGAGTGACATCTCAACGCGGATCGCGATGGCGCCGCCGGCGGCCCGCAGCACGAAGCCCGACGCGATCGTCATGACATCCAGGAGCACGGCGTGCTTCAGCCTGAACGAGTAGAGCAGGTTGATCCCAAGATACAGCATGATGATCAGGCCCAGCGCGGCGTTGATCGCAAAGCCCACCAGCACCGCGGCGGCCGCGAGCGCCACCGCGAGCCCGATGGCCTGGGCCGGGCTGACGAGGCCGGCCGCCACGGGACGGAAGCGTTTTGTGGGGTGCGCCCGATCCTCCCGGGCATCGAGGGCGTCATTCACACTGTAGGCCGCCGAGGATGCCAGACAAAAAGCCAGGAACGCGAGGGCCGCGAGCTCGACCGACGCTACATTGCTCAGCTGTCCCGAGAACAGGAGCGCGGCAAAGACCAGGCCGTTCTTCACCCACTGCCGCGGCCGGGCGAGTCGGACCAGCGCGCCCGGTGAGATCCCCGCGCGCCAGGGGGGCGCGCCGGCCTCTTCGCGTGTGCGGTCAGAAAGCAATCTCTTGCAGGACGCGGAAGCGGTCCGAGGTGATGGGCTGCCCATCGCGTTTCTGCGCCATTTCGGTGAAGTTCTCGTTCCGAGACCACACGACCGACACGACGAACATCAGCTCCTGCTCGATGCCGCTGTCAAAGTGGATGGCCAGCTTGGCGAGATCACTCGCATTTCCCGTGGCCGTGTATCGCGGAAGCGCCAACGACCGTGCCACCTCGAGCCGGCCACGGTAGAGGTTGTCGTAGACGCTCTGAGCGTGTGCCGCCTGCTCGGGACGCCGGAACGAACGATCGATCGCCCACGCCGCCATGTACCCCGAGTACATCGCCAGAGCGACGCCAATGGATGAGATCGGATCGACGAAGGCGGCCGCGTCACCCGCCAGGAAGAACCCGGGACCGGCCAGCCGCGTCGGCCGGTAGGAATAGTCGCGAATCACGTGCACGCTGCCGTCGCGGAAACGCGCGGGCTCCAGCAGACGATCCACATAGGGAATCTCGTAGCACTTGCGGAGGAGGTAGGTTTCCCATCCCTCGTCGGAGGCCTTGACGGCCCTCATCTCGTCCAGCGGCAGGACCAGGCCGACGCTGGTGGTGTCCCGCAGGGGGATGTGCCAGACCCAGCCCCAGTCGCCCATGCCCGCGATGGACGAGATGAACGTCGTGGGCGGAACGCGCTTCAACTGGTCGAACGGATACGCCCGCCCGTCCGCCGCCACGTACATCGAGTCGTCGAAGTATCCCCAGACGCTCATGAACCGAAAGCCTTCGTCGATGACGCGAAGGCCCAGCTGCTTGGCGATGATCGCGCTCTGGCCGCTTGCGTCCACGATGAACCGGCAGGCGATCTCGCCAGAGCTCCCGTCGTCCACGTGCCGGTAGGCGACCGTGCTCCTGGCGCCCTCGTCCAGGTCTACTTTCCAGGCCGAGACCTCCTCGAAGACCCGGACGCCGCGCTCCCGAGCATTCTGCACCAGGATGTGATCGAATCGGTCGCGCTCGACGTGCAATGCGGGGCGGTTGAATCCGAACTCCTTGAACCGTAGCTGCCGGATAACCCCGTTCCACACCACGGTCCCGCCGGCCTTGGCGATGAACCCGTCTGCCTCTAACTTCTCCGAGGCGCCCGCCAGGTCGCAGTATTTCCAAAAGTGTGGGGTGAGGCTCTCACCCACCATGTAGCGCGGATGTTTCTTCTTCTCGAGGAGCACGACGTCGTAGCCCTTCTGGCTCAAGAGCGTCCCCGCAATGGCCCCCGCCGGACCACCGCCGATGACGACAACATCGCACTGTTCTGGGATGTTCATCGTGGCGCCGACTTCCGCTCGATCAGGTCGGCGATGGACTGGAGCGTGCCGAAGTGCTCGGGCACGAGTTCCTCGTCGGCGAGCTGGATGCCAAAACGTTCCTCGATGAAAGAGACGAGCATGAGCAGCCCCATGGAATCGACAACATGGTTCTCGATGAGCTTGAATTCGGGCGACAATGCGCCGCGCGCCTCGTCCCAGTGCAACTCGCCGAGCAGAAACTCACGCAGTGTCGAGACCGTTGTCACCAGGAAGTCCTCCCGCCCCTACGACCGGTCCTGAGCCGAGACCGGAACCGCGGCCAGGGCCGTACGATCTATCTTTCCCGTCGATGTCTTGGGGAGCATGGCGACAAACTCGAAGGCCTCCGGCACCATGTACTTCGGCAGGAGACCGGAGAGGAACTTCACAAGGTCGCCGTCGCCGACTCCCCGCGCGTTGGTGACGACGAACGCCTTGATGCGGTTGCCCACGAGCTCATCGGGGAGTGGGATCACGGCGCATTCGACCACGGCCGGATGTCCCGCCAGCGCCGCCTCGATATCGCCCAGCTCGATCCGGTACCCCCGGCTCTTGATCTGATGATCACGGCGTCCCAGGAAGATCAGCTCGCCGTCGGCCCGACGGCGCACCAGGTCGCCGGTGCGGTAGACCCTCTCCGCCGGCGACCCCAACGGGTGTGGCACGAAGGCCCGCTCGGTGCGCTCCGGGTCGCCCCAGTAGCCGCGGGCGACCGTCGATCCCCGGACGTAGAGCTCGCCCTCTTCGCCGTCCGCCGCCACTCGGCCCCCGTCGTTCGCCACGAAGACCTCGACGTTGGCGATGGGCTTCCCAATCGGGATCGGCTCAACCTGGTCATCGGGCAGCACCGGCACACGGTAGTAGGTGCAGACGTTCGTTTCGGTGGGTCCGTACAGATTCGTAAACCGCGCCTGCGGCACGAGCCGCATCAGCAGCCGCAGATGCCGGGTGGGAAACACTTCGCCCGCAAAGATGATATGGCGCAGCGCCGGCAGGCGTCCAACGGTGAGTCCGCCGCGGAGGGCCAGCATGGCGAGCACGGAGGGCACCGAGTACCAGATCGAGATCTTGTGGGCTTCGATGAAGCGCGCCAGCTGCACCGGAAACACCGAGGCCTCCGGCGGGACGATCACGAGCTCGGCTCCTGCCAGCGCCGCGACATAGATGTCCAGAATCGTCAGATCGAAGTGCAGGGGCGCGTGATTGGACAGGACGTCGGCGGCCGTTGGGGCGAAGTACTGGCCGCACCACTCGACGAACGCCAGAGCGTTCCGGTGGGAGAGCATCACGCCCTTCGGCCGTCCGGTCGATCCCGACGTGTACAGGATGTAGGCCAGGTCATGATCGATGCCGGGGGGCTCGACCCGGTGATCTGCGGCGGCCTCGAGCGCATCGCGGCCCAGCACGGTTGCTCCGTCCAGGGCCCCGGCAACATCAGCGGTGGCCGCGTTCAGCACGATCACCCGATCCAGCCGCGCGCCCGAGGAGACCATCGCCGGCCATTCGCGAGATTGCTCTGCGCCGGTGACCAGACACGTGAGGCCGCAGTCACGGGCGATATACGCCAGCCGTGCCGCTGGCGCCAGGGGGTCGAGCGGCACGTATGCCGCACCGGCCTTGAGAATGCCGTAGATCCCCACGATGGCGTCGGTCGACTTGGTCAGATACAGGCCGACGCGGTCACCCCGGCGCGTGCCGGTGTCTTTCAGGAGATTCGCCAGCCGGTTCGCCCGCTGCTCGACGTCGGCGTAGGGCACCGACCCCCTGGCATCGGTGACCGCCGCATGCGCGGGGTCGCGCTCAGCGGCGTCGGTCAACAGATGCGGAAGCAGATAGGGCCTCACAGACCCAGGCTCGCCGCGATGATGTTCTTCTGGACCTCGGAGGTCCCCGAGTAGATCCGGCTCCCCACCGCGTCGCGCACCTCGCGCTCGAAGTCGTACTCACTCATGTACCCATAGCCGCCGTGAATCTGGACCGCGTCGAGGCTGGAATGCAGGAAGCATTCGCTGAGATAGAGCTTGGCCATGGCGGCCTCGAGGATGGTGCGCTGGCCCGCCGCCTTCAGCCACGCCACCTTGTACAGGAGCAGCCGGGCCGTCTCCAGTCTGACCTTCATGTCGGCGATGCGGTGCGCGACGGCCTGGAATTTGCCGATCCGCTGACCGAACTGCGCGCGGCTCTTCGCGTATTCGATACTCCGCTCCAGCTGGCGCTGCATCGTGCCCAACGCGCAGGCGAGGATGCACGTGCGCTCCCAGTCCATGGCTACCGTGAAGATGGCGTTGCCGGCTCCCACAGATCCAAGCAGCTGGTCCTCGGACACGTCACAGTCGTCCAGGGCCAGGTCGCCCATCGGCGAGGTCCGCAGGCCCATCTTGTGCGCGGGCCCGCTGACCGAGAGGCCGGGCGTGTGACGCTCGACGAGGAACGCCGAGAGTCCGGCGAGTCCCTTCTCGCGGTCCGTTCTGGCGAAGATCAGAAAAGCGTCTGCCACCGGTGCGTTGGTCACGAAGGTCTTGCTGCCCCGCAGCACGTACCGATCGCCCTTCCGTTCGGCGGTGGTGCGAAGGCTGAAGGCGTCCGAGCCCGACTCGGGCTCCGTCATGGCCTGGCCGCCGATCATGGAGCCGTCGCACAGGCGGGGCAGGTATCGCTGCTTCTGATCCTCGCGCCCAAACTTCAGCAGCGGCAGCTCGAAGCTCCACATCTGGGCATTGAGTGAAAACAGCAGCCCGTTGTCGCGGCACGCGTAGCCCAACGCCTCCAGGGCCACAACCGTCGTGAGGGCGTCCCGCCCGCTGCCGCCGTACTGTTCGGCAATAGGCAGACCCTGAATGCCAAACTCCGCGCACTTCTTCCACAGGTCCCGGGCAAACTCGCCGCGCGCGTCCCTCTGCGCGAGATCATCGTTTAGCTCCCGCTGTGCAAACCGAAGGACCGCCGCGTAGAGCTCGCGTTGCTCCGGGCTCAGCGAGAAATCCACTCGAGCCACTCCTGTGTGCGGTTCATCACGTCTTCCTGCACCTTCAGATTCGTGAGGTTGTTGGCCGGACCGTCGAACAGCGTCACATCCACACGGTCTGGTACCTGCGTCAGGAAGGCGAGCGGCCCGGCCTGCGCCTGGAGAAAATCCCGGTACACCGACTCCAAGCGACCGTACACGAACAAGAGCGGCACCCCACGCGAAACGGCCTCACGCGCGGCGCCGACGACGGCGTCGGAGACCCACGTGGCGGCGCCCTGGCCATCGCCGGCCGGGGCCGGCCGCCGCAGCAGCTGGCCGGCCGCGGCGCGCAGCTTGCGCATCCACCGCTGGCGCCGTCTGGGATTGAACATGCCGCGCAGCACACGCATGCCGACGCCCAGACGCGCCGCCGAGCGGACTTCGTCCAGGGCCCAGCGCGTCGTGGGGTGCTGAGCGTCTCCGCCGCCGTGCAGGGGAAGTGAGAGAAGCGCCATCCCCCGCAGATCGGAGATATCCTTGAGCCCCGACAGCGCGGTTCGAGCGCCGAAGCATCTGCCCACAACCGCGATCTGCTGCACGCCGCGCCGGCGCATCTCGCCCACGGCGCCCAGGAGGTTCCGGGTGAACGGCTCCTGGGGCGAGGTGAGCGTGATCATCGCGTGTTTGAGCCCGGTGCCGGTCAGCCGTCCGCTGCTCTCCGCGAAACCCTGATAGTCGAAGCGCAAGACGTGAAATCCCGACCCGGCGAGGCGGCGGGCGAAGCGGACGATAAACCTGTTTCGGTCCGACGTCGCGTTGCACAGGATCACCCCGACGCCGCGCGGCGCGGCCAGCGGCTCGGTGAGGATGCCGAAGATCTCATCGTCCCCGGCTGGAAACCGCACCGGCCGTTCGGAGGCGCTGATGCCTTCCACGGGGTGCGTCAGGACAGGGGGGTGGACTGCGTGCGCGTCAGCCATGTTAGCGACACCTCGGCAATGCGCTCCGGCGAGGGCATGGGGCTGTCGACAAACGCCCATGCGCCTTCGCCCTCAATCAAGGCGGTTTCCACAGATGATCCGGCGGCAGTAAGCGCGGCCGTCAGGCGTGCATAGTCGTGTTTCAACTCCCGATTGCGGCTCACCTGAACGAGCAGGATCGGACGTGGTCCCGCGGCGCTCAACTGCGCCAGACTGCGACCGTCCAGACTGTCATACAGGACGCGGTGCACGGCGTACCCCAGGGTGTCCAGCAGCCCCGCCGTCCGCACCCGCTCCACCGCCTGCGTCACGGTCAAGGCGCTCGCGCCTCCCGCAAGCGCGCTGAGCTGGCTGGCCCTGAAGATCTCTCGAAAATACTGCTGGCCGTCGCCCGCAGGCTCCCACAGGATGAGTCCGGCGCCCGGATGCGCGCCGGCGGCCAATCCCGCGATCAGGCCCCCCAGACGGCCGCCGCAGAACGTCGGCGCCCCACCGGCCTGCCAGCGCCGGAGGTAGGCGACCACGGTGGCAACGTCGTCCAGCATCGTGTCCGCGGTCAGGTCGTCAACCACTCCGCTGCTGTGACCGGTGCCGCGGTAGTGAAACCGCGCGACGGCGAACCCAGCCGCCGCAAAGGACCGCGCGGCCAGCACCTGCGTGCCGTAGATCTTGTGCTCCTCGGCAAAAATCGATGGGCAGATCACCACGCCGCCGCGCGCCTCTCCCGGCGGATAGTGCACCACGCAGAACAACTCCCCGTCGCCTGCCGGGATGAACGTGGCGTCCTCCCGAGTTCCGTGTGTGGGATCGACGTAGGTGGCCACGCGGCCGCCGGGCCGCTCTGATGGCATCGGGATGGGATCGGGCATCACGTTCCCCCTCGGTGACGATCGTTGGGCCGCCTGGTGAACGCCAGAGTATGGAAGGGCAGAAACTTTCCCGCGGCCGTCGTCTGCGGCTCGCGGCGCACGACTTTGATCGTGTCGGCCTGCCGCCACACCGGCGGCAGCGCATGGCCCCTCGGAGACGGGTTTCGCAGTTCTTGCTGAAATCGCGCGAGCACCTTACCCTCGTCAACGGGCCCCACGGTCGGGCTGACGACCAGCAGCAACCGGGTGAGGTGGTCGTCGTCCTCGACTTCCAGCAACTGGTAGTCGATGCTCCGTCCACCAAATTCCCGCGGCAGGACCTCTTCCAGAATCCGCACGCATTCCGTCCCAAGGACCGTGACGCCCTCCCCGGTCAGTTTGGAGAAGCTCCGGATTCCCGACAGGTGTGTGTGAAGTCCTACGTCGTCCCACAGACATCCGCACCGGCGCTCCACGATCTGTCCGAAGTCATCGGAGTCAAGGTTCAGCAGCACCATCGGGCTCGAAGGCAGGAGGGTCGTGATCATGAAGGCGTCTACGAGCTCGCCGTTTGGGAGCATGCGGGGCTGGGGGATCAGGGCAAAGCTGTCGGCCTGGAAATGCACGTCGTCGACGGCCTGCGGGTTCCCACAGGCGCCGCCCAACGCGCCGACCTCGGTGATGTTGTACCGGACGCCGATACGCGCGCCGCTCCGGACGATCTCCGCGTGCTTCCCCTCGGTCAACGGCTCGCCCCCGACGACGAAGGCCACGCGTTCCAGATCCCCGCCTCGCTGGTTTCCCAGTCCGGCGAGCCGGGTGGCCCCGCTGGGGGTCGTGATGACCGTGCATCCGCCATGGCGCGCGCGCGTCTCCAGCACGGCGTCCAGCACGATGGGCGCGGCGGTCAACGGCGCGTGCTGGATGTACGGCAGCCGCAGTCGGTACACCAGCCCGATGGCCTGACCCAGCCGGTACATCAGGCGGTGCAGCCGCGGGGCGCGCACCACCGAGAGATCCGTCATGCTGAACCACCGCGCCGTCAGCCGGTGCAGGTGGGCGAGGGCGAGCCACCACAGGAAGCCCGCCTCCCTCGGCATCCAGATCACGGCCGGCCACGCTCCGCCTCCCACCGCCTCGACGGTCAGACACCAGGTGGGGGCGCGCTGGTCAGCCAGATAGGTGAACGTCGCCGGAACCCGCGAGCCGCCACTTCGTGTGGCGCCGGTCAGGGTCTCGAAGACCTGTGCCATGAAGGGATGCTTGGTCGACAGCGCCGTCCAGTCCAGGGTCAGGCCCGAGCGTACGATGGGGTGGTGCTCTTTGAATTCCTCGTGACTGAGATACACGCCCGAGTCTCGCAATGCCCGAAGCGTCCCTTCCAGCCCGCGCCGGTCAATGGACTCGCGGATCGACTCATAGGTCCAGCCGGCCCATTTCAATAGATGAAAGTAGGGACTCCGCGGGTTGTCGAGGAGCGCCTCTCGGACAACTTGAAGAAACAATTGATTTCGCTGCGCCAGCCGGCCGCGCAGGAGCGCCTTCGCCCGATCGGAGTCCAGCGGCTGCCGCATCATGGCCGCAAGGCCGCGGGCCATCTGCGCGGCTTGCCTGAGATCAGACAGCAAGCGCACGGCGGATTCTACCCTTCAGGCTTGTCGCCACTCGACGCGCCGCCACTAGCGCGGCCACGCGGGCCCGGCGCCTCCAGATGACCATGGACACATCCTGCCGGACCGACGCGGCCCAGCGTTGGCGCTTGTACTCCTCGCTCCCACGCAGGAAGTCGAACTCGGTGGCGCCACTTGCGATCGCGTCGCGGATCGCGTGCGCCAGAATGAGCGTGCCGACACCGAATCGTGCCCATCCGGCGTCGAAGCCCGTTTGAAGATCCTCCACCCGCCCGCCGATGCTCACGCAGTACTCAGCGGCAACATCGCGGTCGCCCACGCGCATCAGGTAAAGCCGCAGCCACCCGCGCTCGGCCGCTGCCGTGAGGAAGGCGCGGTGAAACGCCAGGGAGCGCGGGGTCGCGAAGGCGCTCCGGCTCCCCAGGGTGTGCTGGCGGCTCTCGTGGAGCCCCACCAGGATCCCCCAGGCTCTGTCGAGTTCAGGCCCCGGCCCGCCATCGACCCGCCGGGTGATCACCTCGCCGGACTCCCGCAGTCTGCGCGCGCGCCGACCGAGATCTTTGCGTGCGTTTGCGCTCAACGTGGCCAGGTACTCATCCCAGGTGGCCGGTAGCGCGACGAACGGACAGAGGTCGGCGACCGTGGCCTCGGAGGTAAATTCCGAGCGTCGCTCCACCGCGCGCTGCAGGCTCCGGGCGGCCGGCTCATCCATTCGGGGAAAGTCGAGAACATCGTATCCCGCGGCCAGCACATGGTCGGTGAGGACGGCCCCTACGCCATCCTCCCGACCCTGTCGAATGAGAAATCGCAGATGATCTGCGCCGATCCCGGTGCCCATGAAGCGCAGCGTCCGCGGCGCCAGCGGGCCGCCGGCCGGCTCGAAGAGCGGCGCAAGCCCGACCAGCCGGCTCCCCTCGCGCACCAGCATAACCCGCGGCGTCCCGCGGCCGGCGCACGCGCGGAGCCAGGTGGTCATCCATTCATACGACAGAAAGACGCTTGGCGTCGTTGAGTCCAGCAACAGGTCGTTCCACTCGGTGCGGAGCGCGTGCAGGGACGCCTGGTCAGACAGCACCGTCACCCGGTAGGGGTGTGCGTCCACGGCCTGTGCCGCTTCCGGTGCCGCCGATGCGCGCGCCTGCGCGGTCACCGAAGCGCCCCCGCGCGGCGCACCAGGCGGTAGACACCGTACTCACCGCCGTCGTAGAGCGCCTGCACGAGCCGGCAGCGGCCGTCATACAACCCTCGCCTGAGAACCACATGCGTAATCTCGTATCGCGTGGGCAGTTGCCCCAGGGCCTGACATGCAAGATCCGCGTCGTTGATCTGATGCAGGTGGCGTCCGAGGAGGTAGCGCTCGTGCCACTCTGCCAGCTCGACATCCCGATAGGGGATGGACTTGCGGTCAACGAAGATCGGCGCCTGTGCGTGGAGCCGAAACCGCTCCATGCTGATGGGCACCAGGTACAGGTCTCCCCGCGCCTTGTGCTCCCTGACGAAGTCCATCACCGGCACGCCGGGATCGCCCGCGTGGCCTCTGGTATCGGCCGCCGTGACGGCCGCGCCGGCCAGCAAGAGCAGCATCACGACGCCGGTGCCGGCCCATGTGAGCGTGCGGTCACGTTCCGGGGAGTTCATCAGCCGTTCCCGCACCCATCCGACCGCGCGCGCCGCCAGCACGCTGGAGCAGATCGGCACCAGCAGCACCGAGAGGCGCCAGGGGAAGAGCAGGGCCAGGGTGGCGCTGCGTGATACCGCCTGCGCGACCGTCAGCGCGGCCGACACGAGCGCGCACCACAGCAGAATGGAAAAGAGCCGAGGCGTACGCCTGACTGCGTAGAGTCCGGCCGCCACGATTCCGATCTGCAGGAGAGCCGAGAGATTCAGCCAGCGGTCAAAGAGGAGGTGGTGCGGCAGGCGCACGTACATCAGCACATTCTGCGCCACGGCGAGCGCCTCGGGCGACGTGGGGCGGAACGTCCTGAGTACATAGACGAGGATCGGCACGACCGGTAGCAGCGCCGCCAGACCGATCAAGACGACCGCGCGCAGGTTGCGGCGCTCGCGATATGTGACCGCGATGTAGCCACAGACCAGGAGGCCGGCCGGCAACAGATAGGTCGGGTGGACGGCTGCCGCCGCCGCCGCGGCCACCGCCGCCAGAGGAGGCCGCTCACGGATGAACAGCAACACCGACACCGCCAGCAGCACACCAAAGGCGCTGGGCTGGAGGTAGTCTCCGAGGATCTGCTGACCAGCCACGCCTGAGGTGAGCACCGTGCGCAGGTCGAGCCCAATCATGTCCAGCGAGACACGGCTGAGCAGGGCCGAGTGCATGCCCAGCAGGAGGGCCAGGTACGCCACGAGCCCGCCGCGCGTGGTGCCGGGGCCCAGCACGTGGCGCGTGATGCCTATCACGCTGATCACGTAGACGCCGGCAAGCACGAAATGGTACGCGTAGAAGAGGCCGGGGTGCAAGGAGTGCTGCGTGACCGCGACCAGTGTGGTGAAGAGCGGCGTGGGATCCGCGGTCTGCGCCAGCCAATCGTCGCGCAGAAGCCCCACGCCAGCCCGCGCCAGTCCGTGCAGGAAGTACTGGTTCTGGTTCGAGGTGTACAGCGGTGCGATCGCGTACGTGATCCCGGTTGCAAGCGCCAGGGCCAGCAGCGTCCCGGCGCGCGCCAGCGCGCGGCTCCCGATGATCATCGCACCCCCGCGAGCGCGCGGCTCCTCGCGCGGCGAGGCTGCGGGGAATCGCGCAGCAGAGCCCGCGTCGATCTCTGCCGACCTGCTCATCATCCCATTCATGCCCCGGGCGCTCCCGCCATCCCGCGACCCGCGGCCCCGCCGCCAGCGGCGGGTTTCCGTGCGACGCAGAGCAGAGACAGCCCGACCGGGAGATCGAGGACCCTGATGATCGCGCGTTCCAGCAGCAGCATGTGGTAAGCCAGCCAGTTCCATGGGTTCCCGAGATCGAGCGGATCGGCCTGCGGTCGGGGTGCGCCTCTCGCGCAGAGCAGCCGAGCCACGATCACCAGCGGCAGCAACAGCGTGTTGAAGTATGTGATGCGCTCCACGTGAAAACCGCACTCTTCGAGCAACGCGCGCAGGCCGGCTCGCGAATACCGTCTGACGTGTCCCAGGGCCCGGTCGTGCTCGCCATACAACCACTGGAGCGCCGGCACGGTGATCAGCAGCATCCCGCCGGGCTTGAGCGCCCGCAGGCATTCGCGGACGACACGCCGATCGTCCGGCACATGCTCCAACACATCGGTCATCCCGGTCAGGGCCAGCGTGTCCTCACGCAGCGGCAGCCGCTCCAGCGTTCCCATCGCCAGGCCCCGGTAGCCTTTGGAGCGGCACAGCGTCACTGCCAGCGGGGAGATATCGATGCCCACCACGCCGCCGTACTCCCGCAGGGGCTCCAGCATTCCACCGGCGCCACACCCCAGATCGGCTACGGTCCCGCGCATCGCATGTGCCTGTGCTTTCAACACGGCGCTGATGAGCGCCCTGCGGCCCCGAATCCACCAGCTGGTCTGGTCGGACCGGGCCAGCCGCGCAATCTCCTGCTCGTTCGGTCCGGGTTCGACCACACCAGAGCGGTCTCGCCCCGTGGGATCGGCCAGCGTGTGTGCCATCAGGTTTTCTCGGCCACGGCCGCCGGCCGCGCATCCCCGGGCATCGGCTCCAAGGCCGCCAGATCGTAGCGGCCGATGCGGAGGTGGGTCGCGACCCTGATCAGATCGCGGAACATGCGGGGTCCGTCGCGTCCCAGCCTCACCTTGCTGGGCTGCATGTGGAACCATCGCACCGGGACTTCAGTGATGTGATAGCCGGCCCGCGCGGCCAGACCAAGCACCTCGACGTCGAACGCGAACCCGTCGATCATGGTGTGCGCAAACAGCCGGCGGGCCACCGTCCCGCGGAACAGTTTGAACCCGCACTGCGTGTCGCACACCCCGGGCAAGAGCATGAGCTGCACCAGCGTGTTGAAGAACCGTCCCATGAACTCACGATGGAACGGCTGGCGAACGACAAGTTCTGAATCGCGCATCCCGCGAGAGCCGATCGCGATGTCTGCGCCGGACTCGATCGGCGTCCGCAGTCTCTCCATCTCCTCTATCGGTGTCGCCAGATCGACGTCGGTGATCAGGACCAGGTCGCCGGTGGACGCGGCCACGCCCAGCCGCACCGCGCTCCCTTTGCCCCGGTTGCGCTCGGCGCGCACGAGCCGAACCGGCAGCGCCTCGTGCTCCAGGCGATCGACGATGGCGCCGGTGCGATCCTGGCTGCCGTCGTCAGACACGATGATCTCGTAGTAGCCGTAGCGCCCGGCCATGTAGTCCATGACGGCCCGGACGGTCTGCTCGATCCGGCGCTCTTCGTTATACGCCGGGACAATGATCGAGACCTGACGGACGTCCATGACGGCGGCTCCTATCGGCGCAGCACTAGTCCTGCGCGCAGTGCCAGTCCAGCCCCAGAATTTCAAAGGCCGCGAACTGCGGATGGCGGGCCACCAACCGCACGGGCAATGCGGGTTCTCCACGCAGCAGCCGTTCGATCGTTGGGCCGTACCGCCGCCCCATGACGTCGACGTCGAAGGAGCCCTCCTCGGCGTGCAGGACCAGGTACGCGCGAGACCACCCCAGCTGGGCCAGATGCCCGGCGATGAGCCGGCAGTCACGGTCGAAGCGATTCCCGCTCCTGTAGACCGCGTATGCCTGGAATGAGTACGTGGGCCGGGCCAGGTAGAAGTTGAACTCCGCAGACCGGTTCCCCAGGATCGGCGCGTCCGGCGGAGTGTTGGCGGCCGCCCAGGTCACCCAGGCCGGCGCGGGATCGGGCGCGAGTCTCGGTCCGCCCGCCGCGACGCTGCGGGGCACTACGACCAGCGCAAGGGAAGCGGCCACGAGCGCAGCGACCGCTCCCGCGACTCCCACCCTTCGGACGCCGATCCGCTCGGCAAAGGTCACGACCATCACGACGGCGCCAAGGAGTACCAGCGGATAGGCAGGCATCAGCATCCGCGTGTTCAGTGGTTCGAACGACGTCACGCTCCGCGCGACCGCCATGGCCGCCCAGTATCCCAGCCCAACGGCGGCCGCGACACGCGCCTCCGGGGTCGCCACAGGCGCGATCACCGCCGCCCTGATGCCACCGCGCACCCGACTGCTGCGCACGACGCCGAACAGCATTGCCCCGAATGCGCCCAGCACGACGAGTATCATCACCCGGCTGTCCAACCCCAACGCCTCGGGTAGGACGGTCACCCGCCACAGCAACTTGAGGCCGTCGGTACCGACCGCCTTGACGGCGTAGAGCGTGTGATAGGCCAGCCCGCCATCATCGGGCGGGCGGCCGGTGCCGATGAGCGCGCCGGTCACCAGCCGGTTCCGCACCAGCAGCAGCATGGGTGGCAGAAGGGCAGCCGCAACCCATGCGGACGTCAACGCCAGGCGGTCGCGCCACGCCCGGCCCCGCAGGCCCACGAAGAGCGCCGCCGCGCCGATCGCGGCCAGGGCCAGCCCGGGGTAGCGGGTCAGCGTCGCCGCCGCCATCGCGAGCCCGCCCGCCGCGGCAAGCCGGTATGGCCGCTCTAGTGCGGTCACCTTGAGCACGCGCACCGTGAGCAACACCGACAGCAGCACAAACATCACGAACAGGTTCTCAGACAGCGCCATAGCGGCAATCCCAATCACAGGCGGCCACGCCAGCATCAACACCGCCGCGGTAATCCCGACCGCGTCGCCGAACAGCACCGTCCCCAGCCGCCAGACAAGGACAACCGAGGCGGCAAACGCCGCGACGGAGATCACGCGGGCGGCCAACGCCGGGGCGATGCCCAGCAGCGACAGCAGCGCGATAGCGGCCGGATACATCGGCGGCCACAATGCGATAGGCGACGGATGCTTCGGCACATGGGAGGGGAAGAAAATGCTGGCGGTGATGCCGTCGCCCGCAGCGATGTGGCGGGCCATGTCTACATAAATCATTCCCGTTGGATCAAAGCCCGGGGACGTGGCGGTCTGCGCCAGGGCCGCGCACACCACGGCCGCCACCAGGAGCCCAGGAACCCAGAATCGCCTTCGACCCATCCGCGCTACCGCTTGACCCCTGCGACGATCGGCTGCAGCGTGCGGAGGATGTCGTCGGCGACCTTGTCATTGCCGTGCTCCGAGATGTGGAAACGATCGATGTAGATGGTGCGCGAGTCGTTCTCGAAGCTCCGCGACAGATCATGCACGTTCTCGATCCGGCTCGTCCGGAGCTTCTCGCGGAAAGCCTCGTTGAACACGCGGTATTCCTCCGCGAACAAGGGCGTGGCGCCCCCGCGGCGGCCGCGCCGCGCCCCTGTCAACCGCCAGCGTTCCTCGTCGGGGGAGAGGACTTTCTTGGAATAGATGCTCGGTTGCCAGTAGAACACGGCGCGGAAACCGTACTCTCGCGCCAGCATGTTCACCAGCCGCACGTTGGCCAGGTACACGTCCACGGTGGTGCCCGCCAGCGCCGGCTCGAGGAAACGGCGCGACGCCCCTTCGGCCGGGGCGGCTCCGAGCGATCCGAGCACGCCACGCATGAACCGATACAACCCCACCTTCTCGAGGAGCCCCTGCCGCCACGCGACCCGGTTCCGAGAGTTGAACTCGGTGACGCGGTTGATCTCGTTTTGGGGAATGCCGGCCACCCCGCTCTGAAAGGCCGCCCACGCGTCGTTCACACCGTCATAGAAGATGACGACATCGGGCACGTTGCCCTTCCGCAGCTCGAGGATGAGCGTGATCAGTTCCTGGGTGCTCACGTAGCCGGGCTCTCCATAGTTGACAACGTACGGCGCCGCGGGCAGCCTGCTCGCCAGCTTCTTGGATACGAGCGAGGGGATCGTAAACTCATCGCGGGCGCCATAGCCCCAGAGGGTGGAGCCGCCGAACATGAAGATCTTCGCCTGGCCGGGCGCCGGGGAGGGGGAGGCATTCCAGGTCCGGCGAAGCCCATCGTCGTCGATGCTGATATGCGCTCCCTTGTATGGCCGCGCGCGCCAGTACACGTACGGCCGCCATCGCTCCCGGACGGCCACGATCAGCTCGGCGTGATAGTCGCGGACCCACTCCTGCCCGGGATTGGCCGCCTGCAGCCTGTCTACCGTGACCACGCTGGTGGCGGGACGCGCGCGGTCGCGGATGAGAAAGAACAGTTGAAACGCCCCTTCGAGCATCACGAGCACCAGCAGCCCCACACCGACGTTGATCCACACGGTGCGAACCGCCTGGCCGATCCGTTGACTCATACCGACCCTCCTAGACCTCTTCCGCCTTGCGCAGGCGGGGCGAGGCCGGCGCGCCTCGCGTTTCGTGCAGCATGCGCAGCAGCTTGATGAGCGCCTGGCGCTGCGTCATCCACGTGATGCCGCCGTAGGTCGCCACCCCGAGCAGCACGAGCACGGTCAGGGTGACGGACTTCGGCACCGCTCTTTCGATCAATGCGATGCGGGCCGGCAGCACAACAGCCGTCATCACGGCGCATCCGACGACCGACGGGAAGATCGCCGCCCAGATGTCGCGCACCGTCACCCCGATCACGCGCGCCACGAACCCCCATTGGATCGGCGTGAGGACCATCGTGGCGACGAGATACCCCGTGGCCACGCCCACGACGCCCCAGCGCAGGCCGATGGCGAACGCGGGCAGGTACAGGAACACCGAGAGCAAGGCCCATCGCATGTGCAGGTCGGTGCGTCCCATCGCCTGCAGGGCACTGGGGCCCAGGGCCGTCATCAACTGCAGAAATCCCGCCAGGGCCAACACGCTCATCACCATACCCGCCGGCAGCCACGTGGCCCCGAAGACGATCGCGACGAGCAGCGGCGCCACGAGCGAGAGGCCGACCATCATCGGCAGGGCGATCATCGTGATGTATCGCGTTGCCAGGAGGAAGCTCCGCTTGAGACGGTCGGCGTCGTCCTGCAGCCTGGACAGGGTGGAAAACATCACCTGCGTCATCGGGAAGCCGATGTCGACGACCGGGACGAGAAACACCGAGTACGCCAGCGCGTAGAATCCCAGGGCCATCGATCCCAGATAACGGCCGATGAGCAGGTTGTCCGTGTTGCGCACCGCGTAGCCGAACAGGCGCGAGAGGAACAGCGGTCCGCCAAACGACCACAGATCCTTGAACTGCTCCCACGAGAACGTCAGCCTGGGCCGGAACCCTCCGGCGTAGAACAACGCGATCGCACCCGCCACGCTGCCACCCAGCTGCTGGCCCACCAGGCTCCAGACCCCGAAGCCCTTGAACGCCATGATCATGCCGATCGTGCCGCCGACAATGGTCGCAAACAACGGCCTCAGCGACAGGGCGCGGTAGAGCATCCGCCGCGACATCCACGCGGCCTGCGTGCTGGCCGCGGCGTCAAAGACCAGCCGCGTGGACAAGGCGACCATGATCGGCCCGGCAAGCGGCTCCCGCATGAAGAGGCCGATGAACCGGCTGGCGATCACGGCGACGATCATGAGGATGCATCCGAGGGCGATATTCGCCCAGAACGCGGTCGACAGGTACCGATCATCGATGTCCCGACGCTGCACGATGGCCCCGCTGATGCCGGAATGGGTGAACAGGCCGAGGACGCCGGTAAAAACGGCGGCCATCGCCAGCAGGCCGAAATCGCGCGGGGCCAGCAGCCGGACCATGACGATGGTAAAGAATTGGTCGAGGAGGCGCCCGCCAATCCGCTGGCCGCTCAGCCACAGCATCCCCTTGATGGCCAGGCTGCGCAGCCGCGGTTTGGTGGGACCTGCCGATCTCGTCTCTCCGCTCATCGAATGCCTCCCAGGAACGCCGCCAGCTTCACGTACTCTCGAAAGACGAGACGTCGGTCGGCCGATCGCGTCCACCATCGATGTATGCTGAAGCGCCCGTCGTCAACGGCGATCACGCTCGCCCGCAGCCCCGCCCGGCGGAAGATCTTCGAGAACACCACCGCGGTCCGGCGCGTGTGATAGGGTGACGTGAGGACAACGCCACTCCGTAGTCCCCGCGCCGCCATCACGCGGGCCGTGCCTTCGGCGTTGTCGACGGTGCTCTCCGCACGATCGTCGATGAGAAGCCGCTCCGCCGGTATCCCGGCGGCCAGCGCCTCATCGCGGTTGACCGCCGCGGAATTGGGACCATTGAGCGTTGGGCCGCCGCTGACGACCAACCACTGCCCCTGCCCGTTCTCCAGCAGGCGCTTGGCGGCGGTGATCCGCTCGATGCCGTTGCCGCCGATCACAATGACCGCATCGGCCGGCGCCGGTGGGTCGGACACCACCAGGAAATCGCCCGCGGCCTGCAGGAGCGGCTCACGCAAGGCGTAGCCGGTCGCGGCGACCAGCACGGACACCGCCACCAGTAGGACCCACCGCCGCATGGGCTACGACGCAGGCTTGGCGCCTGTGCGCGCACGGCTCCACTCCTCGCCCTCCGGCGGCAGCGCGGAAAGCGCGCTGTCGGATGCCAGGTGACGCAGGATCGCCCGAATGCCGGCGTCGTCCCGGCGCTGGACCAGGTGCTCGAGTTGCTGCAGCGCAAGGCGCAGGGTGACCTCATCGGGCTCGCGCTCGTCGATGACCTCAAAGATGCCCGGGTACGGCGAGGGCCGTACGGACTCCTCCGGAGTCGAGAGTTGTTCTTCCAGTTTTTCGCCCGGCCGGATGCCAGTGTAGACGATGGGGATATCGCGATCCGGTTCCAGGCCCGACAGCCTGATCACCTCGACCGCCAGGTCCGCGATGCGCACTGGCTCCCCCATGTCCAGCACGTAGAGCCCGTAGGGCCATTCGGACATCGACGCCTGCAGGACCAGCAAGACCGCCTCAGGCGGACTCATCACGAACCGCGTCATGTCGGGATGCGTGAGCGTCACGGGCCCGCCCTGGCGAATCTGCTCCTGAATCAACGGGATCAGGCTGCCCCGGCTGCCCAGCACGTTGCCAAAGCGGACCGCAAGGAACCGGGTGCGGCCGCGGTGGCTGAGGACGTGCCCGATGAGCTCGCTCACCCGCTTGGTGGCTCCCATCACGCTGGTCGGGCGCACCGCCTTGTCCGTGGAGATGAGCACGAAGGTCTCGACGCCGCAGCGCACGGCGCCTTCTGCGACGGTCAGGGTCCCGAGGACATTGGTCTTCACGGCCTCGTCGACATCGCGCTCCATCAACGGCACGTGTTTGTACGCCGCGGCATGAAAAACCATGCGGGGCAGCACCGAACTCATCACCCAGTCCATCTTGGAGGCATCGCGTACATCCGCTACCAGCGTCCGGAAGACCGCCTCGGGATGCAGCCGCTTGATCTCCTCCTCCAGGTCGAACAGCCCGGTCTCGTTGATGTCCAACGCAATGATCTCGCAGCGGGCCAGACGGGCGATCTGCCGGACCAGCTCCGACCCGATGGATCCTGCGGCCCCGGTCACGAGCACCCGGCTGCCTTGCAGGCGGCGCGCGATCTCGTCGGTGGCGATCTGCACGGTCGGCCGGCCGAGCAGGTCGGCCACCTCGACCTGCCGGAGATCGTTGAGCGTCGCATTGCCCGACAGGAGTTTTTGCACTCCCGGAAGGATCCGCATGCGCTTCATGCCGGCCTGGCGCACGCACGCCACGATATCGCGGATCTCCTTCGACGGCGCCGAGGGAATGGCGATGATCACCTCGTCCACCCGCAGGCGTGTGACGACGTCATCGATGACCTGGCGACCGCCGTACACCCGCACGCCCTGCACGAACGCGCCCCATTTCGCCTGATCGTCGTCGATGAGGCCGACGGGGTGCAGCGTGCCGTGCGGGTACTCTGCCATGGCCTGGACCAGGCGCGTCCCGGCGGCGCCGGCGCCCACGACCAGGAGCCTCGCCCCGGGGATATCCGACCGCCTGCCGCGCTGGCGGTCGACCTGTATCTGCCACATGCGCCGGCTGACGCGCACCAGCGCGACGCCGCAGAAGGCGAGTACGAAGTCCATGATCAGGACCGACCGTGGAAAGCCGCGGAAGGCCTCAACCGAACGCAGGAAGACCATCGTGGCCGCGATCGTTGCGGTGGACGCGCCGACGGCCTTGAATATGTTCACAAGCTCCGAAAGTCCCACCGCCCGCCACGAGATCTGATAGAGGCGAAAGGCCCAGTGCCAGACGGCCTTGATGGGAATGCTCAACAGGAGCAGCCGCGGGATGTACACCAAGTGGTTCGGGGGGATGCTCCCGTCAAATCGGATGAGGAACGCGGCAATGAGCGCTCCCGTCCACACGGCCAGGTCCGCGCCGAAATAGAGTGCCGCGCGCAGCAGGCTGCGCCGACCGCTAAACGGAAACACTGGTCTGGACACCTTCTTTCAGTCCCGCGGCGATGCGTTGGATATCGTCGCGGGAGAGGTCATTGTAGAACGGGAGGGCGATGGCTCGACGGCTGGCGTCTTCCGCCACGGGAAAACTGCCCTCGGGGTATCGGGCAAACGCCTTGAAGTAGGGCTGCAGATGCAGGGCCGGAAAATACGCGCGGCTGGTGATCCCCCGGCCGGCCAGATGCCGGATCAGCCCATCTCGATCGATGCCCGGCGCGACCCGCACGACGTAGACGAACCAGCTCACGCGCGCCCAGGGCTGGGCGGCCGGCAGGGTGAGTTCGGAGATCCCGCCGAGCACCTCACCGTACCAGGCGGCGACCTGAACGCGCCTGGCCGCCAGTGTCGGCAGCCGCTTCATCTGGGCCACGCCCAGTGCGGCGGACAGCTCGTCCATCCGGTAGTTGAACCCCAGCCGATCATGGCACAGCCACTCCGCACCTTCGGCGCGCCCCTGGTTCCTCGCGCTGCGGGTGTAGGCCGCGATCTCATCGTCGTCGGTGACGACCATGCCACCCTCGCCGGTCGTGATCTGCTTGTTGGGATAGAAGGCGTACACTGCGGCATCAGCGAATGCCCCGGCCGCGACCCACCGCTGTCGAACACCGGAAGAATACTCCGAGCCAAACGCTTCCGCGGTGTCATCCAGGAACCGGAGGCCATAGGCATCTGCCAGCATGCGAAACTCGTCCATCTTGACCGGGTGCCCGTACACGTCTACTGGAAGGATACCCACGAGCGGGCGCCCCGTTACCCGGCCGACCAGGCGGCCGGACGCCGAGCGATACTCTCTGCGGATGAAGTCGGTCACAGTCTGCGGGTCGAGATTCAGGGTCACCGGATCAACGTCTACAAACACGGGGTGGGCCCGTTCCATCAAGAGGATGTTGGCCGTCGCCGCGAAGGTGAACGGCGTCGTGATAACCTCCACGCCGTCGCTGAACCCGAGCGCCCGGCCGGCCAGGTGCAACGCCGCGGTGCCGCTGCTGACCGCAACGGCGTGCCGGCGGCCGGTGGACGCGGCCACGGCGGCCTCGAATTCCTCGACCTTCGGGCCGAGGCTGAGCCAGGGCGTCTTCAGCACGCCCAGGACCTCCTGGCACTCGGCTTCCGTGATGTCGGGCCGTGACAACGGAATGGTCATGTCGCTCTCCTGTGATGGAACCATTAGACAGCAGAAGCGCTGGATGATGGAGTCGTCGGGCCGCCGGGCACCAGCCGCATGACGGCCGCGCGGCCGAGCCGCGGCGAGAAACCGGCAATGGGGGTCAGCACCAGGATGGCCAGATCTGTCGCCCAGGTGCGCCGCCGGGCGTAGGCGAGTTCGAGCGCGACTTTCTCGGGCAACACCGTATTGAAATACATGGCCTGCGGATCCTCCGACGTCCCCAGGAGGCGCTCTTCGTGGGCGAAAGCCAGCTGAGCCACGCCCGTCATGCCGGGCCGAGCCGCGTAGACACGATGCGCCAGATCGGGCGGGATGGCGGCGACTTCGTTCGGAGGCAGGGGCCTGGGCCCAACCAGACTCATCTCGCCCCTGACCACATTGATGAGCTGGGGCATCTCGTCCACCTTGGTGGCGCGCAGGATCCGACCCAGCGGTGTGATGCGCGAATCGCCGCGCGCCGTGACGGTTCCTCCCGCAGCCGCCCCGTCGACCATCGTCTGGAACTTGAGGATGGTGAACGGCCGCAGCCTGAGGCCGATCCGCGTCTGCCGGAAGAAGACCCGACGGCTCACGATCCAGCTCACCGCGGCGACGAGCGCCAGCAGCGGCGCCGTCAGCGCCAGGAGCACGCCCCCCAGAATCAGATCAACCAGACGCCGCACGGAGACACGCCTCGTTCGTGGATGCTCACGCGCGCGCGGGCGACCGGTCGCCCAGCCCGATGACGTACACGGCGGCGTATTCACCGGGGTGGATCTCCGCGCGGTGCAGCAACGTAAAGCCCGAGCGTTCGTAGACCCGGCTCGCGGCGTGGTTGTCGCTGGCAGTCGTCACGCGAACCCACTCGACCCCACGATGGAGGAACTCGTTGAGGATGGCGCGCACGAGCGCGTCCGCGGCCCCGGTCCCGCGGGCCTCCGGACGCACCGCAATCGACACCAGTTCCGCCTCCGGCAACGATCCGGCCGCGGTGTACTTCGAGGTCTCCATGAGGCGGCGCAGCCCGCCGCCCACGATCTTTCTGGCCACGGCCTTGATGGCGAGCCACTCGTTCCGCAGCACGAACGCCTGGTAGAAGCGTCGCCACTGCACGACCCCGGTGCCAAAACCCACGCATTGGCCGTCTCGTTCGGCCACAAATGCGAATCCCCATGGTGAGCCCAGCAGCGTCTGATAGAACGCGTCTACGAACCGCGGCCCCATGCCGGAGAGCAGGCCCCAGGGGATCTCGGCCATGTGTAGCGCCGTAATGACGGCGCTATCGGCCGGTGACGCTTTCCTGACTGAGATCGTCGATGGCGTGTCCATGTTTGTCCGCCAGAAGCCTGCGATAGACCTCCAGTATCTGCCTGGCAATGCGACGCTCGTCAAACGACTCCAGCGCCTTCTGCCGGTTCACCTCGCCACACCGTCTGCGCAGCGGCGCGTCATCGATCAGTCGCCGCACCGCGGCCTCCAACGCCGGCGCGTCGCGCGGCGGTACCAGAAACCCTCCTGCACCGTCGGTCAGCACCTCGCGGCAGCCGCGGATGTCGGTCAGCACCATCGGGAGGCCCATCGCCGCCGCCTCAACGGCCGACCGCGGCATGCCCTCCCGGTACGATGCCAGCACGAAGATGTCCATCGCGCGGTATAGATCGCGCACGTCATGGCGCAGGCCGAGGAACCGGATCACGCCACGTCCTTCCAGATCGGCGATGACATCGTGCGGGACGGCATCGGCCTTGTCGGCATCCTGGGGTCCGACGATGAGAAACCGCACGTTCGGCCTGGTCGCGCGAAGGCGTTCGGCCGTCTGGAAGACCTCCCGCAGACCCTTCTCCCACACGAGCCGGCCGACGGTCCCGACGACGATCGTCGAGTCATCAATCCCCAGTGCCGCGCGCACCGCGGCGCGATCGGCCGCGGCCGGATCGAACACCGCAAGATCGACGCCATTGCCGATGTGCAATGACCGGTCGTACCGCACAATGCGTAGAGCGCGCAGGTGGTCCAGATCCTCGCGGCTCTGGCAGAATTCGAAATCCGAGCAGGCCGCGGCCAGGCGCTCCATGGCCAGATAGGCCGTCCGCCGCAGGCCGCTCCGATCGACGCCGTACAGCCCATGCACGGTGTTGACGACGACCGGCACGCCGGCCAGACGCGCGGCTGTGCGGCCGAACACGCCGGTTTTTGGATTGTGCGTATGGACGATATCAAAGCGCTCGCGACGAAAGAGCGAGAGCAGATCGGCGAAAGCCCGCGCATCCGACGCCGGCGACCACGACCGTACCAGCGTCGGCACCACGAGGTGCCGGATGCCCCGCGCCCGCAGACCGGCGGCCCAGGGCCCGGGGCCGCTGATGCCGGTGACGTCGAACCCCGCGGCCTGGTAGGCCGTCAGTTGATGACCCAACAGCAGGGCCAGGCTGATATCAGAGGTCGTGACGTGCGCCAGCCTCACCGCGAGCCCTCCGGGTGCAGCTCGACGGCAGCCGTCCCCTCACTCACGTGCCGTCCATCCAGCGTGACCGCCCACACCTCCAGGTTCACCACGCGAGCGCCGCCGGCAGAGGAGTCGCGCACGCGGCCTTCGCATCGGATCGTCTCGCCCACGTAAACCGGCGCGCCGTGGCGCACGGCCAATCGCTTCAACCAGCCGGCCGAACCGAGCCAGTCCGTGATCATCCGTGTCAGCAGCGCCGTGCGATGATGGCCGCTCTGAATGCAGTCGCGTAGCCCACGCATCTGTGCAAACGCGCGGTCGTAATGGAGCGCAAACCAGTTCTCCTGATAGGCGGCCCACCGCACGAAGTCGGCAAGTGTCAGCGGTCCCATCTCAACCGCCGGCAGTAGCGCGCCGGCCGCTATATCGAGTGGTGAAGACCCGATCGCGGCGTGTCCCTTCGCGGCGCCGGGGTCGGTCATGCCCCGGTCCGAGCCTGCTGGCGCGGGCCGGTGGCGATCACACCGGCGGCTTCGAGACGTCCGATCTCGTCCCGCGAGAATCCGGCCTCACGCAGGACCTCGGCGGTGTGTTGCGCCGGGCGCGGCGCGGGCGATGGGCGCCGCATCCACGGCACACGCAACACGGGTATCTCATCGTCGCCAATCCGCTGGAAGAACTCTCGGGACCGCAGCTGTGGATCGGTCAGCAGGTCATCGACACTGTGGACGGGGGCGATCGGAATGCCCCGTGCCTGAGCCAGCTCGGAGAGCTCGGCCTTGCTGAACCTCTGGGTCCATGCCCCGACGATCTCGAACACATCTTCCTGGCGCGCCAGGCGGGACTGTTCCTCCGTCAGCGCCTGGTCGCGCAGCCGCTCGTCACCGACGAGGTCGACCAGGGCGGCCCACATGCGCCGCTCGTTGGCGGAGATCACCACATAGCCATCCCGACACGGCAGCGCGCCTGCCATGGCGATATGAGCGTGGCGGCTGCCGCGGCGCGTGACCACGCGTCCCGACAGCGCGGCCTCGTAGACCCCTTGCTGCATCACGGTCAGCAGGGCCTCGTGGCCGCTGACGTGCACCAGTCGCCCATCGCCGGTCTGCCGTGCCAGGCGCGCCCCCAGCACGCACGCCAGCGCCCCGTAGACCGCCGTAATCGCGTCGGCGAGCCCGCCTCCGACGAGCATCGGCGTCTGTCCCGGCTGCCCGGTAATCGACATGAGACCGCTGAGGGCATACCGGACGATGCCGGCAGTCCGGGCGATCTCACCACCCGCGGCCGGTGCGAAAGGTCGTAACGCGACCCACACGAGCCTCGGGTTGGCCGCGCGGCAGCGCGCGTAGAGCGACGGCGTGTCGTCGAACCGTGGTGCGATGCCGTCCATGACGACATCCGCGGCCGTGCACAGGCGCTCCAGAATCTCGCTCCCCCCGGCCCGCCGCAGGTCAACGACCACGCTGCGCGTGCCGGCGTTGAAGAACCGGTATGAAGGGTCGCGCGCGGCTCCGTCGGCGGCATCCAGGCGGACCACATCGGCGCCGAGATCCGCCAGCAGTCTCCCCGCATAGACGGCGGACTCATCGGTCAGGTCCAGCACGCGCAGTACGCTCATGCGTGTGGCGGTGACCCCATGAGAGAACGCGGACTCCCGCCGGCCACATCCGGCGCGACGATCCTGATCGTCGTCTGCCGGACCACGGCCAGCGGCTGTCCTGCCTGATCGGTATAGCGGCGCTCCTCGGTGATGTACACCGCGGGGCCATCACGTCGTTCTTTCACGGCAATGTCAACGATCCTGAACCGCACCGTCACCCAATCGCCGATGCGAGGTGGGCGCATCCACTCGATCTCTGTGGCGACGTTGAGCCGGAGACGTTCACCCGGGACCTTGATCAGCGCGACCGGTCCGCCGACCGACGCTGCCCCGCCCTCGCGATCATCGTCGTGTGCGTTCATCCCCGGCGCGGGTCGCAGCACGTCCAGGATCATGGCCGGCGGCACCGGCGCCCCGGTCCGATCGTATGCCGCCTGCACGCCACCGGCAGGCGCCACCGGACTCTGCCCTCCAACGGCGTTGAGATATCGCCGCACGTCGCTCCACTCGATCGGCCCCGGGGCCCTGATGGGTCCCCACTCGTGCCCGATCCACTGTCGCAGAGCGTCTGCGGGGTCGGTCGTCATCTGTCAGACCAGCACACCCTCGGCGTGAAGCCGGGTAATCTCGGCGTCTTCCAGAGCGAGCACCTCGCGAAGCACCGCGTCGGTGTGCTCACCCAGGCGTGGACCGGCTCGATCTGGCCAGACCGTGTCCGCATCGAGGTGAATGGGGTTGGGCAGCGCCGGCATCGCGCCGATAACGGGATGGCGCATCGTGCGGACCGATGGGGCGAAAACCGGCAGATCGGCCAGCGCCTCGACATTCGTGCGCACCGCCGCGGCGGGCGCGCCCGCGGCCTGCAGCTGAGCCTCGACATCGCGCGACGCCCGCTGCCTCGTCCAGCCCTCGAGCCGGGAATCGATCTCCTCGAGCGCCTGCAGCCGGCCCTCGGCCGTCGCGTAGCGCGGATTCCGCAACGTTTCATCGCCGACCGCGCCGACCAGCGCCTCCCACTCGCCGCCGCTGCCGATGCTGATCACGCACCAGGCATCCTCGCCGCGACACCGGTAGCAGCCCTGCGGGACGCGGTCCGCTGCGCGGTTTCCCGGGCGCGCGCCGGGCGCGTGGCGTGTGCCGTTCGATGGCCCATTCAGCATCAGATGTCCGAGCGGAAGGGCGTTCGCCTCGTACTGACTGACATCGATCCAGCATCCCTGGCCCGTGCGGTCGCGCCGCTCGAGCGCCGACACGAGCACGAGCGCCGCGTGCAGTCCGGCCATGAAGTCAGCCCACGAGTTCGAGACGCCTGTGGGCGGCTCGCCGGGGCTGCCGGTTGTCAGCATGAGCCCCGAGAGCGCCTGGATCACGGCGTTGAAGCTCGCCCATCCGCTCCGCGGACCACCGTAGCCGAGCCCTGACATGCTCACGTAGATCAGGCGCGGGTTGATCGCCAGCAGCTGGTCGTGCCCTAACCCCAGCCGATCCATGACGCCTGCACTGAAGTTCTCGGTCACGGCGTCGCAACGCGCCGCCAGCGCCCGCGCGACATCCGCGCCGTGCGGGTGCTTCAAGTTGATGGCCACCGACCGCTTCTGACGGTTCAAGCCGGCAAAAAGCGCGCTGCCCTCCGGGTCACGGGGACCGTCGGGCCGAAACGGCCCCAATCGACGCCCGGCCTCGACGGCGGTCGCGCTCTCGACCTTGATGACGTCGGCGCCGAACTCTGCGAGCAGGCCCGTCGCGAATGGCCCGGTCACGACGTGACCAAAGTCCAGGATGCGAACGCCCTGCAACGGCGTGGTCATCGCCTGCGCGCTCCCGCGGTCGTGGCTTTCTTCCCCGCGCGCGGATCGGGGGCGACTGCGCTGGGTACCGGTTCGAAGCTCGGCAGTGTGTACCGCCTCCCAATCGGGCGGAAGACGACGCGCACGGGCATCCCGATGAGCACCGCATCGGTCCGGCAGTTCACGACCGTGCTGACCATCATCGGGCCTTCGTGCAGCTCGATGGCGGCATACACATACGGCGTGGGAAACGCCGGGTCGTGCTGGGCCCGCTGCACCGTGAAGGCGAATACCTTTCCCCGCCCGCTGGCCTGTGTCCATTTCAGGTTCTCAAGGTACGGAGCGTTGGGGTGCTCGCGGCAGCCCGCCAGCGGCCAGCGCCAGGCTCCGCACACGTCGCAACATAGCAGCAGAAACTCGTTCCGCCGCAGGCCCTCCCAAAATGGCCGCATTTCCTCGGTGGGATTCGGGTCCGGCCCTTTCCAGTCGCTCATGCCGCCCGCCGGTGCGGTTGCGTCGTCAACACAATCGTGGAGTGGATCGAGCACATCTGCCCGGACAGCACTTCGGCGCCGTGTCCGGAGACCAGCGCGACTTCGGCGTCGGCCACCTGTCGCGTACCGCCCTCGCCCCGCAACTGAATGACCGCCTCGGCAAAGCCGGTCAGGTTGCCCAGGTGGTGGGAGGACAAGAGTCCACCGCCGGTGTTCACGGGGATGTCGCCGCCGGGCGCGGTCCGCATCTCCGCTGCGAAGGCGCCGCCCTCGCTCTTTCCGCACCAGCCATAGTCTTCCAGCTGAAGAATGACCTCGCCCGTGAAGCAGTCGTACAACTGGGCGAGATCCACGTCGGCCGTGGTAATGCCGGCCTGCCGGAATGCGGTCTCGCGCGCGCCGTGCACCGCGAGCGTCGTGTAATTCGTCTTGTCCCACCACAACTCGGCCATCTGCTCGCCAAATCCGATGCCGCCCATATACACCGGCGGCCGGCGCAGGTCGCGCGCGCGCTCCTCCGTGGTGACGATGAACGCGGTGCCACCGTCACTCTGGAGGCAAATGTCGAACAGGCGGTACGGCCAGACGATCACCGGCGATCGCTGGTGATCCTCCAGCGTCAACGGCCGGTCATGCAGGTAGGCGCGTGGATTCAGGTTCGCCCACCGCCGCGTGGCGACGGCCACTGCACCGAGCTGCTCGCTGGTGGTGCCGAATTCATGCATGTGGCGGCTGGCCAGGAGGCCGTGATAGGTGGGCGCGTTCGCGCCGAAGAGCGCGGCCCATGAGTTCTGCTTGGCGGCATAGGACTGGCCGCGCTTTCCCGACCCCTGCTTTGCCGCCTGACTGCGACTCCAGTCGTCGCGCGCGCCCGAGCACAGCACGTAGTCGGCGATGCCATGATCGAGCAGCCCGGTCGCCGCGAGCAACGCGTGGCCCGCGTACTCGCCGCCCCGACCCACGTTCTCCAGGTACAGGTTGACCGGCAGGTTCAGCACCCGGGCGAACGAGTCGTGATGCCGAGGACGCACACCGCCTCCCGCATCGCTCAGCATCTGAACCGCCGCGCCGATGTCGTGCGCCGCCAGACCCGCATCTTCCATGGCGAGTCGCGCGGCCTCCACTTCGAGCATCAGGACCGACCGGCCGGGCAGATGCCCGACCTCGGTGACGCCGAGTCCGACAATCGCGTAGCGTCCTCTCATGATGACCCAGCCGCTGATGACCTAGCCGCGGATGAAGGACTCGGGTGGCCTGGGGCCCCAGAGGTTGACCGCGCCGACACGTCCCCTGACGGGATCCCAGACCCCGGCCTCACGCATACCCTCGCCGTCGAAACGCACCGACTCTGCGAGAAGCTCCCACCGGATATTCCACGGATCCACGAAATACACGAACAGGCTGTTGCCGGGCCCGTGCCGCCCGGGGCCGTACTCGACCTGCACGCCAAGGGTGCCGAAGTGGTCGAGCATCCGGAGCATGTCGCTCCAGGACGCGATCTCGAGCGCGACGTGATGCAGACCCGGGGTCGAGGACCGTACCAGGGCGACGGTGGTATGCTCGTCTCCACAGCGCAGCCAGTAGAACTCGTCGGGGATGCGATCCGACAGGCGGAGGTCGAGGTGATCCTCCAGCCACCGTGCGGACGCGCCCACGTGTGGGCTGCGGAGATTGATGTGCGACAACCTCAGCAGATTGGCCGGTGAAGCTTCCGCCGCGGGCCGCGCAACAGGCGCGTCGGGAATCACCAGCTCCAGATAGAGTCCGTCGTCGTCCTGGAGCCGGACGGCCGGTCCGTGGACGGACTCCATGGCCGCGGGCCCCTCGACCGTCAGGCCGCGGCTACGCAACATCGCAGCGGCAACATCCAGGGCGCCTTCATCGCGCACCGCCAGGGCATAGTGCGCCAAACCGAAAGGCTCGCCGGGGTACAGCACGAGTTCGTGGTGCGGCACCAGTTGCGCGCCGGCCGGTAGCGTGCTCATGAGCACCGCGCCCGTCGACGCGTCCCGACCGGTGATGCCGAGTCCCAGCACGCGGCGATAGTATTCGGCCGCGGCGTCCGGATCCGACACCCGGAACGTGACGTGATCCAGGTGCGTCACGGGGAGACGCTGGCCGGTGCGACCCGTCATCGAGATCCTGGCTCCAGCCGGGCGGCGGGAGTCGCGGACGACCCGTCGGCCGTTCGAGTTCCGAGCTGATGCATCCGGGCGCGGAATAGTCGGAACCCATCGGTACGCAGCACGGGATAGCGCCACAGCCGGTGAGGGCGGAGGGCGGCATAGGGATTCTTGCCAGGCCCTCCGAGCGCCGCGGTCGCGTAGCGTGGGGCCACCATCGGCTCAACCACCGGCGACCAGCGACCCCAGGGGTATGCGAAGTGCCTCGGCGTCACCCCAAGGCGCCGCTGGATCATACGATCGCACTCGTCGAGTTCGGCAGCTGCCTGATCCGGCGTCGTCTGCGACAGATCCACGTGGGTGTGCGTGTGGCTGCCGATCGCCACGAGTCCCGACCGCGCCATCTCGCCCGCCTGCTCCCAGGTGAGGGGCAACGGCCGGCGTTCCGGCGCGAGATTGCCGAAAGCACCGAAGTCGAACGGCCGCCGGGTCTCGACGTACATCGCGGGCAGATAGACGGTCGCGGGCAGTCCGTACCGACGCAGTACGGGATACGCCACGTCATACGTCTCGCCGTAGCCGTCGTCGAACGTAATGGCCACGATATCCGATGCGGCCTGACGGCCCGGAGACGCGCAGACCTCGGCCACATCGTCCAGCGAGACAACCCGGCAATGACGATGAAGACAGCGCATCTGCGCTTCGAAGGCGCGCTCCGTGACATCCACGTCGCTGCGCGTGTTGCCGCCGACGCGGTGGTACAGCAGCACCACGACGCCCGGCTCCGGGTGCGGCCGGACGGCCTGCAGCGGCAGCGCCAGCCACCGCCCGAGGCTGCGCGCCGTGCGTCCTGCCCCCATGATCCAGTCGGGCAACTCCATAGCGGCCGTCAAAAAACCTCGATATCTCCGAGCGCCAGCCGCCAGGCGGCGAACGTCTTCGGATCCATCGCAGGTGCCGGTCCGAGCGGCCTCACGGTGAAATACGGGCCGCGGGGGACAGGTACAAATCCGAGGGAGAGCAGCACCGACCGGTGCGGTGTTCGCCAGGCGCAGTGGGCGACGGCGTAGTCCGCGCCGCTACTAGACAGCACCTCGCGTACCACGCGGCGGCCGTCGGCCGGCCGGTCCATGAACAGTTCGCACAGGGTCAGCTCGCGCAGCCCCCGGCGCCGGGTCAACCGAAAGATCGCCGCCGCGCGCACTCCATCGCCCTCGATCCAGTGCGCCCCATAGCGCAGCGATGGCACCATGGCATACCGCCATCGCAGAAACGAAGGGCTGCGGGCCGTCCGTATCCCATCGCTCAGATGCGCATCGTCACAGGCCAGCAGATCTGCCACCGCGGCCTCGTTTGCCAGCAGCTTGTCGAGAAGGGGCAGGCGAACATCCCATCCCTCCTCACCGTCTTGGGGTGAGGCTCCACGACGGGACAAGACGGACCGGATCAAAGCGCCCGGCCGGACCGGCCGCACGAAGATGAGGGCGCGCCCGACATAGGTCCAGCCAAGTTTGATGTAGCCCGGCAGACTGTATCGGTTGGGAGTGTTAAAGACCAGGTCGACGCCATCGAGGCGCGCGCGGTCCAAGCACGCGGCCGTCAGCCGTGAAAAGATGCCTTTTCGCTGATGGTCAGGGTGCGTGGCGGTATCCACGGCGCGAACCGCGTGAATGACCTGCTCTCCGGCGCGGAACTGCCAGCGCAGAAAAGCGCGGAGGCCGACCACGTGCTCATTCTCTGCCAGCAGCATGAGCGACCGGCCAAAGGGATTCTCGATATGCTTCCAGCGGAAGAACGAAGTGGACCGCTCGAACGCCCGCCCGGTCCCCAGGGTCAGATTGAGCAGCCCCAGCACCTGGGCTTCATCGGCCGTCTCATAGTCGCGGACCATCAGGGGCGCGGTCACGATCGCTCACCCCAGAGTAGACCTGCGTACACCTGCTCGATCGCCGCCACCATGTGCCCCACCCCGTATCGGGTCCGCGCGCGCGCTCGCGCCGCGGTGCCCATACGAACCCTGAGGTCGGGTGAGGCGACCAGCGCGCTGAGGGCATCGGCCAGCGCCTGAGGATCCTCGGGCGGCACCAGCAGACTGCTGGCCTCGTCGGTGGCTTCGGGAATCCCGCCCACGCGCGTCACCACGCTGGGTTTCCCGAGCGCCATCGCCTCCAGCAGCGCCACGGGCAACCCCTCGTAGATGGAGGACAGCACAAAGATGTCCGAAGCCGCCACCAAGCGCACCGCGTCGGGCCTGAACCCCGCAAACACGAGCCGGCCGTCCAGACCCAGGCGGTCGGCCTCGATGCGCAGGGCGTCGGCCCGAGGCCCCTGGCCCACGATGAGGAAGCGTGCGTCCGCGTGCCGGGCCGCGACCTTCACCGCCGCCGCGAGCAGATGGGTGTGGCCCTTCTTGGGTGTCAGGTTTCCCACTGTGACCACGACGAGCGCATTCGCAGGGAATCCAAACTCTCGGCGCAGGGCGTCCGGCGCAACCGGCAGGGTGGCGAGCCCTTCGGCGTCCACGGCGTTGGTGACCGTCAGGACCTGCGGGCCGCCGGCCGCATACCCTTCGACCGCGCGACGCACCTCGTCGGACACCGCGATGACCGTGTCGTTCAGCCGATAGGTGCAGTGGTTGAGGATGCGCATCGGCAGGGAATAGCGCTGAGGCACGTTGTGCTCGGTGTAGACAACGCGCGGCCGCCCGGCAAGGGGGGCGGCGATCCGTCCCCACACGCCGGCCATCGGCAGGTGCGCATGGATGAGATCGATACGCTCGCGCCGCACCAGGCGCACGAGGCGCATGAACGCTCGGGGATCACCCTCGACTCTCATGTTCAGGTCGTGGACGGGGACGCCCGCGGCCTCAAAGGACGGCACCAGCGCGCGCTTCCACGGCAGCATGTAGGCCACGCGATACACAAACCGGTCGCGATTCAAAAAGGGCAGCGACGCTTCCAGCAGCCGCTCCGCGCCGCCGATGCCCAGACCCTTGATCAGGAGAAGAATGCGCGCGCGCTCGGGCATGTTATGCGTGGACCCGCCGGCCATTGCGGAGGCCGGTGTAGACCTCCGCGTACTGCGCCGCGATGCGGCCGATCTCAAAGGCCCGGCAGGCCGTGCGCGCCGCAGCCCCCATCGCCTCTCGCCGGCCGCCGTCGATGGCCAGACGCGTCACCGCGTCGGCCAGCGCCTGCTCGTCGTTGACGGCCACCAGGGCCCCGGTTTCTCCGTGGCGGACGACCTCATCGATGCCACCGACGTCGTACGCGACGACCGGCAGGCCCGCCAGACCGGCCTCGATGATGGCCGCGGGCATCCCCTCTGTCAGGCTTGGAAGGACGAACAGGTCCGCGCCGGCAAGCAGCGCGGCCACATCGCCGGTCGTGCCCGCCAGCCACACCAGCCCGTCGAGGCCAGCGCGGTGGATCGCGGCTTCGATCGCCGGACGCTGCGGACCATCGCCGACGAGCCACAGACGGGTCGCTACCCCGCGGCCGCGCAGCGAGGCGACGAGGCGGATCAGCGCTCCGTGGTTCTTTTCCGGAGACAGACTGCCGACGTGCGCCAGCACGATCTCCCCCGGCGGGACCGCGGCCTTCGCACGCACCCGGGCGCGAAGGTCCGCCGACTGCGTGAGAAACGGCGCGGCGTCGACGCCGTTGGGGATGACCGCGACCCGCTGCGGAGGGAGCCCGACGCGCTCGACCAGCTCCGTCGCCGCGCGACGGCACACGGCCACGACAAGATCGGCCTGCCGGAACCACCACCGGTACGCCGCAGCGCGCAGCGGATCGCGCCGCCAGTAGGACGGCATGCCAATGGTCCGGTAGACCAGTGGCCAGCGGCCTCGAGTGATCAGGCGCGTCGTGGCAAGGTACTTCAGCGTCGCGGCCCCATTGGCCTGAACGATCGGCTCTCCGGCCGAGGCGATGCAGTCGGCGATGGCGCGCACCAGGCGCAGCGACAGCGGCCCCGCTGGCCGGCGGTCGGTCAGCGTCCCACCCCACACCCCGGCGGTGGCGGCAGCGTCGGCAAATCGCGGGTCCCCGGGGAACAGGCCGACGATGGTCGATTCCCACGACCGATGCCGGAGCGTCGCCGACAGCTGCAGCGCGAACGTCTCCGCGCCGCGGCGCTGCGGAGCTTGGATCATCTGCAGAACGCGCTCACTCATACGGGCGACGCGACGCGAATCTCATAGCCCCAGTGGGGCTCGCCGTCAACAAGCCTGGGGTCGATCTCCAGCCGCAGGCGCTGCCCGGCGCGAAGCCTCGGCTGCTCAAGCACGGGAAAGTACATCTGCGACCAGTTCGTCAGCGGCAGGCGCGGCGAGTTTGAGAGCGGCACACCCGGAGTGAGTACAGCGTCAAACCAGCCGAGGAACCCATCCAGTCGTCCCTCTCGCAGCACCGAAAATTCAAGGACCTCGGCGCCCGGCGCGCTGCCATCGCGGTGGTAATCCACGTGCCAGCAGCGGATCGGCTCTGCCAGCTCCACGAAGCGCTTTCCCGATGCCTGAACGGTCTCGGGTTCCTGATACAGCGCCCGGCGAAACAGCGAGTAGTCCCAACCATAGACGCGCTCTGGCATCCGCCCCAGGCCAAATTCCCCGGAGTGAACGGGCATGAGGACCGTGTCAGACGATTCAGGAATGATCCGCGATCCCGGCTTCAGCATCCGCCGCCGCGCATCCGCCACGTACTCGATGATGTTCTCATTGTCGAACCCACACGTGCTGAGCGTCTCGGTGACCAGGAGATCACCCCGTTCCGGCAGGTCTACGTGCCTCGAGTTCCCCCGGACGAGAATCACGCGGTCCCCGAGCCCGTTTTGCTCGATCAACTGCCTGGTCAGGTCCGCGATGGGACCGAGCTCTATCGCATACACGCGCTTCGCACCCGCCTGGACGGCAAAGAAGGAGAGCAGGCCGGTGCCGGCGCCCAGATCCACCACCACGTCCTGAGGACCCACCGTGCGCGCCAAAGCGTCACGGTACGCTTCGCAGCGCGCGGTATCGAGCAGCATCTTCTCCTGCATCTTCGGGCTGGCAAAGTTTTCGGCGACACGCAATTCGCGCAGGAGCGGCCAGTGGGCCGCGCGCTTGAGCACGCCGCGGAGCCTCCACAGCCCAGACGCCAGCAACCGTCGCGCCAGCCCCATGCCGCTGCTCCTATGCCGGCTTTTGGATCACGAGGTTGGAAATCATCGGCATGGCCGCGGTGATGGGAACCCGCGTCCACCTCGTGATGGAATGGTAGATCACGGATTCAAAGACACGCCTCTTCCAACTCTGCGCGCCTCCCGTGTAGTTGACGTGCCGGTCGTGACCCGGCAGCCCGTTCACCACGCGTAACGGCCGGCCGCGAAGGTAGCGCACGATCTCGAAGAACGTGGCTCCCCACGCCCCTCGTTCTTCCAGGCCCAAGGGCCCGTCGGAGTGCGTCGCGGGGTTATCGATGTGCTGTCCTGCACGGACCGCCCTGGCGTACGCCCACATCGACCCTGGCGAGCTCCACGGAATCCACCACAAGCCGGTCGTGTGAGAATCCTTTGGCCACAGCCTGTTCGGCGTCTCGTTGATGTACAGATGGCCCCCCGGGTTGAGGGCATCGAACAGCCGCGCGACCACCCGTCGCCTCAGGCCCCTGATCGACAGGGGGAGATGCTCGAGCACGGCATGGAGCAGGATGAAATCGAAGGTCCCCACGTCTGCGGCGATCTCTTCGAAATCGCGCGCCCACACCACCCGAACGCTGTCGAGCAGCCGGTGCTCTTCCAGCCTCTTGAGGCACACGGCGACGCTCTTCTCATCGATATCGAAGGCCACGAGCCGCTCACAGTGCGGGGCAAGCGCGGCTGTCGCAGACCCCGTGCCGCAGCCAAAGTCCAGGACACGCTTGGCCGAGAGATCGCCGCAGTGGTATCGAATCTCGGGATACAACTGCGTCTCGAACCGACCCAACCGGCTGTCCGGCCCACCCATGTGTTCGGCAATGTAATCCTCATAGGCCGGCAGGCCCTCCTTGCCCCTGTGCAGGTCGACGATGAGCCGCTTGAACTCCTGGGAATAGTCGCGAGTGCATCCGGAAAGCCTCACTTCCACGCAATGGTCCACGTCAACGCGTTCTTCTGGGATCAGCAGCCCCTGGCGCATCCGAATTCTCTCTCATCGCCATATCGCCGCCAGATCGACAACCGCACCAATCCTTTCAGGGTCCGTCTCGGCCGATCAGGGCGCCTGCACTGAGCCGCGCGCCTTCGCTCCCATCCATCTCGGCAAGCCCGCCTTCTGCACGCCCTCCGGCCCGCCCAAAGTTTCCGCGAAGCATATCGATGAATGTGAACACCACCTGGCGCTCGGTCAAGAGGATGACCGCTCCGTAGACAACAATCCCGACGGCGACCTCGAGGATCAGGGTCACGAGCGCGGCGGTGCCCGCCGCCTTCAGCGCCCAATCCACCAGCACCACGCTCGCGATCATGACGGCGCATCCCACGAGGCTCGATCGCACCGCCTCCCACACGTCGTGGGCCGTTATCCCCAGCACCGACGCCACAAAGCGATGCTGGACCGGCACCAGAATCGCGGTAGCGGCGAGATATCCGGCGGCCACGCCGACGATGCCCCACCGCAGCCCGATGGCAAACGCCGGGAGGTACAGCAGCAGCGAAAGAAACGTCCATCGCAGCTGCAGATCAGCGCGACCGGCCGCGAGGAGTCCGCTGAACCACAAGGTCGTCACCAGCTGAAACGTCCCCGCAAACGCCAGGACGCGTATGACCGGGGCCGATGGCAGCCATTTTGCGCCGAAGACCACCTCGACCGCCGGCGAGGCAACCAGCGCCAGCCCGACCATGACCGGCAGGGCTATGATCGCGACATGTTGCGTCGCAATGAGAAACCCCCGCCTGAGCCGAGCCGTGTCATGCTGGACCTTGGAAAAGGCCGACAACATCACCTGATGGAGCGGCGCGGCAACGTCCTGGAGCGGGATCCGGAACGCCGTATACGCGAGCGCATAGTACCCCAGAGCAATTGGGCCAAGGAACCGGCCGATCAGCAGGTTGTCGAGATTTCGGATGAAGTAGCTAAAGAGCCGCGAGAGCGTGAGCGGCGTGCTGAACGACCAGAGATCCTTGAACTTCGGCCATGAGAATCGCAGGGTCGGCTTCCACCGCGTGGCGAGATAGTAGGCAACCGGGGCCGTGGCGGAGCCGGCAAGCGCTTTGCCTACCAGACTCCAGACACCCGTGCCGGCCAGGGCCATCCCGAGCCCGGTCAGGCCGCCGACAACCACCGCGGCCGCGTCGCACAACGCCAGCGCACGGTACTCCATGCGGCGCGCAGCGAGCGCGAAGTGCGTCACCCATGTGGCGGAGATCACGATGCGGAAGGAGAGGATGACGAGCACCGTCTCCGCGAGCGGATCCGCCAGAAACGCGCCGGCCAGAGGGGCAGCGGCGAGCGCGATTGCGAACAGAAACGCCCCGACGACCAGGCTCGTCCAGAAGGCTGTCGAGAGGTATTCATCGTCCACATCACGCCGCTGGATGATCGCCGACCCACCGCCGGCTTCAAGGAAGAGCTCGAGGAATCCCACAACCACCCACCCGATGGCGATAAGACCATAGTCACGAGGAAGGAGGAGTCGAACCAGAATGACTGTGAACACCTGGTCCAACCCTCGCGCCGCGACACGCTGGCCTCCCAGCCAGAACATGCCTTGCATCGCGGCCGCGCGAATGCGCGGCACCGGATGGCCGTGGGGCCGCACGGTCTCGACCATCGTCAAGAGTCTCTAACGGCGTAGATAATGGAAGGATCTAGTCCGGCCGGCCCCGGAAGCACGCTGAAACCCTCGCCGATTTCCATTTCGGGAATCGCGGTGTAGGACCGCCGTTCAAAAATCTCCTTGATGAATCCGAAGTCCACGCGGGCCCAGTGGAGCTTCTTCCCTCGGAAGGGACGCCGGAAGCTTACCCGTCCCAGACGATCGTAAATGGCCGCGAGCGCCCTCCGTCTCGTCAACGACACCCACGACAGCAGCAGGAACCGCATGGTGACACGCGGGCCGAACCAGCGCCACGCCGTACCGCTGAGCGCGAGCAGTCTCCTGGCACCGCGCAAGCGAGACCTCAAAAACGTGCTCGGTGCCACTGCCTTCCCCTTCCATCAGGCTCTCTCAACCCGCGAGCCATCGAGATGCGCAGAGGCGGCATGGTCCGACTCGCCATGCACAAGCGCCTCGTAGAGATGCTGATAGGCTTCAGCCATCTGGCCGATGTCGAATAGCCGTCGCGCTCGCTCTTGACCTGCTTCACCCAACTGCTTCCTACGGGCGGCATCTCGAAGGAGTTCTGTGGTCGCCCGGATGAGCGCGCCGGCATCTCCGGGCAGACAGAGACGCCCGGTGCGCCCTTCTTGAACCTGATCCACGACGCCACCGACGCTTGTGGCGACAACCGGTAGACCCGCCGCCATGGACTCCAGGATGGTGAGAGGAAAACTCTCGTAGTTTGACGTCGACAAGAAAAGATCCGATGCGTGGTAAAGATCCACAAGGTCCGTCCTGAGCCCCAGAAATCTGATCGCGTTCTGCAGACCCTCCTTGCGAACGGCGCTCTCGAGTGCTGGGCGTTCCGGTCCATCACCGGCTACCAGAAAAACCGCCCTGTCGACCGTCGCGGCCACCTGACGGGCCACCTCGACGAACAGCGCGACATTCTTGACCGGCACGACCCGAGCCATGTACAGCACCACTAATGCGTCGTCCGAAAGCTGGTTGCGCCTGCGCCATACGTGACGCGGCGTGCGCGGGGACGCAAAGGACGCCGTGTCGATGCCAGTAAGGATCATCGCAATCGAGTCCGCACCGAGCCCAAACGCTTTGGCGACATTGTCGCGCGTGTCGGTGGAGTGCACGACAGGTCGATAGCCCAGCCGGCGGGCCATGAATCTCTGGCTTGCGGTATTGAGCCGCGACAGTTGGCCGCCGTCCGGGCCGGTATGGATATCCAGGAGCCTGCCCCTGACGGCCCGACCGAGAAGATCAGACGGGATCGCATACCACGCGATCCCGGTATACGCGTGCAACACATCTGGCCGAACCTTCCGCACCACGTGCGCCAGTTCCCACATCAGCCTGCCCTGCAGCCCGATGCCGGCATCCCGCGGCATGTTCAGGGGATGGAACGTCACGTGATTCCCGATCTCGGCGAGGTCGTCTTCGGGGAGCAGTGGCCTCGCGGTGCAGGCGTGGAGCTCAAAACGCTCGTTGTTCACCCGTCGCAAGAGATCGCGGATAAACCGTGGCACACCGCCCGCCTTAGACAGCCTCCAGGTGAAATGGAGCACGCGAATCCGTCTCATGTGCGCGCGGGGATTCCTTGGGCGCGGGCGCCGCCATCGACAGCGACGCTTTGGAACAGTGCCTCGAGGGCCGCCACGACGGTCACAATATCGTAGCGTGAGCGCACCCATGTGCGCCCGTCCTCGCCAAGCTGCCTGGCGAACTCGCGATCCTCTGCCAGGCGCAGGAGTTGAGCGGCGAGGCTTGCAGGCGACTGTGGGTCGGCCAGCAACGCCACGGTGCCGTCCCCTGTGACCTCGCGAAGCACGGGTATCCGACTAGCCACGCATGGTTTGCCCGCCGCCATTGCTTCCAGCAGGGCATTTCCAATGCCCTCATAGAGCGACGGGAACACAAAGATGTCGGCCGCCTGCAGCAATGCGGGGATGTCTCGCCGCTCGCCAAGCAGCGTCACATGGTCACCCAGGCCTTGCGCCCGGATTGACTGCTCCAGCGTGGAGTGAAACCACCCGTCGCCAGCGAGAACGAGGCGTGCCCGCGGAAACCTGGTCAGGACCTCCTTCATCGCGGCAATGGCGTAGGGCTGTCCCTTCTGCGGGACGAGCCGGGCCACGTTCAAGATGACCGGATAGGCGTCTTCCCATCCCAGGGCTGCCCGAACCGCCCGTGGGTCGCCCCCCTCGCGCGCGGCATAGTCATCCAGCGCCAGCCCCCGCGGAATCACGGCGATGCACTCCGGGCGTAGCCCCAACTGGCGCACCGCCGACGCTTTGACGCTTTGGGTGATTGCCACGAATCGGGTTCCCCACCATCTGGCAGTCAGCCCGTCCAAAGCCTGCGTGATCCAGACCTTCCAGCCCTTCACGTGAGGGTTGTCCAGGCGCCACTCCGGCTCGTAGGTCGTATTGACTAGGGTCGTGATGACCGGGATCCCGGTCACTCTCCCGACGCACCGGCTCGCGATACCCGGACGGTAGAGGGCGGCGTGAAGAAGATCCGGCGCGAGGGCTCGGACGAGACGCCACAGCCGGACCGCTGCACGACCCAGATCCCTCCTGGACGTAACGCCGAGGATGTGGACAGGGATACCGAGCCCTTCCAGATCCGCGACAAAGCGGCCGCCCTCCGAGAGCGCACACACCTCGTGACGAAAGCGGCGTGGGTCTGAGCGCGACAGGAACGCGATCATCTGCCGCTCCGTCCCTCCGGTGTCCAGGTCATCAAGGACATGCAAAATGGTGATCCGACGACTATCAGCCATTGGACGGCATCGGCAGGCTATCGAGTTGAGCTGTGTCTGATGGAGGGCTCTCTATGATCGATCCGTGCCTTGCGACGTCCGCCCTGGGGGGTCGACACCCTCCGACCGCCCCAGGGCAGCAATCTCAGACGAACCTAGAACCTTCTCACTCGAAGTACACGGCTGGCATTGACAGTCCCATTGCTGCCGATCCCCAGAGCCCAGAAGTACGCCCGGCGCGGCGGGTGGCTGCCCATGCTGAAGCTCATCGAGGCGAACCCGCGGACCGTTCGCACCCGCTCGAGTCTCTGGTTGGCCTGGTAGAACTCGACCTCGGCTGCGTTGGTCTCCACGGTCAAGGTAATCGTCCCGGTGGCCACGAGGTCATCGTTCGGCGCCGACCACCGCACGCGCGGCGTCTGTGGGCGGGTCCCCGTGCCATCGTTGTCCCTGCGGCGGGCGTTGTACTCAGAGTCCACAACGCCCGCCGCTCCATCCTCTCTGTGGAAGAGCGTAAAGTCTCCTGGGCGCGAGAGCCCGCGCTGCTGGCGGAATCGCAGCTGGCTGCCCGGTGGAGGTGCATCGGCCCCGCCGAACCAGATGCCGCGGCTCGGCGAGAACTGTACGCGCGCGAATTGCACCACCGATCGCTCACCCGGGCCATTACGGTCCTGCGAGTGCCGCACGTTGAAGGCCGTGACGTTCCGGACGACACCGTCCTCATAGACCGAATCGAAGCTTGACGCCGCAACGTACGACTGGATCTCAACACCAGTCGCCCCGACGCCCATGCCGTCGGCGAGGAACCCCGTGAATCCCCACAGCGCGGGAACTGACCCGGCATGGCCACTCGTCCAGTGCGCGATCTGCGCATGTCGGTTGCCCAGCGATCTAAGCCCGTGCAGCCAGTAGGCCGTGATGTAGGCTCCCCACCCGAGGCCGACTTCATTCCTCCACGTCAGGAGGTCGACGATACGCTGAGTGGGCGTGAGATTCTGCCATGAGTGAAATCCCATGGCCGTATTGGAATTCGCTTCCGCCCGAAACACGTGGGGCGTTTCTCCGTAGTCCGTCCCGCCCTCAGGCCAGTGAATTCCCGACGACCGCGCGGAAGGGAATCCGTCCGCGGCGCTGCTTCCGGCCGCGACTGCCCCGACGATCGCGCAGTTGCGGCTTCCGTCCATCCAGATGCCGGCGTTGCGGGCATTCCGGCTGTTCCCCCATCGCATGACCAGCACGCGATCGAGCCAGCAATCGTCCGCCGCGTGATACTGGTTGTGGTTCGGCCCGACCGCATTGACGCAGAAGGACTCGAACCGGCACTCCAGCATCACCGGGGTTGTGCTTTCTATATCGTCTTGCCGCGCATTGCGGACGGAATGCCGGGAGTGGTCGTAGACCACGAGGTCCTCCACGGTGATGCCGAAGGAGCCGTGGATATGCAGACCGTCCCCGGGCCCGCCGGCCAGGACAACGCGGCGGAGGTAACTGCCCCGCGAACCGTCAAGCTGCCTGTGACTGTGCCAGGCGTACCGGCCCATGGGCTCCCGTGTGGGCGCCGGCGAGAAGTTGTAGACTGCCAGGTTCTCGACATAGTACCTCGCGCGGTCCATAAACATCACATGCGGCCGGTGATTCGGGTCGCCCGCCTCGAAGATGACATTGCTCGTCAGGTTGGCCACCTTGGCCGTCAACCGCTCCGTCCAGGAGTCGCCCCACGCGTCCTGCCAGCCGACTGAGAGCGCCTCATGTGTGTACCGCAAGCCCGAATCCAGCTGGAACCGGCCGTGACCGAGGTCGGCGGTGATCCGGCGCACTTCGTCCTGGTGATCGTTCTCGTTGGCCCGCAGATTCGACGGTCCCACGACCACTCGATCGCCCACCCTCCAGCCGGCCGCAAAAGCGGGATCGACGGCAATCTCAGCGCTCCCGGCTCGTGCTGTCTCGGTCAGCGGGGACCAGGTGTCCCGATAGACGCCGGCTACCCACACTTGAGCGCTGTCTATGGCCCACAGGCCCACATCGGTCGCGAGGGGCGCCATCACGTTGCCACCAACATACTGGCCCTCGTTCAGGAACCACCGGATGGAGGCCGGAACCGTGACTCGATCGCTCGCGCGGCCGTAGTCCAGCACCCCCCGGACAACGAGGTTGCCATAGAGCGTGAGCCGCGAGGCCCTGCCACGGCTCGCGCGGAGCGTACCGTCGACCGTGACTGTCCGGGCTTCCGCGGCTTCCGTGTCGACTTCGATCACTCGCCCCGCCGGAATGACGACATCGTTGTCCCGTGTGGGGACGCGGCCGGACGGCCACGTCGCGGGGTCGCTCCAGCGAAGCCCTCCGGATGATGGAGGAGGGGTTGGCGGGATCGGCGTGCGCGATGGGACGGGCGCGGGCGGTGTTGGTGCGCCCGGGGTCGGGGCGGGTGTTGGCGCAGGCGTCGGCTGCGACGGCGGCGGTGTGGGCTGTCCTGGCGTGGGCTGACCTGGAGCCGGCGTAGGTGGCGCAGGTGGTGAAGTGGGCTGCGGTGTCGGTCGCGGTTTTCCACCAGGCGGCGGCTGGGCAGAAATCAGATTCGGAGAGGGGAGCGCGAGGGTGAGGGCGACGAGGAGTGAGAGGGAGAGAAGACGCAGACGCACGGATCACCTCCGATTTATCCAGAAGCTCTCCGTCGGTCGGGGAACGCTGCAGGACCGTCCTTCTCTTCGGCAGCCCGGCTGTCTTGGAAGTATCGTCCAAGACCCGTAGCTTTGCGTCCCCGAATCACTTCGGGTTTGCCCTTGTCGGAGAGTTCCGGTGAATGGGATCTCTGAAGTTCCCCATACCCGACTCCCAAAATCCTTAGACCTCTGGAAACCCATCCTCAATCAACCCCTCTTTCGTGCACGACACAAATCCGCGCGGGGCCCAGTCTATTCAGAAGAAGATGAATGCGGTGATCCCTAAAGTACTCGTCTGCCGCCCGCCTCGCCCCTTGCCAGTACCCGTAGTCGTCGATGATGAGAACGCCGCCGCGGCTGATTCTCGGGAACAAGTGCTGGAGTTCGTGCTTCGTTGATGCATACCAGTCGGTGTCCAGCCGGAGCAACGCAATCGAGTCCGGGGCTTGTCGTGGAATCGTCTCCTCGACAAGACCCGCGACGCAGTGAATTCTGGCCTCGTCATACCCTGTCGATCGCATGACGCTGCGCACTTTGTCGATCGAGACCGCAGCCCAGGTCGCCTCTTCATCGGCGGGGTCCGACTCTGCCAGGACCTGGCCGGCCGTTGCCCCGTCCCACCTTAAGTCGTGGGGGCTCGGGGGCGGCATACCTTCAAAGGTATCAAACAGATACAGATCGCGGCTCGCATCATGCTCCAGAAGCAACGTGTACGCAGCGGCCATCATGCTCCCACCGCGCCAGACACCGCATTCAACAATCGCCCCGGGTACGTGTGCACGAGCCACGTATCTCACCGCGTGGCACAGCGCAAAGGCTTGCTCCGGCGTGGACTTGGTGTAAGGACCAACACGCTCAATTACCTCATTGAACTCCGGGTCGAAGTCCGGAGGAGAGCGATAATATGGAACAACGTCAAGGCCGAACTGACGGGCAACGAGCCGAACACCCGAGATGACGAAACGAGATATGCGGCCTGTTCCCGTGGCGATCATCGCGGTTTACTGAGGCCTCTCCAGCACCTCCGACCAGGCGGTGGCGAGGCGTCGGAGGATGTGCCGGGGGTGAATCCCCGAGAGTCCGAGTTGAAACCGGCTGCACGAGTGTGTGACGTTCACGAGTTGACGGGGCAGCGCGAAGTGTTCGCGCGCCGATGGGGTCCAGCGGCCAAACCCTACGCCAAAAGCCGCCACGAACCCGCGCTCTTTCAGCAACGAGGCCGCTCGGGCATCGTAGTGGCCGAACGGATAGGCGAACACCTTTTCCACCGTACCTAGTTCACGCTCGAGGTCGGCCTGGGAACCCTTGATTTCCATGACGAGTTCTTCGTCGGTGAGAGACGGCATCGATGCGTGCGTTCGGCCATGCGAAGCAATGATCACGCCGTCTGCGGCCAGCGCGCGGAGCTCATCCCAGCTCAGAACCGTGGTTCGCGGCGCCACGCTGACACCCAGGGTGGCACGGAGATCGGCCATGCGGTGTTCAATTGCCTTAGGACTCTTGGTCCACAATTCGTTCCTGAGCTCTTTCAGCGCCGTCCAACGCCCGCGCGGGGTACGGAGGTCGACGCGTCCCGCGCCATTAAGGGTAACCTCTGCATTCGCCGCGTGCGAGAGCATCTGCCAGAGCTCGTCCCACCAGAAGAGCTTCGCCCGATCCGGATAGGCGGTGGGGACAAATACAACGGCGGGCACACCGTGGGCCTTGAGCACCGGCCACGCATGCGTTGAGAAATCCCGATAGCCGTCGTCGAAGGTCACCAGCGTGGCCCCCGCCGGGAGCGTTCGACCCTCCACCAGAGATGCCCTGAGCTCCTCGGCCCCTATGGGGACGTAGTGCCGGGCGATCAGGCGGATCTGCTCAGCGAAAGCCTGGGGGGTCGCGCTGATAACGCCGGGATGGCCACCGATGGGGTCACGTGCAGGGTCACTGACCCTGTGATAACAGAGGACCCGAAGAGACCGGGCCTGCTCGCGCAGGTCGCGCCCCCGCAGCATTCTCAGCAGTCCGGAGTGCCGCAGGACGAGGTCGGCCACCTGCTCCACAGCCAGCGCTGTACGTGGGCGGCCGGCGGACTCCATGACCCGTGCGACCATGACTTAGGTCTCCGATCCTTGAGAGTTCGATCCGGCTCGATTGACCCAGATGCCCAATCGCTCGCGTGTGCGCCAGACCAGGATACCGGGTCTCATCTGAGCGGACCGCAGGATCAGTGTCTCGAGGAGCGGCCCCGCATTGCCACGCGAGCGCGCGACGTATACCCCCAGGCCGCCCAAGAGCTGGAGTGAGAGCAACTCGATCGGGCGCTGGAACTCGACCGTTTCAAAGGCCTTGAGGGAAGGTCGGTTGCGGTTGCTCACCCGGGCGTAGACCCGCCGCACACCACGTTCTCTGGCATACTTGAGACACGTTCCCATGACCGCCTGAAACACGTGACTGCTTCGAAATTCGGGGGCGGTGTACGCATCATAGATGTACGCTTCCTCGTGGTTCAAGCGAATCTTCACCCCGATATCCTCGAGATCCCACGACCCGAAGCCCAGCCAGCTCCCGTGGATCATCCGCTCCCCTACGCGCGCGACGAAGCAGAGATGGCCGTTGCGAAGACGTTCAAAGAACCTCGCCGTGTCGACAAAGTCCGGGACCGGCGGAGCCTGGGACTCGCCCAGGGTCGCCGACGAAATGCACCCAATCGCGATCGCGATGCGGGGCGACACCTCCTGGAGCGGCGCGCCTGGGTCGCGAACGAGGATGGACTCGGACCACTTTCGCCACAGCGAGCGTTTCGCGCCTGCGAGAACCTCACGTGCCTCATCGATCATGGCAGGTGTCGTTCACGATCTCTTGCCGCCCCGACGTGCCACGGGCCATCGTGGTTAGGTTTTGTGCAACAAACCGACATAGTAGACCTTGTCCCACCGGTACACCCCGCGTCGCGTCGGCTTGGGAATGATCAGCGCGGCCAGCCCTTGCGCGTCCGCGAAGTCCAGAAACGCGTCGTGCTCCTGGACGTCATCCACCATGAGCACCCCTCCGGGGCGCATGTGCGGCCACAACAGACGCCAGGCGCGCAGCATCCCCTCGTAACTCTTGTCTGAGTCATAGAAGAATACGTCGACCGGGCCAACACGGTTCAGCACAGCGGGCAGCACCCGCCGGTCTGGACCCAAGAGCAGCTGCCAGCGGCCCGAGGCTCGAAGGCGCTGCGGGATCGCGCCGCCGGTATACGACGTCACTCCAGGGCGGAACATCGGAAGGTCCACGCTGCAGAGGGTACCGCGCTCGTTGTCCTCTAACGCCTGCAGAATCGCGGCCGTACTGTACCCGTGGGCGACGCCGGTCTCTAGAACGACAGTGGGCTTGAGCAGCCGAACCACGGCATAGCATGCTTCGAGGAACGCAGCGCCTCCCAGTTCGCGGGCCGGGGTGGGAATCGCGTAGGCCTCCAGCTCGGCAAGGAGCCGCCGCAGCGACGGCGCCTCCATATGACCCTGAATGACGGCCGGAGCCGCTCCTGCGAGCTTCGAGATCCCATCCGCCGGCGGACTCGCCAGCGTCGGGTAGGCGTCGACGCGCTTGCGGTGGCGCCTCAGCGTGACTCTCGAAATGGACTTCCACCACACCTCCGGCAGCAGCGAGGGATCACGCAGCACGCGTTCCAAGACGGCGACTCCCTGCGTCGCAAACCTGCGCATAGATTCGTTAAGTCGAGCCTGGGGTTAGAGTCTTTCGAGCTGCGGCGTGGGGCGCGGCGGAAGGTAGGCGAGGAGCATAAAGATGAATGGCAGGAGTTGAGGGCGTTGCCGGGCGATGATGGCGAAGTTGGAGATGCCCGAGAAGAAGAATGCGAACAACAAGATGAAGACGACGGCAAGCATCATGAACGCGTTCCCCGGCGCGGCGGCAACCGCGGCGGCGAGGCTCTTCCACTTCCTAAAGAACAGCAGAATGAGGAAGATGCCTTCCACCGCCGAGATCATCGCAAACGCGTTGTGGGCTTCCCACGGAAATGGCCGAAAGAACACGGTGCTGAGTCCGTCGACGAACGCGATTGGATTCGTGGGCACGACGCGATGGATCGCCGCCCCCCCGCGCTCGGTCCTCTCCTGACGGTCCTCGATGTAGCTGAGGACGCCGTCCGGCGTGAGATCATCGAGCTGGATGTAGCCCGCGGACGTTTGCACGACAAAGATGGCGACGACCGCGAACACCAGCACTACCGCGATGCGCACCATGGGCGTCAACAGGCCGGCGCGTGCCGGCCGCCACACCGAGGCGGCCGCGACCGCCACGCCGATAATGCCCGCGACGTGCGGTCGAATCACCATGACGCCACCCAGACCGACGCCCATGATCACGAGGCTCGACAGCGCTATGCGTCGCATGAGCCGCGCCGCCCCGTAGGTCCCTAAGCCGAGGCAAAAGCACACGAGGGCGTCCTTCCCCAGGCTGCTCGTCCACAGCGCCATCGATGGGTACAGCATGATCAAATAGGCAAAAAGCCGGCGGTTGCCATTGGGAACCGCGGTGACAAACGCCTTGTAAAAGAACAGCATGCCGAGCAGTCCGAGCCACGCCCAGAACACGAAGGCGCCGATGAGCGTGGGGCCGGTGAAGAGATAGAAGATTCCCGTGATGAGCGTGACCATATCCGTGCCGTGATAGTCGGTGATATCCGGCGAGCCCCCGGCCAGGATCGCCGCCGCCGCGCGGCTGCCGCCGCCGTGGTAGCCGACCGCGTCCGCAAAGCCGCCGTACTGATCGAAGATGAACCACAGACGAAACACGATCGCGCCGAACTTGAGGAACAGGGCCACGATCAGCAGGCGGAACAGTAGCGTGCCTATTGGATCGTCTCGACTGGCCAGGTGGAAGATCACGAGCGAGGCCATGACCACGCCGGCAATGATCACGGCGGCCCGCATGCCCTCGATGTCTTGAATCGCGATGAAGCTGCCGATCACGCCGGCGATGGCCACAAAGACGATCCCGGGGCCCAATCGCTTTCCCACATTCGTTGAGTACGTGGACGTGCGCACGCTCATCGCGCGAATGCCTCCTTGAAAATCCCGGGAGCCCGGGCGCAGGCAGGCTACAGCCGAACGATCTTCGCTCGCCCCTCCGCGACCTCGCGGGTCGCGTTGCGCGTATCCATCACGAGCCGCGCGTTGCGCACGACCCAGCGATAGTCGACGCATGAGTGATCGGCCACGATCATCACGCAATCCGCGCTTCGGAGCGCGGCCGCCGTCAGCGGCCGGCTCGCAAGCGAGTGCCCATTGACCGACAGCCTCGGCACGTAGGGATCGTGATAGCTGACTTTCACGCCGTGCTGGATCAGCAGTTGGATGATCTTCAGCGCCGGCGACTCGCGGTAGTCGTCGACATCTTTCTTGAAGGTGACGCCCAGCACGAGCAGGCGCACCGCGCCGGGACGATGCCGGTGACCGTTGAGAGCGAGGAGCGTCTTGGTGACGACGTGGTACGGCATCTCCTCATTGACCCGGGCCGCGAGCTCAATGAAGTCCATGTGAAAGTCGTATTCTCGGGCCTTCCAGGCCAGGTAATACGGATCGACCGGAATGCAGTGGCCGCCCACCCCGGGCCCGGGCTGAAATCGCAGAAATCCATAGGGCTTGGTCGCCGCCGCGTCGATGACCTCCCAGATGTCCAGCCCCATGCGGTCACACAGCATGGCCAGCTGGTTCACCAGGGCGATGTTGACGTTGCGGAAGACATTCTCGAGCAACTTGGACAGCTCGGCCGTCACCGATGAGGACACCGTCTTGACAGGCGTCCCGAGGGCGCCGAAGAGACGCGCCGCGCGCCGTGTGCTCTCCGGGTCGACGCCGCCTACGACCACCGGCGTGTTCCGAATGGTGTAGTCCTGCCTTCCGGGGTCGACACGCTCCGGCACGAAAGCCAGAAAGATGTCGCGCCCGACCGACAGACCGTGGGATTCCAGGATCGGCAAGACCAGTTCCTCAGTCGTGCCAGGGTAGGACGTGCTCCGCAAGATCACCAGCTGGCCGGGCCGGAGGTGCTCGGCAACGCCACGGGTGGCGCTGGCGATGCTCGACGTATCGGGTTGCTTGTTCGGTGTGCAGGGCGTCGGTACGCAGATGAAAATCACATCGGCGCGCGAGAGTCCCTCATAGGCCGTGTCGACCTTGAGACGACCGGAGGCCTGAACCGCGGCAATATCGGCCGCGGGCACGTCGCCGACAGGCGACGAGTTGCTGAGCAAGGTGTCGATCCGCGCCGAATCGACATCGATTCCAAGCACGCGGAACCCTTCCTGGGCAAAAGCCACAGCCAGAGGCAGGCCCACATATCCGAGGCCGATGACCGCGATGTGAGCCTCTTTGGTCCGCACCAGGTCATTGAACTGCGCCGGCCTGGAGGCCTTCGATGCGGCATATTCGACAGTGGCTATCGTCATTGATAAGGCTCCGCCGTCCCGGGTACATTCCCCAGGCGAATGATGGCCAAAATTGGACGAGCGCAGGGACGCAAGCGCGTCCCCTCCCTGCCTCAGGCGACGAGTTCTACGTCTGTAACGTCCATCTCCACAGGCGTGAGACAGCCCATCAACTGGAGTAGCACGCGCACCCGCTCACCGCGGCTCGCCGGCCGCTCCAGAATCCCCTGCAAACCGACAAACGGTCCGTGCACCACGTGCACCGCCGAGCCGACCTTCAGGCGCCATCCGGCCTCCAGTGGGATGATCTCCGCATCCCCGCAGCGTTCGCGGAGCATCCCGATGGCCTCGGCCGGAACAGGCGTCGGAACATCGTCGGTCGCCACGATCCGCTTGACGCCTGGCGCCCACTTGACCGCGTGCCAGGATTCCGGCTCCAACCGCATCTGGACAAACAGATATGAAGGAAACAACGGCTCGACAACCTTCACGCGGCGGGATCGCCGCCGGCGAAGGTCCGAAACCTTTGGCAGAAAGACCGAGAGCCCCGAGCGTGCGCGCAACCAGCCGTGGACACGGTCTTCCTGCCGCGGCTTGGTTTGCACGGCATACCAGGACAGTTCATCATCCATGGCGCGTTATACTGGACCCGTTCATTGGGGAGCCTACGCGCCGGCCAAGGCCCGGCCCCGCGCGCGGTTCAGCACAGTCCCCAGGATGCGGGCCTCCACCCGTTCGAGCAACCGACGCATCTCCTGCTGCTCGCGTCGGGACGCGCCTTGGGGCGATACCACCAGCAGCACGCCATCGGCCTCTTTGCCGATGTACAACGTGTCCGGATAACTCAACATCGGTGCGGTATCGATCACCACAAGATCGAAGCGCTCGCGCAGGCCGTTGAAGGCAGTCTCGAGCGCTGGCTGGATGAGCAGCGCCTGCGCCGGCGCCTGGACCCTCCCGGCCGGCACGAACGACAGGTGAGGGATCTTGGTGGCCACAACGACGCTCTGCAGGTCCGCTTTCCCCGTCAGGAGGTCCGCGAGCCCGGGCATGTGGTTGAGGCCGAAGGCCTTGTGCAGTTCCGGCTCACGCAGGTTGGCATCGACGATCACCGTCGGCCGGCCCGTGCGGGCCATCATCATCGCAAGATTCAACGCGGTCGTCGAACACCCGTCGCCTGCCTGGGCGGCAGCCACTGCTACCGCCCGGGGAGGATTGCCGTTGTGGGCCAGCATCACGCTGGCCAGCAGGAGACCGTAGGCCTCCACGAAGGCCGTCCCTTGATCTATGGAGGCAATGGTAGTGAACCCGTTCGTTGGCATCGTTCGTTCCCTCCTAAAACCCTCGCACGCGCCCTATCGGCCGTTCGCGGTACTCTCGGCCGGCGGCTGCGGCGAGCCCAACCAGTTGGCGACCACCGTGGCGGCATCCTGAATCCGCTCGGAGGCGCCGATGGGCACAGTGACATAGCCCCGGGCGATCGCCGCCCAGGCTGCGCCACCCATTAAGAGCAGCACAAACATGAAGGTAAACATCGCGGTCGCCGGCGCCGGGCGCGGTGTGCCGTGCGCCGGGATCTGCGCCAGGACCGGGACGCCGAGCGCGCGCTCCGCGTCCTGTGCGGTACGGATGCGATCATCCATGGACTCGAGCAGCAGTGCCGCCAGGATGCCCAGGATCAGGCCCGCGAAGCCGGCGGCGGCTCCAAAGCGCGGGAACGCGGAGGGTTCTGCCCGCCCCGGTGCCACGGCGGCCTCGACCAGCTGCACACTCGCCGGTGAGAACCCGGCTTCATTCTCGCGCAGCAAGATCTCCTGATACCGCGTGGACAGTAATGTGTAGTTGGCCTCCATGATCCGGTTCTCGCGGGCCAGCCGGTTGAACTCCACTTCCACGGCCGGCACGATCGCGACCTGTCCCTGGCGGCGCCTCAGTGTGGACTGGAGCGCGGACACCCGCGCACTCACGGCTGCCTGCTCAATTTCCTGCGTCACGATGTCGGCGACCAACCGGGCGTGAATCGGGTTGGTGGTGGTCACCTCTTCACCAACCATCGTCCGCGCCTCGGCTATGAGGCGATTGCGCACGTCGGCGATCTCCCGGTTGAGGGCCTCCATGCGCGGATGCAGCGGTGTGTAGACCTGCGCCATCTGCGCGCGACGGAGCTCGAGTTCGATAATGTGGGTCTGGTACCGGCGGAAGGTCGGGTTCTCGGTCGTCGCCCGCCGCTCAACGATGCGCGGCTGCTCTCGCCCGAACCGTGCGCGGGCGGCCGTCAGGCGTGCGTCCGTCTCCATACGCGCCCGGTTGGCCGCGTCAAGCTCGACTTCGGCCGAGCGCATCGCCGAGAGGGCTCCGCCGCTCACGTCGGAGAGCGAGATGACTCGATTCCGCTCACGATAGGCCTGCAGTGCCCGTTCGGACTGTTCGAGCCGCGCACGGGACTGCGTCATTTGATCCTCAACAAACCGGCGCACCTCGCTGACGCTGTTCCGGTTCGCCTCTCGGAAGTACGCGATGAACTCCTCTGAGGCCACATTCGCCAGGCTCGCCGAGCGCTCGGCGTTGTTCGTCGTCGCCGTGATCCTCACGAGCGAGGTCCCGCGCTCCGGCGCGGCCGTGATAGCCCGCTGCACCGTATGCGGACCGGCCATGCCCATCCGCTTCGCTACCCGTGTCGCGATCGGGCGACTATCGATCAGGGCCATGATGTCGCCAACGGTATTGTCATACCGGTTGAACACAGGCATCGCCTCGCGCGGCAGCACCGTCGGTGGGTTTACCACGACGGGCGACGTCACCATCATCCGGGCGGTCGCCACGTAGCGGGCGGGGCGGCGGCCGATGGCCACGTAGGCAGCCCCGACGGCGATGATCGTGACAAGAATCACCAGCCAGAGGCGGTTTCGTACCGCCTGCCAGTACTGGCCTAATTCACTCGAATGTCCGCTCATAGCCCTGACTCCTCTCCCTTTCCGGCCTCAGGAAGTCCGACCATTAGAAGCCTCCGAGCAGCGCGCGGATCAAGCTCAGTGGACCCAGAAAGCTCAAGATATCGGCCCACCGCACGCTGCGGTCCGGCGGGATGTAGACAACGTCCTCGTTCCTCAACGGGACATTTTGCTTCAGATCGCCCCGGACAAAGCTGGTCATGTCCACCGTCGTGACGGCGGTTTTGCCGTCGGGCCCGACACGAATGATGCCAATATTATTTATTGCTGACCGTTCGGCCGGTCCGCCGGCCGCCGAGATGACTTCGAAGATCCGCGCGCCCTCCTCGATGTCGTAGGCGCCCGGTCTGTTGACTGCGCCCATGAGCAGCACGCGATTTTGCAGCGTGGGAACCATGATGACGTCCCCGGACTCGACGGGGAGGTTGTGCTCCCGGTCGCCCCTCATGAGAAGCGCCTCCAGGTTCACGGCCACGATCTGTCCGGTCGCCCGGCGAGTCAGGGTCGTGCGTCGCATGGCTGCCCTGGCAGTGACACCTCCGGCGGCTCCCATCACCTCGAGCACGGTCCATCCGCGCTGGATCTCAATGGACCCCGGCCGGGAAACCTGCCCTACGACCTGAACGTATGATCGCCGAAACTCGCGGACGGAGACCGTGACCTGGGGCTCCCGAAGATAGGTCCGGAGCGCTTTCGTGATCCGCTCGGCCAACTCCGCGGGAGAGGAACCTGCCGCCTGGATGTCACCGAGCAGCGGCATATTGATCTTGCCGTCGGGACGGACCGTGATGGTCCGGGTGAGGTCGGCCTCACCGAACACCGTGATCTCCACGGAGTCACCGGCGGCGAGTACATACTGCTCCGGCTGCTGCGCCTGGACGCTCAAGGCGCCCAGGCCGAGCACCTGGGGCAAGAAAAAGAGAAGGGCCATGGCAACACGCCACGCCAACTTCCGATTCACCAGCCGGTGCGATTCTCTAGACGACCCTGGCACGATCTTCCCTCCCCTCTTGAACCACTGGCCGTTCTTCCGCTGCCCGTCCGTCAAGGACGAGATATTCCACCACCTCGCTCGTGATCGGATCGGTCCCCATGAAGAGACCGACGATCAGCCAGTCTTGGCCCCTATAGGCCAGGACATCGCCAATAGAGGGCGGCCGGTTCGGGCGGCCAAGACAATCACAAGCACGAACAGTAATTTGGGAGGTCACCTAATCTCCCCCCTGCGGCACATGCTCCCAAGATGACTCTAGCGTAGCCTCCGGCACATGAGGCGACAATTCCCTGCAAGTGGGAATTAAGCACAAATTCGGGATGCTCCCGCGCTCCCCCTCTTGGGGGATGCGATTGAAGCGTACGGGGGACTCAGGGGGTATCCAGCGGACAGAGAGCGTGGAGGGGAGCCGAATCCGGCCCAAACCTCGGCAGAATCTACCAGGAAGACGCCTCGGAATTCCCGCGGGGCGGAGCGAAACTCGTCGTGGGGAGCCGTCGGCCGGCTCTGAGGGCGCCGAGCCCTGGAGAATTCCAGGTCTGGCGGGACTCGACATACTAGGCTCTAGATAGGGGGACGTGGAATAGCCGTCGTAGGGCGCGCGGTTGTGAATATCGCGATCAATCGGCCCGGGCGAATGGTCCCAGACGGCCGTACATCGTAGGAGGAGAATTGCGTCGGAACGTTGTCATCCTGGGCGGGGGGCCGGCAGGCCTGACCGCGGCCATTTACGCCGCCCGCGCCAACCTGGCCCCCGTCGTCATCGAGGGCGCCGAGGCCGGCGGCCAGCTTATGCTGACGACGCTGGTCGAGAACTACCCAGGGTTTGAAGACGCCATCATGGGGCCCGCACTCATGCTGGCCATGCGGAAACAGGCCGAGCGCATCGGGGTGGAGTTCATCACCGAAGACGCTACGGAGATCGCGCTGGGTCAGTGGCCGTTCGCAGTTGCCACGCAATCCGGCCGACGCGTCGACGCGCGGGCCCTGATTGTGGCCACCGGGGCTTCGCCAAGACTCTTGGGTGTGCCGGGCGAGGCGCGCCTGATGGGTCGCGGGGTCTCCACGTGCGCCACGTGCGATGGCTTCTTCTTCCGAAAGAAGGATGTGGTGGTGGTCGGGGGCGGGGATTCGGCCCTGGAAGAGGCGCTTTATCTGGGCAACCTGGCCAAGTCGGTGACCGTCGTCCACCGACGCGATGCGCTGCGGGCCAGCAAGATCATGCAGAATCGCGCGTTCGCCCACCCGGCGATCGGCTTTGTGTGGAACTCGGTCGTCGAGGACATCCTGGGCGACGGGGTCGTTCACGGCGTTCTGCTGCGCGACCTGAAAACCGAGGAGCGTGCCGAGCGCACGACCGACGGCGTCTTCGTGGCCATCGGGCATATCCCGAACACCGCGCTCTTTCGGGGTCAGCTGGAACTCGACGGGCTCGGGTACATCAAGGTCCGTGATGGGTCATTGACAAGCGTAGAGGGTGTCTTCGCCGCCGGAGACGCCCACGATCATACGTACCGCCAGGCCGTTACCGCCGCCGGGTATGGATGCATGGCGGCGATCGACGCGGAGCGCTGGCTCCAGGGGCAACCCGCCTAGGTCGCAGCGCTACTGGACTGGGCTTGCAGCGCGCCTTCTAGACGGCGCTTGAGCTCCTGCTTGGGCATGAAGCCGACGATCCGTTCGACCAGCTCTCCACCCTTGAACACGCCGAGCGTCGGGATGCTCATGATGCTGTAACGCATGGCCAGGCTCGAATTGTCATCCACGTCGATCTTGACGACCTTCACCCGTCCCGCGTACTCCACGGCCAACTCTTCGACGATCGGCGCCACCATCCGGCATGGCCCGCACCATTCAGCCCAGAAGTCAACGAGCACGGGTAATTCCGCCTTGGTGACCTCCTGCTCGAATGTGTTCACCGTCACTGCCAAGAGCGTTGCCATCCCAATCCTCCTCACATGATTCGGCAGGCGGCCGCCCGATACGCGACAACCGCTCCCCACGGTAGGGTATTCCCCCTGGCGGGTCAATCGGACGTCTCAGGCAACCGCCAGCGCGATGACCAGCAGCAGGAGGAGGGCGGCGCTGCCAAAGCATCCCAGGCGGCGGCGCCCCTCGCCCGTTGCGGAGCGGAGCGCTCCACGCGCCGACAGCCTGGTGGCCTTGCGAAGCGAGGCGATCGCCTCGCTCGTCCTACCCAACTGCTTGTAGAGCCCGCCCAGATTCTGGTGAGCCACCCAGTAGTCGGGATCCGCGGCTACCGCCCTCTCGTACGCCTCCAGCGCCCGCTCGATGCGCCCCGTTTCTCTGTACACGTTCCCCAAGTTGCTCCAGGCGGGAGCGTATCGCGGGCTGACTTCAACCGCCCGCGCGAACGCTCCCTCGGCCTCGTCCAGCCGCCGCTGATGAGCCAGGGCCACCCCGAGCTTGCTGAATGCGACCGCCGAGGTGGGGTCGATCTCGGCCGCGCGTCGAAACGCGGCCTCGGCTGCGGGCCACTCTCCCGCGTCGAGATGCTTCTCTCCTTCGGCCAGCTGAGGTGCGGCCGGTGCATGCGCCATTTGGGGTCAGAAGAGGTTTCTTCGGCGGCGACGTGTTGCCCTTCGGCTACGCGGCCTCCGTCCGGCGGGCGGCCGCCCACAGGGGAAGATCGGCGTAGCGCGGACGCGGCCTCACGGCGACGGAGGCCGCCCTGGCCGCGCGCGCCATCGAAGAAGGTGGCAGGTGGCGTATCCTGGCCTGGTGGAACACGTTGAGCAGTGCCCGCACCTGCAGGTAGGGCCCGATGACGTCCGCCGACGGCTGTTCGGTCCCTTCGACCTGTGCAACGACCTCCGGAGCATCGAGGGCCAGGTCCACCAGCTTTGCGCCGGCGCGCCTGGCCTCCCAGAGCCCGAGGACCAACGCACGGTAACCGGCCGGCGTCGAGTCGTGCGGCTCTAAACATCGCACGATGGTCTTCGACTCGTCCTCGCCGTCCCAGCGCAAGACCGCGGCCACAGCCCGGCGTCCGTTCCAGTCGGCGGAAGCCGCGGCCACGTGCAGCGTCCTCATGGCCAGGGTACCTCGAGGGCCGCGGCGACCACCGCGGTGACGAGAAGAAGAACGATCTTGGCCCTGATCGCCCGCCGGTCATCGGCGAGCAACGCGCAGATTTGTATCCCCATTTCTGCGGGTGACCGTGTGGCCATCGGACCCAGCCGGCCGGCTGCGCAGCGCCGATAAGCGGTGTGGACGGTGAACGGTTCGGTTCGGATCATGACACACCGAGAGGGTAGCGTCGCAGCAATCCCACGACTTTCCCCAGGATCTCAAACTCGCCGGTGATCGGCCCGTACGCGGGGCTCTCCGCACGGAGAACCGGGCAATCCTCAGACATGTCGAGGCGCTTCACGGTCGCCTCGTCGCCAAGCAGCGCAACGACCAGTTCGCCGGGCGCAGCGGTGGGCTGACAGCGGACGATGACGAGGTCCCCGTCAAAGATTCCTGCGCCGACCATGCTGTCCCCCCGAACCGTCAGCAAGAAGCACTCCTCACTCCAGCCGACAAAACGCCGCGGGATTGGAATCATCTCTTCAACGTGTTCCTGGGCTAACACGGGCACTCCCGCGGACACGCGCCCCACCAGGGGCAGTGAGACGATCTCTGTACCCTCATGGAATATATCCCGCCCGGTGATCTCCAAAACCCGCATCCTGTCGCCATCCCGACGCAGGTACCCCTTGCGCGCCAGAGCCGTGAGGTGCTGGTGGACAGTCGACGGAGATCGCATGCCCAAGGCGTGCCCTATCTCCCGGACAGACGGAACGATGCCAGAGCGCCGAATGCTGGAAGCGATGTGCTGCAGGATCTCTTGCTGGCGATCAGTCAGCGGCTGAGCCATCGGTTCACCCCTCAGACGCTATAATAGCGAACATATGTACGTCATGGCAAGGTTATTGTATACGAACATATGTACGCTATAAGGTGCCTGTACGACGGTACGCGTGATCTCGGGCCCGGACGCCTGTTTTCGCGCCCGCACGGGGCCGCGCGGCGTGTCTTGGGGGTTCAGCGGGTCTGCGACAGAAGTGCCGCGAGAAGACTCGGGTCGAGGTTGCCGCCGCTGATAACCGCGAGAGCAGGGCGTTGGAGGACGAGGCCGCCCAGGAGCGCCGCTACCGCGATCGCCCCGGATGGCTCGACCACCAGGTGGGCCTCGACACACAGGCGACGAACGGCATCGAGGATCCACTCATCATCCACGCTCACGAACGCGTCGACGTATTGGGACGTAGCGTCCCATGTCAGCAGACCAGGCTGCTGCCCCCTGAGGCCGTCGGCGATGGTCGCGACCGACGGGACGGTCACCCGTGTGCCCGCCGCACGCGAGGCCGCGAAGCGGGCCACGGATTGCGGCTCGGCCCCGATGACCTGGATCGACGGCCTTAGCGCCTTGATCGCGAGCGCGATCCCGGAGATCAATCCACCTCCCCCGGTCGGCACAACGACGGCGGAGACCTCCGGGCACTGATCGAGGATTTCCAATCCGCAGGTGCCCTGGCCTGCGATCACCAGGGGATCATCGAATGACGGGACCAGGTGCAGCCCGCGCTCTTTCGCAAGCCGCGCGGCCAGGGCTGAGCGCTCCGGCATTGTCGTGCCGCACCGGATCATCTCCGCGCCGTAGCGAGCGATCCCCGCCTGCTTCAACTGCGTCACCGTCTCCGGGACCACGATGACGGCCGGCACGCCCACGCGCGAGGCCATGTAGGCTACGGCCTGCCCGTGATTCCCTGACGATGCCGCAACGACGCCTTTGATCCCCGCGCCCATCGCCCGGAGATGATTGGAGGCACCACGCACCTTGAACGACCCGGTGGGCTGAAGGCTCTCGAGCTTCAGCCACAGGTCCGAGGCCTGATCCCAGGGGTGGATTGGAGTGCGCCGGACATCAGACGCGACGCGCGCCGCCGCAGCTCTAACCTCTGCAATCGTCGGAAGGATCCCGGCGCTCACCCGCCGCGCCCGGGTGATCCGGGCGGCCGCCAGCGCAGATCTGGGCGCCGCGCGGCCGCGACCTCGTCGAGCCTGCTGACAACCGTTCGATGGGGGGCCGTGCGCACGGTCTCGGGATCTGAGGCGCACTCTTCGGCCACACGCATCATCGCGTCCGCAAACGCGTCGAGCGTCTGCCGGCTTTCGGTCTCTGTCGGCTCGATCATGATCGCCTCATCGACGATGAGCGGGAAGTAGATCGTCGGCGCGTGGAACCCGTAGTCCAGCAGGCGCTTGGCGATGTCCAGCGTCCGCACGCCGTGCCGTGTCTTCTGCCGCCGGCCCGACAGCACGAACTCGTGCATACACACCCGGTCGTAGGGGAGATCGAAGTACGGGCGGAGGCGCGCCAGCAGGTAGTTTGCGTTGAGCACCGCCGCCTCGGAGACCTGGCGCAGCAGCGGTCCGTAGGCTCGCAGATACGCGTACGCGCGCACGAGCACGCCGAAGTTGCCCGCAAACGCGCGCACGCGCCCGATGCTCTTCGGCCGATCGTGATCGAGACGGAATCCTTCGCCATCGCGTTCGACGATGGGGACCGGCAGGTACGGCTCCAGCCGCCGCTTGACGGCGACCGGTCCGGCCCCGGGGCCACCGCCGCCGTGCGGAGTGCTGAACGTCTTGTGCACATTCATGTGCATGACGTCGAATCCCTGATCGCCGGGCCGTGTGACGCCGAGCACCGCGTTGAAATTTGCGCCGTCGAGGTAGAGCAGCGCCCCACACCCATGGACGATCTCCGCCACTTCGGTGATACCTTCCTCGAACAGGCCAAGCGTGTTGGGATTGGTGAGCATCAAGGCCGCGACCGACTCATCGGCCGCGCGGCGGAGCGCGGCGTGATCGATATTCCCCCGCGCGTCGCTGGGAACCGTCACCACCGTATAGCCGCACATCGCGGCGGAGGCCGGGTTGGTCCCGTGCGCCGAGTCGGGCACGATGACGCGTGTGCGGCGCTCGCCGCGGTCGTCGTGAAACGCCCGAATCATCATCAACGCCGTCAGCTCGCCGTGCGCGCCGGCGGCGGGCTGGAAGGTCACGCGGTCCATGCCACTGATCTCGCAGAGCATCTGCTCGAGATGCCACAGGAGCTCCAGCGCCCCCTGCGCCTGGGCGTCCGGCGTGTTCGGGTGCAGGCGCGCGAATCCCGGCAGCCGCGCCGCGTCTTCGTTGACCTTCGGATTGTATTTCATCGTGCACGAACCCAGGGGATAGAATCCCGTGTCGATCGCGTAGTTGCGGTGCGACAGGCGCGTGTAGTGCCGGACGAGATCGGGTTCGCTCACCTCTGGTAGGGCCGCCGGATCGCGACGCAGGTGGTCGGCGCCGACGATGTCCTCCAGCGGCACTTCGGGAACACCGGCATCGGGCAGCGAGGCGGCAATGCGCCCGGAGACGCTGTGCTCGAAGATCAGAGGAAAGTTGGGGCCGGTCACTGCCGCGTGACCCGCACGACCGACCCGATCACGGCGGTAACGGCGTCCACCAGGGCGTCGATCTGCGCGGGGGTGCGCGCTTCCGTGACGCAGACCAGCCAGCCGTCACTCAAATTTGGATACCACCGGTGAAGCGCGAGCCCGCCGAGAATGCCGTGGTCGAGAAGACGCGCGTTCAACTCGTCGGGAGGCATCGGCACCCGCAGAACGAACTCGTTGAAGATCGGCCCATCAAAGGCGGCGCGAATCCCCGGCACGGCGCAGAGTCGTTGCCGCGCATAGTGCGCGCGGCGTGCGTTCACTTCCGCGACCCGACGCATACCCGTACGCCCCAGCGCCGCCATGTAGACGGACGCGGCCAGCGCGTTGAGCGCCTCATTGGTACAGATGTTGCTGGTCGCCTTCTCCCGCCGGATGTGTTGCTCGCGCGTCTGCAGGGTTAACACAAAGCCGCGCCGTCCATCGCGATCGGTCGTCACGCCAACTAGCCGTCCCGGCATGCGGCGAACGAACGCCTCGCGCGTAGCCAGCATTCCGAGGTAGGGGCCACCGAAGTTGAGATAGTTGCCCAGGGGCTGGCCTTCGCCGGCGATGATGTCGGCGCCGTAGGCGCCCGGCGGCTTCAGCAGCCCGAGACTGATAGGATCGGCGATCCCCACGACCAGCAGCGCGCCGGCGTCGTGCGCCGCCTCCGCGAGGGCCGGCCCGTCTTCTATGCAGCCGAAGACCGTGGGCGACTGCACCATCACCGCCGCGGTGTTGGGCCCAAGCGTTGTGCGGAGCCCGTCGAGCGGAGTGCGGCCGTCCCGATGCGGGACTTCGATGACGCGCACCCCTAGATGCCGCGTGTAGGTCCGCAGCACCTCGCGGTAGTGTGGGTGGACGGCGGTCGACACCACGACCTCGTCGCGCCTGGTGAGATCGCGGGCCATGACCGCGGCCTCACCGAAGGCGCTCGCACCGTCATACATGGAGGCGTTCGCCACATCCATGGCCGTGAGCTCGCACAGCATGGACTGGTACTCGTAGGCGGCCTGGAGCTCGCCCTGCATGATCTCGGCCTGGTACGGCGTGTACGCCGTGTAGAACTCCGCGCGCCCGGCCAGGTGCCAGACGACGCTGGGAATGTGATGGTCGTAGGCGCCGGCCCCAAGAAAACTCACGAGCCGGTCGGCATGCCCGTTGCGCTCGGAGAGCGCGCGGAGGTGCGCCAGCAGATCAGCGTCGGTGAGCGCCGGCGGCAGCGCGAGCGGCCGCCGCAGGCGCACGGCGGCCGGGATCTCAGCCAGCAGGTCTTCGACCGACGACCGCCCGATGGCCCGCAGCATCTCGTCGCGCTCGGCAGCCGTGAGCGGCAGATACTTGTGCGGGTGCCAGGTGGACGACGAACTCATGCGCCCGCGGCTCCCACGAGTTTGACATACGCGTCGGCCGAGAGGAGTTGATCCCACTCCGAGGCATGCGCCGCGGGCTCGACGACGATCATCCAGGCGGCGCCGTGGGGATCCTGATTGATGAGCTCGGGATTGTCGGACAGCGCCGTATTCGCATCGACCACTCGACCGGAGACCGGCGCGAACAGGTCGTTGGCGGCTTTGACCGACTCAATCACGCCGAATGGCTGCATCGCGCGCACCTCGGCCCCCACTTGGGGAAGCTCGATGAAGACGACGTCGCTCAGCCGGTCGGCGGCGAACTTTGTGATGCCGATGCGAATCCGGCCATCCTCCTTCTTGGCCCATTCGTGCTCCTGCGTATACCGGCGGTCGTCTGGATACATGCGTCACCTCGCCGAGCCGCTGGCTCGCGGGCGTTTGTAGAACGGCAGCCGAACCACGCGCGCCTGCGCGATCTTGCCGCGGACCTCTATGCCGAGATCGGCTCCCACCGATGAAAACGCCAGGGGCACGTAGCCCAACCCCAACGGCCGTCGCAGGAACGGTGCAAATGTTCCGCTGGTCACCTCGCCGAGTCTCTGGCCGTCGGCGGAGATCGTATAGTGCTGCCGGGGAATCGCCTGTCCGGTCGACTCGAACCCAACCAGACGCCGCGTCACGCCCTCGGTGCGCTGCCGCTGCAACACCTCGCGCCCGATGAACGGCCCCTTGTCCAACTTCACCGTCCAGCCGAGCGGGGCCTCCAGGGGTGAGGTCGTCTCGTCGATATCCTGGCCGTACAGCATCAGCCCGGCCTCCAGCCGCAGCGTGTCCCTGGCGCCCAGACCGGCGGGCTGCAACCCAACCGGCGTGCCCGCGTCGATGAGCGCGGCCCAGACTGCGGGCGCGTCATCCCACGGGCACGCAATCTCGAAGCCATCTTCTCCCGTATACCCGGAACGCATGATCGTCAACGGTATCCCGCGAAGCGCCACATCGTCGCGCAGGTGAAACGGAGGCAACCGCGACAAGTCCACATCGGCCGCGGCCGACAGCACCGCCTCCGCGCGCGGCCCCTGCAGCGCCAGCAACGCCGTTTCATCGGAGGCGTCCCTCACCGCGGTGCCCCCGGCATGCTCCTGTATCCACGCCAGGACCTTCGCACGCGTGGAGGCATTGACGACCGAGAGGTAGGCGCGCTCAGCGGTCCGGAAGACGGTCACATCATCGATGATCCCGCCCTCGGGCGTGCACATCGGCGTGTACAGCCCCCGTCCAACGGTGAGGCGCGCGGCGTCGTTGGCGATCACGCGCTGCACGAGCTCGAGCGCTCCGGTACCCTCGATCCGAATCTCGCCCATGTGCGAGACGTCGAAGACGCCCGCCCGCGTGCGCACGGCCATGTGCTCCTCGCCGACACCGGCATACTGCACCGGCATCTCCCAGCCCGCGAACGGCACCATGCGGGCGCCGGCGGCGACATGGGCTGCGTAGAGCGCCGTGCGTCGAAGCGAAGCGTCCGTTGACACGTGTCCCGCACCTAGGGATTGCCGGCGAGTCGTTCGGCCAAAAGCGCCGTAACCTCACCGTCATCCACCTGCACGAAATTCTCATAGAACTGACCGACCGCGTGAAAGATCGCCGGGGACGCGAGACACACGACTTCATCCGCCTCCCGCGCAAGCCGCACGATGCCCTCCGGCGGGGCAACGGGAACGGCGGCAACGAGTCGGGCCGGCGCCATGGCGCGCACGGCGCGCAGCGCCGCGATCATGGTCGCGCCGGTCGCGATGCCGTCATCGACGACGATCGCGGCCCGGCCCTCCAGCGATGAAATCGGGCGGTCGCCGCGATAGACCTGCACGCGCCGCGCAATCTCCGCGCGCTGCGCCGCGATCTCCTGGGCCAGGTACCCGGCCCCGATTCCACGGGCGATTGCGTCGTCGATGAAGACGGCGCCTCCTTCGGCCACTGCACCGATGGCGAGTTCGGGATTGTAGGGCGCGCGCAGCTTGCGCGGGACGATCACGTCGAGCGGGGCCCGCAGATGCGCCGCCACTTCGTGTCCCACCACCACGCCCCCGCGAGGCACGGCGATGACGAGCGGACGGCGGTCGCGCAGATGATCGAGCGCCGCGGCCAGACGGCGACCCGCATCACGCCGGTCAACGAAGACCATCTGGGCGTCTTCCTACGTCTGGGCGATCGCGCGCTGCTCTTCCTCCGACAGGGTGAGCGTCGATCGACCGCTGCTCACGGGCTTCGCGTAGGCGCGGGCGCCGTCACGACCGTTGATAACGCTCAGCACCACCCCATCTTGCCGCTTATTGAGCAGCGCCAGGCTGAAACTGAGCTGCCCGCCCGCTCCGTGAAAGGCATCGTACCGGACGACGCCCACCCGCTGCACGCTGCGCTCGGCCTGCTGGACCGCTTCATCGACCCGCGCCGCCAGTTGCTCGAGGCGTCGTGCCGCGGTGCCGAGATCGCGTTCCACGGTGACCAGCCGTTCCAGAATCTTCGGGTCGCCGGTTGTCACGGCAACGCGCCGTTCCAGGGTTCGCAGACGCGCGCCTGCGGACACGATTGCCGTGGCGAGCACGGCGCATGCGATCAGGGCCAGGGCGGTCCAAGCATCAGGACCTGCGGACATCGTCGATTTTCGCCTCCGCGGACAGGACTCCGTTCTTCCACGATATCGGGGGCAACTCCTGTCCTACACCGCGTCGTGCAGGCTTACGACCCCGCGGTCAACCCGAGAGCGGGAGCGATGCTGCGCATCGCGTCGACGACATTGGCGACATGCTCATCGAACGGCACGCCGAGCGCGTCGGCTGCGCGCACCATCTCGTCACGGTCAACCGCCCGCGCAAACGCCTTGTCCTTCATCTTTTTCCGCACAGCCGCAGCATCCACACCCTCGAGACTGCGCCCTGGACGCACGAGGGCGACGGCGACGATGAATCCGGTCAAATCGTCGCACGCATGCAGTGCCAGCTCCATGTGGGAGTGGCGAGTCACGCCCGAATAGTCGGCATGGGAGAGGATCGCTCGGCAGATCTCCTCCGGATAACCCACACTGCGGAGGTGCTCTACACCCTGAAACGGATGCCCGGCCTCTTGAGAGGGAAAACGCTCGTAGTCAAAGTCGTGGAGCAGCCCGACGAGTCCCCACAAGGACTCGTCTTCGCCAACGCGCCGCGCGTAGCTCCGCATGGCCGCCTCTACCGCCAGCATATGTTTGCGGAGGTTGGGGTTCGCGGTCCACTCCGACACGAGCGCCCACGCGTCCTCACGCGGCGGGAGGCGATCCGCAGGCGTCATGGCTTGCCGACCGTTCCGCCCCCGAGTGCCGTCAGCAGTCTGTCCAGGTCGTCCGCCGTGTAGAACGCGATTCGGATCTCACCCCGGCCCTTCTGATCCGCCCTGATCCTGACAGGGGCGCCGAGAGATGCGGAGAGATTTAGTTCTATTATATTCAACTCAGCGGCATCTTGCCTGGACCTTTGGGGTATTTCACGTGAAATAATCCGGCGCTTTGCGGCAATCTCTGTCTCCCTTACTGAAAGCCCCTTCGCCTCGACCATCCTCCAGACATCAAGTAGCCGGGATGGGGGTTCTATGCCCAGGAGCGCTCTGGCGTGGCCCTCGGTCAGCCTGCCGGCCTCGACTGCTGCCTGAACCTCTGGTGGAAGCGCAAGTAGGCGCAGCGTGTTGGCCACCGACGGCTGGCTCCGGCTCACACGCCTGGCCACAGCATCCTGACTCAGACCGAACTCCTCGGTCAGTCGCCGGTATGCCCTCGCCCGGTCGATGGCATTCAGGTCCTCCCGCTGCAGATTCTCCACGAGCGCGGCCTCAAGCGCCCCCCGATCGTCGAGGTCGCGCACGATCGCCGGGATGGCACGAAGCCCAGCGGCCCTCGCCGCACGCCACCGTCGCTCGCCCGCCACGAGTTCGTACCCCTCTGCCGCCGGCCTGACGAGCACAGGCTGAAGAACCCCCTGCTCCTGAATCGAGGCCGCCAGCTCCGCGAGGGGCGCGTCTTCAAATACCGCTCGAGGCTGGCGGCTGGCAGGCCTGATCTGATCGATGGCGATCTCGGTAACGCCCGATTCGACCTGCTGACCCGCACCCGGGATCAAGGCTCCCAGGCCGCGGCCGAGTCCCCGGGGCCGCTGTGCCCGCGCTGGATCACGAAGCGGTTGTGGGCTGTCGTCCACGTACGATCACCTCCTGGGCAAGGGCCTGATAGGCCTTCGCGCCTCGTGACGTTGGGTCGTAGAGGGTGATGGGCTTGCCGTGGCTAGGCGCTTCTGCGAGCCGGACGCTACGGGGGATCACGGTCCCGTACACCCGGTCCCCAAAGTACCGCCTCACCTCAGCCGCCACTTGGTCGGAAAGGTTCGTACGCGGGTCGTACATTGTCAGCACCACGCCGCTGATCTCAAGCCCGGCATTAAGGTGGCGCTTTACGAGTTCGATGGACTGAAGGAGCTGGGTGAGGCCCTCAAGGGCGTAGTACTCGCACTGGATTGGTATCAGCGCTTCCGTGGCCGCCGTCAGGGCATTGATCGTCAGCAACCCAAGGGACGGCGGGCAGTCAATCAGGACGACGGGGAAGTCGGCTTCGGAGAGTGCGTACCGCAGACGCGTCTCCCGGCCCACGACGGCGGCAAGCTCCACCTCTGCGCCGGCCAGGTTGATGGTACTCGGAACCAGGAACAGATCGGGGATCGCGGAAGGCAGCACGAACCCCGAGAGGTTCTCCCCATCCAGAAGGACGTCGTACACCGAGCCCATCTGGCGATCGCGCGGGATTCCGAGGCCGCTCGTCGAGTTCGCCTGAGGATCGAGGTCCACTACGAGCGTGCGTTGTCCGGCGGAAGCCAGGCACGCCCCGAGGTTCACGGCCGTCGTCGACTTGCCGACCCCGCCCTTCTGGTTGACGATCGCAATAATGCGCCGCACCGGCAAACGATTCGCCGGGTTGCGGTAGTGTTCCCCCCCTGCACTACGGAGGCCGTCCCAGACGTCCGGCACTCCTGGGATATCCGGAGGGTGTCTGTGCAACCTTGTTAATCACGACAATGACCCGCTGCCTGTCGGCGGTTGGAATGGTGCGCACCTCACTGCGGGCAATCTCGCCGCCAATCGCCGCGATCAGAGGTAATGCTTTCTCGAGTTCGCCAAGGATGCGCGGGCCCTTCAGAAAGACCGCCGCCCCTCCTGGGCGCACCAGCGGAAGGCACAGCTCCGCAGCCACACTCAGGCGGGCCGTCGCCCGCTCGACCGATCTGTCGTACGCCTCACGCCGCTCACCGCGGCGGCCGAACTCCTCCGCCCGCGCCCACTCGATCTCCACATCGTCCAAGCCCGTGACCGCTCGGACGTGTTCCAGGAACGCGACACGGCGGCGTGAGGCTTCAATGAGCACCAGGTGAAGGTCGGGGCGGGCGATCTTGATCGGAATGCCTGGGAGCCCGGCGCCTGAGCCGACGTCCGCCACGCGACACCGCTTGGGGAAGTCGCACGCGGAGAGGGCTAGGAGCGCATCGACAAAGTGTAGGCTGACGACCTGCGCCGCGTCGCTGGCGGACGTGAGGTTGATGCGCCGGCGCCAGTGGAGAATCTCGCCGAGATATTGGTCGAACCGTGACAGGGCCCGCTCATCCAGCGGCACGCCGAGCCCGGTCGCTACGGCGTGAAGCTGCGCCAGACCGACAAGCACTACTGCTCTAAGTCTTCGGGGGGCAGCACGTCGTCGTCAGGAAGCCCGTCGCCGGGCGAGCGAGGGTGGACGACCACGCGCCGCTCCTGGTCCTCGCCCACGCTCGACGTCGTGACCCTCGGATCCTCCTTTAGCGCAAGATGCACGGTCCGTCGATCGCGTGGATCCATGGGCTCGAGAAAGATCGGCTTCTGCTCACGAACGGCCCTGGCGGCCGCCTGACCTGCGACCTTCTGGAGCGCGGTCTCCCGCCTCACGCGGTACCCTTCGATATCAATCGTGACATAGGCCCGCCGGCCGAGGCGTCGCGCCAGTTGAAGCCCGACGAGAAACTCCAGCGCATCTAACGTTTGCCCCTGTTTTCCGATGAGGCCCCCGATCTCCTGGCCTTCAAGGACAACCGTGGTCCGTCCGACGCCCTCTTGGACGTCCGCTGTCACCACGTATCCCATGCGCTCCAGGATCTCGGTCGCCACCCGCTCTGCAAGCGCCCCGTCCTTCGGCCGGAGCGTGACGCGGACACGCGCCTCTCGCCCGCCGAGACCGAGCAGAGCGGGCCTGGGTTCCTGCAGCACCTCGACTTCAACTTCATCCCGGGTCGCGCCGATTTGACCTGTGGCCAAGGCTATCGCCCCTTCGATAGTGCGCGCCGAGGCCTCGGCCGAGCTCACTGCTGTCCCTGAGGTTTGGCAGGACCCTGACGCTGATCGCGCCTGGGAGCAACGCCGACCTTCCTGGGCCGACCCACCACCAAGTAGTACTCAGCTATATACGCCACCGTAGAAACGATCCAGTAGATAGACAATGCGACAGGAAACTGCGTCGCGAGGTACGCCACGAAGAATGGCATAAAAATAAACATCCTGGCCTGCTGTGGATCTGTGATCGTCATCTGCTGCTGCCAGTACGTTGTGACGCCGGAGAGAATCGGGATAAGAATCAGCAGCGGATGGTCGATGAACACCTGGAGCGGCCAGGGTTGACTTTCAAGGGGAATACCCGCGAACATCTCACCGCCAAAGATTCCCGGCTTGCGCAGCAGGGCGAAGAGAGCCCAGAGGACCGGTAGCTGCAGGATCAGCGGCAGACAGCCGCTGAAGGGGTTGACCTTGCTCGAACGATAGAGGTTCATCGTTTCGATGTTCAGCTGCTTGGGGTCCTCCTTGTACTTTCGGCGCAGGACCTCGATCTGCGGCGCCAGCGAAGCCATTGCCTTCATAGACTTGAGCTGGGTTCTCGTCAGGGGGTGCAGCACGGCCTTGATAGCGATGGTCAACAAAGTAATGGCCACCAGGTAGCTGCCCACGACGCCGTGAACGAGCTGAAGCACCTGGTTCAGTACGGAGGCAATGGAATCGATCACTACCCGACCTCCTTCAGGGCACCGGGTCGTAGCCGCCAGGGTTGAATGGGTGGCAACGGGTGAGGCGTCTGGCGCTCAAGATCGTGCCGCGCCACGGGCCGTGACGTTCGATGGCCTCTGCAGCGTACGTTGAACAGGTCGGGTAGAATCGACACGCGCGCGGGAGCAGCGGGGACAGCAGGCGTTTGTATCCAGCAATGAGCACCAGCAGCAGCCGCGTCATCGGGGCTCCTTGCGATTGTCTCCGGTCAGCACTCTGGCTGCCTTCAGCGCCGCACCTACGCCATTCCGAAGCTCCGCGTAGCTGGCTGTGCCGGCGGCGGTGCGCGGCACAACGACCAGATCTACGCCGGGACTCATCCGGGGCCGGTGTGACCTTACGGCTTCGCGCAGCCGTCGCTTCAAGCGGTTGCGCGCGACCGCCGTGCCAAACCGCCGGCCGACAGGCACCCCAAGGCGAACGGTCCCCAGGCTATTGGGGCAGGCATGAACTACGACCAAGACCTCCGTGCGGTGGGTTCCACTCTGATAGACCCGGCGAAACTCTTCGCTCCGCGTCAGCCGGCCGACCGAGGGGATCCCACCCACTTCCCCTAGCCGGAAACGGTCAGCCGATGCCTCCCTTTCGCTCGCCGGCGCTGGAGCGTGCGGCGACCGCCCGGCGTACGCATGCGCGCACGAAACCCATGCACCCGGCGGCGGGGACGCGTCTTTGGCTGAAAGGTTCGCTTCACGTGGCTCCCCCCTGAGAGCAGGCCTACTATAGCACAGCATGGAAACCGCGGCCACGACTCCCCCCGAGTCCACGCCAAGATCCGAAGTGTGAACAGCCTGTGGGCAATGCCCCCGTTATCAACATCTTTGCCTGGGGCCCGCCCATCCTGGCAGCGCCGCCGCGGTTCAATAGAGCAGCAGGCAGCCGCTTTGTCCACACCGCGATGCCAGTTATCCACACGATTCTCCACACCTGTGGACAACCCGAGAAACACGTATCAACGTTGTCATTGCGCCGGGCCTCTACGCCGCAGGAAGCCGGTACAATCGTGGAGAATTCTGCGCTCAACCGGCCTGAATTGTCCACAATACTGCCACGCGGGTGACCGTCCCCGGGTCGGCGTGAAATCCGCAAGCTCCCGGCCTGCGCGATAGGAGTCCTGGAGCCTGCGGCCAACTACGATTTTCGCACCTGAGGGGCAATGTCGATACGGGACCTCATTGCCCGGCTGACGGAGGAGCGGCGCACAGCGCCCCCCCCCGAAAGGGAGGAGCCCGAAGTCAGGCTGGCGGTTTATGATTCACCGGCGGCACACCCTCAGGTCGTGTCGCTGCGCGGAGACGATTTTCACGCCCTCGTCGGCGAGATTGCCGCGCGCACCTATGGCGTCTCGCGTGAGCGGGGCGGAAGAGTTCCGTATGTGGTAATTCGTGAGATCGTAGAGAACTTGATCCACGCCTATTTTCAGAATGCCACGGTCACGGTCTTAGATGACGGCAACACCATCCGCATCTCCGACCAGGGGCCGGGCATCACGAACAAGGACCTGGCTTTCCTGCCAGGATTTTCTACCGCCACAACGGAGATGCGGCGAGTGATCCGGGGAGTGGGAAGCGGGCTTCCAGTGGCCAGGGAGCAGTTGAATCTGCTCGGCGGGACCGTGACCATTGAGGACAACCTGGATCAAGGGACCGTCGTCACGCTGAGTCTCCGCCGGGACCCGGGGCCGTCGCTCCCCGGCGATCGCCCGGCCCGCCATCGGCCCGAGGTGACCCCGCGTCAGAAGAAGGTGCTCTTGCTCATCGCGGAGCTCGGCGCGGCCGGACCGATGGCGATCGCCAGAGAGCTCGACATCAGCCACAGCACGGCGTACCGCGAGCTCCAAGCTCTCCAATCACTGAATCTCGCGACCGGCAAAGGACGGGGCAAACGGACGCTCACTGAAGAAGGCATCGCCTACCTCGACGAGGTCTTCAAGTCTTAGGGCCGGGCACCGGCCCACGCAGCCGCGCACTCAGAGAGGAGACGGCTCGTGTCCATCGACATATCGCCCACCACGTTGTGGACGGAAGTCCTCCGTCGAATTGAAGGTCATCTTAACAAGCCCACGCTCGAGTCGTTCCTCAAAGTCATCAGACCCATCGGTCTCCAAGGCGACACGTTTGTGCTGGCCGTGCCGAATCGCTTTGCCCGCGACTGGATCGAGCAGCGCCTGCTTGTCACCGTGCGCGGCGCGTTGTCGGCAGCGATTGGCCGGGAGATCCAGGTGCAAATCACCGTGGCGGAGGTCCCGCCTCCGGCCGCTCCCGTTCGCGCGGCGCCGGCGCCTGCGGCGCCTCCGCGGACCACGGAAGGGCTGCACCTGTCGCCCAAGTACACGTTCGAGACGTTCATCGTAGGCGCCGGGAATCGCTTCGCACATGCGGCGGCGATGGCGGTGGCCGAATCCCCGGCGACATCCTACAACCCCTTGTTTATCTACGGTGGCGTGGGGCTGGGAAAGACCCATCTGCTGCAGGCAATCGGGCATGGCGTGCTGCGCCGGGCCGGTGTCGCGCGGGCAGCATATATCAGCAGCGAAAAATTTACGAACGAGCTCATTAACGCGATTCGCGACGACAAAACCCTTGAGTTTCGCCACCGGTACCGCAATGTCGACGTTCTCCTCATCGACGACATACAGTTCCTCGCCGGAAAGGAACGCACACAAGAAGAGTTCTTTCACACTTTTAACACGCTTCACGACGCCAGTCGCCAGATCATCATCACATCCGACCGCCCACCGAAGGAGATCCCGACCCTTGAAGACCGGCTGCGCAGCCGATTCGAATGGGGCCTGATCACCGACATCCAGCCGCCCGATCTGGAAACACGTATCGCCATTCTCCGCAAGAAGGCCGAAACCGAAGGGATTTCTGTGCCCGATGAAGTAGCCGAGTTTATCGCGCAGCGTATCTACACGAACATCCGCGAACTCGAGGGCGCCCTCGTACGTGTCGTCGCCTACGCATCACTTACGCGGTCTCCTATCACCGTCGAACTTGCCGCAGACGTGCTGCGGGATCTGCTGCCTCCGACGCGTTCACGCATTGTGACCATCCAAGCTATTCAAACAGCCGTAGCGGAATTCTTCCGAATTCGGCCAGAAGAAATGCGGGCGAAACGCCGCACAAAAGACCTAGCGTTCCCACGTCAAATTGCCATGTATCTGGCACGAGAACTCACGGACGCATCGCTTCCCCGCATCGGTGAAGAATTTGGTGGGCGAGACCACACCACGGTCATCCATGCTTGTCAGCGGGTGCGCGAAACTCTTCGCGGTGACGCCCACCTTACAGCCAGCCTCAAACGACTGACCGAAGATCTTCAGCGACACAGTGGATAACCTGTGCATAAACATCAAAATGGACGAGATTGAAAGCTACTCCTATTACAAGGGCATCTTTTATCCCCGTCCTAACCACAATAAGATTCACAGACTCATAAGCTCCACGATCCAAACAGAGTGGACTCTTTACTGGTTATCCACATCATCCACACCATCTACTACTACGACGGTTTTATTAATATAATATATAGAGGAGAATAACTATGTTCTTCACTTGTTCACACGAGCACCTTAATCGCGCGGTCGCTCTTGTTGGACGAGCTGTGTCATCGCGTGTGGCTATGCCCATTCTCAGCAATATTCTCATCGAGACAAAAAAAGATTCTGTGAAGTTTGCCGCTACGGATCTGGATCACGGGATTCAAACTGAGATTCCCGCGACAGTGAAAAAAGGCGGAGCCATCACCATACCAGCTCGGCTGTTTACGGAAATTGTGACCAATCTTCCGAATGCGTCTATTGACTTTAAAGTGGCTGATAACGGACGAAACGTTGAAGTACAATGCGAACGTATAACGTACGATCTAGTCGGATTACCGGCCACCGATTTTCCGTTGATGCCGGAACCAGATTCAACACCTGTCGTCACGATCGAAGCTGGAGTATTGCGTACAATGGTTCGTCAAACTAGCTTTGCGGTGTCAACAGACGAAACGCGGGTATTTTTAACTGGCTTGTACTTGGGCTTGGATGGCAAGGACGCTAAAGTGGTGGCTACAGATGGTGGACGATTGGCACTGCGGTCTGTGACACTGACATCTCCGAGCAGACAAAAGGTTGGAGTAATCATTCCCTCTAAAACCATGCAAGAACTCACACGGGCCCTGGCAGGTGTAGAGGGGGATGTAGATATCTCTTTAGCTGAGAACCAGATCCTGTTCACACTGCCGGCAGCTAGACTCGTCAGCCGGCTCATTCCCGGACCGTTTCCGAACTATCAGCAGGTCATTCCTCAAGGACACAAGCAGAAGCTGACGGTTGGAACGGAGCGGTTTATGAGTGCCGTTCGGCGTGTGGCAATTACGGCTCGGGACTCGGCCAATGTCGTGCGTCTGCAGGCGAACGCCGATACACTAACGCTCTCTTCCAGCACCCCGGAGTACGGTCGGTCTGAGGAGACTCTTCAGGTAACGGCCGAAGGAGAAACCGTCCCGACGGCCTTCAACGCACGCTATTTGCTCGATTGCCTGGGCATCGTGGAAGCGGACGAAGTGACGCTTGAGCTCACGGGGCCGCTTAGTCCCGGAGCCCTTCGGCCCGTGGGACACACGGACTACACGTACGTGCTGGCGCCGGTTCGCGTTGCCACCTAAGCGATCCGGCGCGCCGTCTTCCTCCCGGGCACGGCGCGTCCCCATTTACACCGGAACGATTACGCTTGGTGCTTTCCTCAAGTGGGCCGGCATCACAAATACCGGAGGAGGGGCCAAGGCGCGTATTGCTGCGCGTTCCGTGTCTGTCAACGGCGTTGTCGAGCTGCGGCGAGGACGCCAGTTGGGGCCTGGAGACGTGGTGATGGTCGATGGGGGACCGATGTTGCTCGTCGTGAAAGGACACGATGCTGCGCCTGCGCCGCCTCTGGCTCCGGGCGTTTCGTAATTACGAGCGCGCCGATCTGACCGTCGGGCCCGGGATTACCGCCTTCGTCGGTCCGAACGCCGCGGGGAAATCCAATCTGCTGGAAGCGATTCACCTGGTGGCTACCGGACGCTCGCATCGAACGCTGCGCGAGGGCGAGGCGATCCGCCATGGCGAGACGAGCGCGCGCATCCGGGCCCTGGTGACACGACGCGGCCATGATGAGGATCTCGACATCACGCTTGTGGCTGAAGATGGACGGGAGCGCGTCCAGATGCGCGTCAACGGGGCTCCGATGCCCCGCAGTGGGGTGCTCGGCAGACTGCCGGTCGTTCTGGCGGCGCCGTGGGATCTGGATGTCGTCCGTGGGCCGGCGGGCGGCCGGCGGAGGTTGCTCAACGGCGCACTATCGCAGCTCAGTCCGGCCTATCATTTCGCCGTGCACCGCTATCATCGCGTGATCGCCCAACGGAACACCGTCCTCCGCCAACGATGGCCCGAAGGGTTGCAGCCGTGGGATGCGCAGATGATCACGCTGGGGGCTCGGATCACGGCGCGGCGCGGCGAGTATGCCGGGCGGCTGGCTGCGGCTGCCCACAGGTGGTTCGAGCGTCTGGCCGGCGGGGGCTTTTTTCGGGTTGCCTATCGAGCGGCCTGGAGCGGAGGCGACGACGCGGAAATTGCCGAGACCGGACAGATGGAACTTGCCCGCTGCCGGGCCGATGAACTTCGGCGGGGGGTGAGTGTCACCGGCCCGCACCGTGACGACCTCGAACTGACACTGGACGGTGCGCCGCTGCGCGCCTGCGGCTCGCAGGGAGAGTGGCGAGCGGCGATGCTGGCGCTGCGGTTGGCCGAGCGTGCCGTGATGGCGGAAGACCTCGGCGCGCCGCCGGTGTTGCTGTTGGATGATGCGCTTGCCGAGCTCGACGCCGGCCGGCAACGCCGCTTGCTCGAGACCGATGACGAGGCGCAGGTGCTGCTGACCGCTACCGAGCTGCCTCAGGCGGGGCCTTTGAAAGGCGCGCTGACGATCGTCACGGTGGACCATGGACGCCTTGGTGAAGGAGTATGGTTACCCCAATTCGATCCATCCTGAAGGTGGCGGCACGCGCATGGGGCATCGAGCCGGCGGCCCACCTCGCCACGGCCCGGTCGGCGTGGCCCCGGATCGCGGGGCCAGCCCTGGCTGCCTCGAGCGCTCCGCTGGCGGTGCGTGGCCGGCGCCTGCTGGTCGCCGTCACGAACGCGACGGCCGGGCAGGAGGTTCGCCTCACGAAGACCGCCATCATGCAGGCTCTTCGGGAGGAACTGGGCGAGGGAGCTATTGTCGATGTCGTCCCCGTCGCACGGCGCCGCCTCGATTTGGGCGTCCGCGGGCCACGGCGGGTGGGTCGTGCGCTTGTCGCCCCGGGGCGGCCCCCGAAGCGCACCCACCGATAGAACGGGCACGTTCTCGAGGGCCCCGGCGACGGCCAGAAGGATCGGCCGGTGAAGGGTTTTCGGGGGACACCAAAAGGGCTAAGAGCTAGTCAGGGCGCGGGTTTCCGCCGTTGACACTCTTCCCGCGCCGATGGTATAATTGTGGGCGGGCATGCGCGGCGGGCATGCGAGCCGCGTGTGCCTCTTCGTGTACTTGGAGCGTGTTTCATGTCTGACGGCCCGGCCTATACCGCGGAGCAGATCCAGGTCTTGGAGGGCTTGGCCGGTGTGCGCCGCCGTCCGGCGATGTACATTGGCAGTACTGGCCCCGACGGTCTCCACCACCTGTTGTATGAGGTGGTGGACAATTCCGTGGATGAAGCGCTTGCCGGGGCCGCCACCCGCATCGATGTGACGCTTCATGCCGATGGAAGCGCCACAGTGCTGGACAACGGCCGGGGTATCCCGGTCGACAATGTCCCCAAGATTGGCAAACCCGCGGTCGAGGTGGTTCTGACCACGCTGCATTCCGGAGGGAAGTTCGGGGGCGGCGGGTACCGCATCTCCGGCGGTTTGCACGGGGTTGGGGTGTCTGTAGTCAATGCCTTGTCCGAGTGGTTGGAAGTCGAGGTCTATCACGACGGCAAGACCTATCGCCAGCGCTTCGAGCGAGGAAAGCCGGTAGCCGCGCTGCGCAGCGAGCGCGGTGTCCCTCAGCCCAGCGGAACGAAGGTCACGTTCAAGCCGGATCCCCAGATCATGACGGCGACGGAGTTCTCCTTCGACGTCGTGGCCAAGCGCCTCGACGACATCGCCTACCTGAATGCCGGATTGACCGTTACCCTCGCTGACGAGGGCGGCGATCGCAAGACGACGATCAAGTATGCGGGAGGGATCAAAGAGCTCGTCGCGGCGCTCAACCGGACGCGGAGTAAGATCTCCGACATCGTGTACAAGCGGGCCGAGCGCGAAGGGGTTGAGGTCGAAGTCGCCGTGCAGTACAACGATGGCTACGTCGAGCACGTCCTCACTTACGTCAACACGATCCCCACTACGGAGGGCGGCACGCATCTCGTGGGTTTTCGTTCGGCGTTGACGCGGTCGATCAACGACTACGCCAAGCGCGCGGGACTGCTGAAGGACAACGCTCCCAGCCTGACGGGAGAGGACATGCGAGAAGGCCTGACCGCGGTCCTGAGCATCAAGCTGGCCGAGCCGCAGTTCGAGGGCCAGACGAAGACGAAGCTCGGCAACACCGAAGTCAAGGGAATCGTCGAGTCGGTCGTTGCCGATGCGCTCAACGAGTTTCTCATCACGCGGCCGCCCGACGCCAAACGGATCGTCGCAAAGGTGCTCACCGCGGCGCGGGCCCGCGAGGCCGCGCGTCAGGCTCGCGAGCTCGTGCGCCGGAAGAACGCGCTGGAGATCGGCACGCTGCCGGGAAAGCTCGCCGACTGCGTCGAGCGCGATCCCGATCTGTGTGAGATCTTCATCGTCGAGGGCGAGTCCGCGGGTGGGAGCGCCAAACAGGGCCGGGACCGGCAGTTCCAGGCCATCCTGCCCATCCAGGGCAAGATCCTTAACGTCGAGAAGGCGCGCGAGGACAAGATGATCGCGCACGAAGAGATTCGCGCGCTCATCACCGCGCTGGGCACCGGCGTCGGCGACGAGTTCTCGCTCGAGAAGCGGCGCTACGATCGGATCATCATCATGTGCGACGCGGACGTGGACGGCAACCACATTCGCACCCTGCTGCTGACCTTCTTGTACCGGTACATGAAAGACCTCATCGTGCACGGGAAGGTGTACATTGCGCGTCCGCCGCTCTACCTCATCAAGAACGGGAAGGAGCGGCGGTACGCCGTCACGGAGGAAGAGCGGCAGGTGATCCTCAAGGAGCTGGGCCGCAAGGCCGGCGGCGTGGATGTTCAGCGGTTCAAGGGTCTGTCGGAGATGAATCCCGAGCAGTTGTGGGAGACGACGATGAACCCTGCCGTGCGGACCCTGCTGCGCGTCGAACTCGAAGACGCCGAGGCGGCCGAAGACGTCTTTCACAAGCTGATGGGCGAAGAGGTCGAGCCTCGTCGGCAGTTCATCGTCCGGTACGCCCGCGACGTCCGAAACCTCGATATCTAGGAGAGCCGCACCCTATCATGGCCGACGATGAGCTGAAGATCGTTCCCCGCCCAATCGAGGAGGAGATGAAGACCTCCTACCTCGACTACGCGATGTCGGTCATCGTGAGCCGCGCGCTGCCGGACGTGCGCGACGGCCTCAAGCCGGTGCAGCGGCGCATCTTGTACGGAATGGCCGAGCTCGGCTTGCGGCCCGATACGCCGCACAAGAAATGCGCCCGTATCGTCGGCGAGGTGATGGGCAAGCTCCATCCGCACGGCGATGTGCCCGTGTACGATGCCCTCGTCCGGATGGCGCAGGAGTGGTCATTCCGCTACCGGCTGGTTGATGGCCAGGGCAACTTCGGCAGCATCGACGGTGACGCTCCGGGGGCCATGCGCTACACCGAGGCGCGTCTGTCGCCGGTGGCCGCCGAGCTGCTGGCCGACCTCGACAAAGAGACGGTGACATTCACTCCCAACTTTGACGAGAGCCTGAAGGAACCGGCGGTGCTGGCTGCGCGACTGCCGAACCTCCTGATGAACGGCTCGAGCGGCATCGCAGTGGGGATGGCCACGAACATTCCACCGCACAACCTCGGCGAGATCACCGACGCGCTCATTGCACTCATCGACCACCCCAAAACGTCGCTTGACGATCTCTTGAAGATCGTGAAGGGACCGGACTTTCCCACGGGCGGCGTGATCCTGGGGCGCGAAGGGATCCACGCCGCCTACACCACCGGTCGGGGCAGCATCGCCGTGCAGGCGAAGTCCGCGATCGAGGAGATCCGCGGCGGCCGCGTGGCCATCGTGGTGACCGAGATTCCGTTCATGGTGAGCAAGGCGGCCATGATTCAGCGCATCGCCGAGCTCGTGCGCAACAAGAAGCTGCAGGGCATCTCTGATTTGAGAGACGAGTCCGACCGGCGGGGGCTGCGCGTGGTCATCGAGCTGCGGCGCGACGCCAACCCGCAGATCGTCCGCAACCAGCTGTACAAGCACACGCAGATGCAGACGACGTTCGGCGCCATGCTGCTGGCGCTGGTAGCCGGCGCACCGAAGCAGCTCACGCTCAAGGAGATGCTGGAGCACTACCTGGCGCATCGCCGCGATGTCGTGATTCGTCGTACGCGCTTTGAGCTGCGCCGCGCCGAGGAGCGCGCGCACCTCCTCGAGGGCTTGAAGATCGCGCTCAAGCATCTGGACGAAGTGATCGCCTTAATTCGGAAGTCCAAAGACCCCGCGACGGCCCGCGACGGCCTGATGAAGACGTTCAAGTTGACCCAGGTGCAGGCAGACGCCATTCTCGAGATGCGGCTGCAGCGGCTGACCGCGCTGGAGCGCGAGAAGATCGACGAGGAGTACAAGGGACTGCTGAAGGATATCGCCCGCTACAAGGAGATGCTGGCCGATGCCACCTCGCCGCGGCCGCGCCTGATCATGGCGTCGATCCGGGACGACCTGCTGGCCATGAAGGAGCGCTACGGCGACGCCCGGCGGACGAAGATCACCGGCAAGGAAGCCGAGGAATTCGAAGCCGAGGATCTTATTCCCGATACCGACGTCGTCATCACGCTGACGCGCAACACGTACATCAAGCGCCAGCCGCTGGAGACCTACCGGCTGCAGCGCCGCGGCGGCCGGGGCGTGGCCGGCATGACGACACGCGCGGAGGACGTCGTCGAGCAGATCGCGGTGACAACCAACCACGCGTTCTTGCTGTTCTTCACCAACCGCGGCAAGGTCTACCGGATCAAGGCGCACGAGGTACCCGAGGCGAGCCGCACCGCGCGTGGGCTCCCTGTCGTCAACCTCATCACGGTCGCGCAGGGCGAGCGGGTCAACGCCGTCATTCCCCTCCGCTCGTTCGAGGAAGCCGGTGCGCTCTTCATGGTCACCCGTCGGGGCATGGTGAAGAAGACCGGGTTGATGGAGTTCATCAACGCCAAGCGCGCCGGCATCTTCGCGATCACACTCGCCGGGGATGACGAGCTCGTCGGCGTTCGGTACATCCACAAGGAGACCGAGGTCGTGCTCGCCACACGGGGAGGCCGGGCCATTCGCTTCAAGGCCGGACAGGTGCGCGAGATGGGCCGCACCGCGCGAGGGGTGCGAGGCATCCGGTTGCGCGGCGACGATCGCGTTATCGGAATCGCGGATTCCGATGAAGGGCGCTATCTCCTGACGATCACGGAGTTGGGGTTTGGGAAGCGCACGCCGTTCGCCCAGTATCCGGTCAGGCACCGCGGGGGGATGGGTGTGATCAACATCAAGATCACCAAGCGGAATGGTCCCGTCGCCGCCGTACGGGCGGTCGATGACGACGACGAAGTCCTCTTGATCTCTGCCACCGGCATTGTCAATCGGTTCACCGTGAAGGAGATTGCCGTCCACGGACGCCAGGCGCAGGGCGTGGCGGTGAAGCGCCTCGAGCAAGGTGACCGGGTCGCGGCGGTGGCGCGCGTCGACGCCAAGGAGTAGCGGGTCATGTCCTGGAGGCACTGGGCGCAGGCGGTCGGGGTCATCGGCGGCACGGTCGTGCTGCACGAGATGGCGCACGCGCTTGCCGCGCGCCGCGCCGGGGGCGTCGTGAAAGAGATCGGCATTGGCTTTGGTCCCCCGGTCGTCCGTGCCCGCTGGGGTGAGACTACGGTGACCCTGCGGCCCATGCCGATCGGCGGGTTTGCGGCGATCGATGTCGAGCGCCTGCCGCCCGCACTCCGCACACGCGTGCTGCTGGCTGGCCCCCTGGCGAACATTCTGGCGGGCCTGATCTTACGTCAACTGGGCGGGGCGACCGGTCCGGCGATGCTTCCCGGTCAGACCCGGCCCGTGGAAGTTGGCGGCCTCGTAGCCGCGCTCACGATGCTCGTACGCGCGGCGTCGGGCGGGGCCCGGTCCCTGGTACGGACGGCGGGCGACGTCAACCTCAGCATCGGCCTGGCCAATCTGCTGCCAATCCTGCCCCTCGATGGCGGGCACCTGGCCGCCGCGCGTCTGGAGGCCGCCGGCGCGGATGCATCTGTCATCGCGGCCTTCAAGCGGATCACCGCGGGGCTGTTCGTGTGGCTGGCGTTGCGGGTGCTATTCGCGGACCTCGCGAGACTCAAGCGATCTTCCGGATCTTCCGCACCGTAGGATGTCCCCGGCGCTCGACACCGTGATCGCCCCGCTCGTCGATGGGGCGCCGGACCCGCAAGCGGGTCCCCCCGCTGCGGCGCTGCCAGCCGAGTGGGCCGACTGGGCCGAGGAGCCCGGCCAGCGCGTGAGCCTCGAGGAGAACGGCCGAACGCTCGGTGCGGTCCACGTTGTCATGGTGGGGGGTGACGAGGCCTGGCTTGAAGGCCTGTGGGTTCTGCCGTCCGCGCGGGGGCGCGGCGTGGGCCGCAGACTCGTCGAGGAGGCGGAGGCCGTCGCCAGAGGCTACGGTGCGACGATCGTTCGCGCGGCCGTGCCCGCCGGCGATGACGCGGCGCTGGCTTTCGCCCAGGGAATGGGATTTGCGCGCCTCTGCGAGGCTGCCGTCGGCGTCGCGGATCTATCGAGCGGACCCATCGCTGTGCCCGACGGCGTGCAGGTGACGCCCGCGCGAGCGGCCGATGTGGCGGCGATTATCGGCGCCATCGGCGGTTCGGAGTACCTGGCGGCGTGGCACGGGCTTGTGCCGCTGGGGTGGCGGTTTCGCGCCGTCCGACCGGAGCTGGTGCGAGGCCTGATCGGGGACGGTCGCGTGTTGAGATCCGGCGAGCCGGTGAATGGTGTTGCCGCTTTTGCCTTGCATGGCCAGGCGGCGGTGATCTCGTTTCTGGCCGGCCGGCCGGCACACCGGCAGGCGTTGTACGGCGAGGTGGCGGGGCGGGCGCGCGCCGCGGGCGCGCGTCGGGCGGTGCTTTTTTCACCGGACGGGGGTCTTCCTGCCACGTTCGTTCCTCACCCCTGGTGTCCGAATGGGCTGGTCATCATCGAGCGGCGTCTGGGAGCAGGCACCGGCCACTGATCAAAGTCCGAGTTCGCGTGTCGGGAGGCGCACATGGATCCGCACGTGGCTCCGCACCTGCATGTGCTGGAAGATCTTCACCGTCAGGTTGCCGAGACCGTGGCGCCGCTGGGGGACGATGACATCAACCGCGCCGTCCCCGGGCTGACCAACTCAGCCGGCGTCCTGCTCAGGCATATCGCGGGCTCAGAGCGCTACTGGGTCGGCGAGGTCGTCGGCGGCCGGCCCGCACAGCGTGAGCGTGACACCGAGTTTGGGCGCGAACGCCTGCAGAAGAGCGCGCTGCTCGCCGAGCTTGACCGCGTGGAGACGCTCACGCGCGATGTCCTCAACCGGCTCGATGCCGCCGATCTGCTGCACGAAGTAGATGTCCAGCGCACCAGGGGTGTGGTGAAGGAGACGAAGGGATTTGCGCTCCTCCATGCCACCCAGCATCTCGCCTATCACCTGGGGCAGCTCCGCTACATGGCGAAACTGCTGCAGAGCCCGAGCGACTGAGCCGTAAGCCTTCACGCGCGCGCCCTCAACGGAAGACTCAGACGGGTGTCGCCGCCTCGGCGGGCTCGCCCTCCAGTGGCGCCAGCGAGATGTCCCCGCGCGTCGTTCGAATCCGCACGGATGCGTCGGGGGCGTTGAACACACCGCTGAGCCTGCGGCGATCGCGATGGGAATCTGTCAGCGGTACACTAGATGCTACCTCTCCGGAGATCGCAGCCGCGTCGATGCGGCACCGCGCCGCCGATCCAAGCGAGAGCGTAATGTCGCCCTTCACGGTGTGGAGATCGGCCCCGCCCCCTACGTCGAAGGTTCCCGCCCGTACGCGCACGTCTCCCTTTACGCTTGTGGCGTCCAGCCGCCCGGCGGCCTCGACGCCGACGGAGACGTCGCCCTTCTTGGTTGACGCGGTCACGTGCCCCGCGGGCTGCGTGACCTGTACGTCGCCCCGAATCACCTTGACGGCCGTCTCGCCGCGGGCCCCCTGCACGACCACGTCGCTGCTGATGCCCTCGACGACGGCCCGGCCGCAATCTGCGATGCGGACGTCGCCCTTCACCAGCGTGAGGGCGATGTCGCGCGCGAGACTCTCTGCCGTGATATCCCCGCGCACCACATGCGCCCGGACATCGACTCCTTCAGGCACGGCGATGTCGAAGTCCACCCGGAGGCGCTCATGGTATGGTCGTGCGCCGGGGCCCTCCACGGTGATCGTGTCGCCCGCGTCGTGGATCTCGATCGGAAGGCGATCGGCCAGGCGCTGCGCGTCATCGGGGTCGGGCGCCCAGACCTTGCGCGTGGCGCGCACGTGCAGCTGGCCGTCGGGGGATCGGGAGAGGCGCAGGTCGCCGCGCGTGTTGCGGAAGATCAGGTGAGACGCGCTGGTGGCGCGCACGTCTTCGAACGGCGCGGTCGCGTGATGCCCGCCCGCATGCGTTGCGTGGAAACTCCAGCCGAAGCCGCCTCGACGCCCCAGGTGTCGGAACTCGTGCGCGACCCTTGCGGTCTCGCGCGCAATCGACACGCCCTCGCGCACGGTCTCGCGGATCACGTCTCTCGCATCGTCGATGGATTCTCTCGGGAAGGCGTGCACGACATCTTCGACGGCCTTCCTCACTTCATCCCCGAGGCTCGGTCCTGACGATGCGGCTCGGGATGGCTCGCCAAGCGCGTCGAGCAGCCTGGCGGCCTCGTCGGCGTTGATCTTGCCTTCCTGCAGCATGCGCAGGATCATCATGCGTTCCTCGCTCATCGCTGCCTCCTTAGTTGCCAATTTGCCTCGAAGCCTCCCTGTCGCGCAGCAACTCCGCGCGGCGGTCGTCGCCCAGCATCCTCGTGAGCTCGTTCATCCGCCACCCCCAAGCGTCTCGAGTTCGGCCACGGCCGCTTCGACCGACAGCGTACCGTCTTCAACGTCTTTCAGGATGTCCACGCGACGGCGGGGAACCGGCGGCTGTGCCTCGCCGGCCAGGCCGAGGGCCTGAAGAAGGCCGTCCAGGCGGTTTCTGACGGTGGGGTACGAAAGCCCCATGGCACGCTCGACGTCTTTCACGTTGCCCCGCGACTGCAGAAAAAGCATGAGCAACTGATGCTGCTCTGGGGACAGACGGGCAAACGGTGAGATGTCGAAGTGACCCTCGAGGGCTGTACCGCAGGACCGGCACTGGAGGCGAACCGCTTCGAGCGGCGCCGAACACACCGAGCAGGCTGTAGGGGTTTTTATGCCTTCAGGCATACATTCCATCTCGCTTTATAGTCCTTCTTTCTCATATTTTATAAAGCGGTATCTAGATAATGTCAATACCGAACGCATATTGCTATTTCGCCACGGTGGTAGAGCCCATGGAGACCCCTGAGGGGGTCTTCGGGGGAGGCTGCATGGTAAGGTTGATCGGGATGCATGCGCTGTTGATGGTGCTGATGGTGACCATGGCGGCGACCGCCGCGGTGGCGTCGCCTTCACCGGGGGAGCCGCTGGAAGACGTAGCGGTGTCACGGCGCACGGCCGAGAGGCTGGGGGTTCGAGTGGGAGACATCATGGAGGTCGGCCGCGATCCGGCCATGGCGCACAGCCGCAAGGTTCGGGTGCGGGCGATTCTGGATGCGCCCGAGCATCCCGCGGATGTCGCGCGCGGTGATCTCGAAGTGCGATTCCACCTGCCGGCCCTGGAATCGCTTCTCGAGCGCAGAGATACCGTTGACCGCGTCATCATACATCTGCGAGACGCGTCCCAAGCTGCTGCGGTTCGTGAGGGGCTCGCGGCCCTGGGGTCCGGGGTCGACGTCTATACCGCAGATGAGCTCGCCCGCCACAGCTCGCGCACGTTTGTCGTGGTGTCGCGATTCCACCGCGCCATCGCGCTGATCGCCGTCGTCGCCAGCGCAATCTTTCTCGTGACGATCATGACGCTGAAGCTCGCTGAGATGCGGCGCGAGATCGGCGCGCTGCGTCTGCTCGGGATCGGCGGCGGGACCATCGGTTTGACGGTCGTTGCGGTGTCGGCAGCCGTTGCGGTCGTGGGCAGCATCGTGGGCGTCGGGATGGGCGCCGCGCTCGTGTGGGCGATCAACGCGTACTATCAGCCGCTCTTCGGAACCCGGCTCCGTTTTGCCGTGATCCTGCCGGAGACACTGCTGGCAGCGAGTGGGCTGGCCATCGCCGTCGGCCTGGCCGCCGGGCTCGTGGCGGCACAGCGTCTGCTACGCCGCCGCCCGCTCGACCAGGTGGGACGGTAGTGGTCTGGTTCCTGGCGAGGCGAAATCTCCGTCGCTCCGCTTCACGCACGGCGCTGGTCGTCGCCGGCGTCACCGTGGCCGGCGCGCTCCTGTTCGACATGTCGATGCTGGGCGGGGGCCTCGAGCAAAGCTTTGCGGAGATCCTGGGCGGGCTCGGGTATGAGATCCGCGTCGTACTGCGCGGCACACTCCCGCTGTCGACCGAAGCGCTGATGAGTGGCGCGCGAGACACAGCCCGTCGCATCGAGGGCTATCACGATGTGGCGTACGCGAGTCCCGTGCTCGGAACCAACCTCTACGTCGAGGGAGCGGGCCGCCGGTCCACCGCGTTCGCGTATGGACTGACACCGGAAGTCCGGCGCGTGGTACGGCTGGTTGCCGGTCACGATGCCGGCGGTGTCGTCATCAACCCCGAGCTGGCCGCGAACGTCAACGCGGCGCCCGGCGGCACGGTCCGGCTGGCGACCCGCATTGATCCGCAGACGGGCCAGCCTTCGCGCGCCGAGCAGGTCACGGTGACCGGCGTCGGCGAGTTCGTCTTCGACCTCAAGGCGCAACGCACCCTGGCGTTGCCCCTGGAGCGACTCCAGAACTTGCTTGGGATCAGCCGGGAACAGGCGTCGTTCCTCGTCGTGAAGCTTCGCCCCGGGGCGGATCCCGAGCGTGTGGCGCGCTGGATCGAGGGAGGCTTCCCCGACCTGGATGCGTTCTCCATCGCAACGTTGCTCAGGCAGGTTCGCGAGCAGCTCACGTACCTGAATCATTTCGCGGCGATTCTGACGAGCGTCAGCCTGCTCGTGGCCGTGCTGCTCATCGGGGCCGTGCTGACGCTGGCCGTCGGCGAACGCCTCGGCGAGCTCGCGACGCTTCGCGCCATCGGGCTGTCGCGTTCCCGCATGATGCTCCTCATCGTGCTCGAAGGCGCCGTTCTGGCCGGCCTCAGCATTCCGCTCGCACTGCTCCTTGGCACCGTGGTAAGCCGGCCGCTCGACCACATCTTGCGCGCGACCCCGGGGATCCCGCAGGACTTGCACTTCTTCATCTTCAGCAGCCGGGCGCTGGGGCGCACGATGCTCCTGTTGCTCGCCGCCGGGACGCTGGGGGCCGTCTATCCGGCGTGGGTGGCCGGGCGACTCAACGTCGCCGCGACACTCCATCAGGAGGTGCAGTGAACACGCCCGGGGCCATCCTCGATGTTCGCGACGCGGTCAAGACCTACGCGCCTGACGGCGGGATCGTGGCCGCGCTGCGCGGCGTCACGCTTCGGGTGGACCGTGGTGAGTTCGTGGCCATCATGGGACCCTCGGGCAGCGGGAAGTCCACGCTGCTCCACCTGATGGGCGGCATCGATTTTCCCTCTGCCGGTGACGTGGTCTTGTTCGGTCACCCCACGCACGGCATGACTGACGCGGCGCTGTCGGCTGTCCGGCTGCGGCGTATCGGCTTCATCTTTCAACGGTTCTTTCTGCTGCCGATGCTCGATGTGGGGGAGAATGTCGTTCTGCCGATGCTGGAGGCCGGTGTCGGGCCCTCGGAGCGGGCGGCACGAGTCGGAGAGGTGCTGGCGTATGTCGGGCTCGATCACCGGCGCCGTCACCTCCCGGGCCAGTTGAGTGGCGGCGAGCTGCAGCGAGCCGCGATCGCCCGGGCCCTGGTCAACCGCCCGGACCTGGTGCTGGCCGATGAGCCTACCGGCGAACTCGATCAGGACACCGGCCGCGAGATCGGCCGGCTCTTGCAGCGCATCAACGCGGAAGGGGTGGCCGTGGTCGTCGTGACGCACAACCCTGACCTGGCCGCGGTGGCGGGCCGCGTGCTCACGATGCGGGACGGACGCCTGGTATGAGGGTCTCGACCGCGGTCCTGCTCGCCTGGCGCACCTTCCAGACACGGCCTCGCCGCACCGCCATTCTGCTGCTCGGCTTCGGCGTCGGCGTGGCGGTGATGATCGCGCTGCTCGCCGTGGGTGATGCGCTGCTCGTCCAGGCGCAGGACCGGGACGTCGTCTCAGGTGGCGATCTGGTCGTTCTGCCGGCCGGGATCGATCCCGAGGTGCTGAAGGTCGGCGCCGTCACCGGCATGTTCCTCTCCATTCCCAACGCCCGATTTCTCGTGCGCCAGGTGGTGATGGGTCCCCGATTCGCGCACACTGTCGAGGCCGCGTCACCGGAGATCACCGGCAAGCTGGTCTACGTGAAGACGCGTAACGGCATCGTCGCTGCCAGGGCGAGCGCGGTGATTCCCTCGGCGGCCGGCCGCAGCCGCAGCGCGCTGGCGATCGCCGACCCCGGGTGGACCGATACCGCGGACGATCGAGCGTGGCTCGCGCCGTCCGGGGCCGCGGTCCTGGAAGAGATCGACCGCTTTCATCCGCCGATGTCCGGACCCCAGGGGCGGAGCTGGGCCGAGTGGTGGTACTTCAATTTCGCCGATCCGGACGGGATGGCGGGATACATCTCATTCATCGCGGATCGCGAGCGCAGGGTGCTGGTGAGCGTCGCCATCGCACAGCCGGGCGGACGCGCGGCGCGCTGGCAGGAGACGCACGCCAACGGGACGCTGCCGGAATCAGGGACGACGTATCGGGCCGGCCCGCATGTGATCGATCTGCGCGAGGGAGTGTACCACGTGCGCCTGAGGAGGCCCGGGTTCTTCGCGCAGCTGCAGTTCCGGCCGGTCCCGCATCTGTACTTTCCACCCGTGGAGTGGCAGGCCGGCGCTTTTCGCTCGGGCTACGTCGTGCCGGCACTGCGGGCGTCTGTGACCGGCGAGGTGCGCCTGGGAGCCGAGCCGATCCGCGTGCAGGGGACCGGGTACCACGATCACAACTGGGGCGTCTGGCAGGCCGTGACCTGGGAGTGGGGGACCGCGAGCACCCCGGAGTTCGCGCTGCTCGCCGGCCTCGTGCGGCATCCCTCCCTCGCCGGCCAGCAGATGCTCGTGACGCTGCATGGCCAGGACGGCGGACGCAGCGGCCTGCTGGCGATCCTGCGCGGATCACCACCGGTACTGAGCGAGTGGCGGGCGGGGCCCGAGGTCCGAGGGTTCACGCTGCGCGTGCCCGGGCGGCTCCGGTACGCGGCGGCGAACGATGCGGGAGATCGCCTTGCCGTCGAGATCACAGCCGGCGATATCGCTGCGACACCCGTTGAAAAGCATGTCTTCCTTCAGATACGGGGAGGGTATAAGGTGGAAGGGTACATTGGAGGGCGGAGGGTCGCGTTTACCACCGCGGGTTTCGCCGAAACGTTTATCCCGCTGCCATCTCGTCCATAGGTGACGATGTGACTCGACGACAGTTTCTGTGGAGGGTGCTTGAAGTCACGCTGGGTGCCGGCGCGATCGGTGCCGGCGGGCTGGGCTACGCGACCGCGGTCGAGCCCGACTGGATCGACATCACCCGCATCACGCTGAAGCTACGACGGCTCTCGCCGGCCTTTCACGGGTACCGGATGGCCCACATCAGCGACATCCACATCGACGACTGGATGCGGGAGCGCCTGCCGGGGATTGTGCGGCTCATCAACGCTCAGCAGCCGGACCTGGTCGCGATCACCGGCGACTTCGTGACGAATCGCCCTCGGCGGTACGCGGAAGATATGGTCGCGGCGCTCACGCCGCTGCACGGGCGCGACGCCGTCGTCGCGGTGCTGGGGAATCACGATCACTGGACCAGCGCGTCGACCATCCGAACCGTTCTCAAAAGCAGCGGGATCGTCGAGATTGGAAACCGCGTCCACACCGTGCGCCGGGGTGAGGCCTCCCTGCACGTGGCCGGGGTGGATGACTACATGGTCCGCGCGGACCGACTGGATCGCGTGCTCGAACGGCTGCCCGTCGAGGGCGCGGCGATCCTGCTGGTCCACGAGCCGGACTTCGCCGATGTCAGCGCGGCCACCACACGCTTTGATCTCCAGATCTCCGGCCATTCCCATGGCGGCCAGATCAGGCTGCCCATGATCGGCGCGCCTTATCTGCCGCCGTACGCGAGAAAGTATCCCATGGGGCTGTACCAGGTCGGGGCGATGTACCAGTACACCAACCGCGGCCTGGGGATGCTCGGACCGCGTATCCGGCTCAACTGCCGTCCCGAGATCACTGTGCTTACATTGCAGGCCGGTTAGGCCGTTGACCGACGGCTAACGCGGCGCCAGCCAGGTCCGCCGAATCCCGTAGTACGATTGGTTCGGCCAGTGCTCGAACCCCTGCACGTTCTTGCGCACCGCCTCGAACGTCGTCGAATGGAAGAGCATGACCATCGGGACCAGCTCCTGCAGGCGCATCTGGGCCTGCTCGTAGAGGCGCTTGCGCTGGGCCTCATTCGCCGTGGCCTGCGCGTCTTCGACGAACTTGTCGAACGTCGGATCGCCGAAGTTGATGTAGTTGCGCGCGTCGCCGCTGCGGAAGTTGTTGAACAGGTAGTCGTCGGGATCGGTCTGGCCCGAGGTACCCAGGATCGTGAGCGTGTAGCGCTTTGCGAAGACCGTGGGCAGGTAGACGCTCCAATCGGCGGCGACGATTCGCAGGCGAATGCCGGCTTTCGCCATCTGCGCCTGAATGATCTCCGCGGGCGTGCGCAAGAAGTCGTAGGTGCTCGTCACGTAGAGATCGGCTTCGAACCCGTTGGGATGGCCCGCCTCGGCGAGCAGGCGCTTGGCCCGATCGACATCCGTCTTGTCGTAGACGTTGCGGGACATCGCGAAGAAGTTCCCGGGCGGGATCACGTGGCCGGTGGCCTCGATGCCGCCCACCCCGAACAACGCGGTGTCGATGATCTCTTTACGGTTGACCAACCAGGCCATGGCCTGCCGGACGCGCACGTTGTTGAACGGCGCGATCGAGTTGTTGATGTAAATGGCTCTAAAGTTGGCCGACGGGCCGCCGACGACCTCGACGTTGGCATCGTTGCGCAGAGCCCGAACTTCGGATGACGGCACGTACTCGATGAAGTCCACGGTGCCGGTGCGAATCGCGGTCGCGCGCGCCACGGCGTCCGGGAAGTAGACGAACTCGATCCGGTCGAGGTAGGGAAGCCGCCGGCCGCTCGCGTCGGTCTCCCAGTAGTCGCCGCTTCGCACCAGCGTCATCCGCTGCTGCGGCGTGTAGCCGACGAAGCGGAACGGACCGGTGCCGACGGGATTTTCATTCAAGCCGCCCGGGGCGTCGGCGACCTCCTTGGGGACGATCGCGGCCGAAATCGAGCCGGAGAGTTTGGCCAGCAGCGGAGCGAAGGACTTCTTCATCTTGAAGACGGCGGTGTATGGGTCGGCCGCCGTCACCGAGTCCACGTCGGCAAAGTCGCCCGCGCGGGGCGAGCGGGTCCGAGGATCTTTGATTCGCGTGATGGTGTAGACGACGTCTTCGGCCGTCATCGGCCGGCCGTTGTGGAACTTGACGTTGCGCCGCAGGTGGAACGTCCAGGTCAGGCCATCGGTCGACGTCGTCCACGATTCCGCCAGGCCCGGGGTAAACCGGCCGGACGCACTGTAGAACACGAGTGTGTCGTAGACATGCTCCATCATATTGCGCGTCGCCGTAGCGGTGGCCAGGTGGGGGTCCAATCCGACCGGGTCGGTCTGCATCCCCATGCGCAGAGTGCCACCATAACGCGGCCCCGTTGTCTGCGCGACCGACGGCGCGAGAGTGCCGGCCAGCAGGAATACTGCAAGCAGTACAGAAGCGAGGGTGCGCATCGCAGTGTCCTCCAGTCCCGACGGGCTCGCCCGGCGGGTCATTGGGTACCTTTCCGATAGGTTCACTTCGTGCGTGATGGGGATTCCTTCTGCCCTCGGGGCTCTCCTGCCCGCGTCCGCGACGGGACGCCGCGCGAGGTACTCCAGAGCCGGACGGAGACTTGTAGAACCTACGTATCGCCACATGAGCACTCTTGCCGCACGCTCGAATGCGCAAAGCATCGCCTCCCTCCAGGACACCCCGGTCGGGCGGGTCCGGGCGATCGGCATCATCACCGCGATGGGCCTTGCGGCGGTTGATGCCTGGGCCGGCCGGCACGCCATGACCCACGACGGCATCTCCTACCTCGACATGAGCGACGGAGTCCTGCAGGGCAATTGGGCCGGGGCCGTCAACGGCCACTGGAGCCCGCTGTATCCGTGGCTGCTGGCGGCGGCGCGGTGGATCGTAGGGACCGATCCGCAGTGGGAGTTTCCGCTCGTGCACGCGGTCAATCTCCTCCTGTTTCTTGGGACGCTGGCCGCGTTCGACTTCCTGCTTCGCGAGGTGCTGCGGTCTCGCGTAGACGCGGGGAGATCGGGTGCGCCCGCATGGGTCGTGGCCACGGTTGGCTACGTGATCTTTCTCTGGTCCTCGCTGAATCTGATAGGGACGGGGTTTGTGGCACCCGACTTCGCCGTCGCGGCGTGCGCGTATCTGGCGGCGGGGCTCGTCCTCCGCTGCAGGCGCGAGCCGGCGCCGTTGATGTCGTGGGCCGCGCTGGGTTTGGCGCTCGGGCTGGGATATCTTGCCAAGGCGCCAATGTTTCCGCTCGGGATGGTCTTCCTCGTGCTTGCGGTGGTTCCGCGGCCGCGCACGATTGTGCTCCCGCATCTGCTGTCCCGCGCGGGCCTGGCGCTGGCCGTGTTTCTGCTGGTTGCGGCCGTGCACGTCGCCGGTCTCTACGCGACGAAGGGGCGGTTGACGCTCGGCGACAGTGCGTGGCTGAACTATCTGTGGCACGTGAACCGCGTGGGCGTGCTGCACTATCAGGGCGGGCGGCCCGACCTTGGCACGCCACGCAATCCGACGCGGATGATTGCCGACGATCCCGCGGCCTATGAGTTCGCAGGTCCGGTCGTTGCGACGTACCCTCCGTGGTTCGATCCGGCGTACTGGTATCGGGGCCTCCGGCCGCGCCCCGACCCCAAGGGACATCTGATCACGGCCAAGTGGAGCCTGCGGCTGTACGGCACTGAGCACGCGCTTCGTCACTGGCTGCCAAGCGGCATGGCATTGATTTTCGTGGGCGCCTATCTCACACGGCGCCGGTGGTGGAGTGTCGAGGCCCTGGTCCGTCACACGGTCCTCTGGACCGCCGGGGCGGCCGCCCTGACGATGTACGCGGTTATCCATCTTGAGTCCCGGTACATTGCGCCGTTTGTGACCCTGTTGTGGTTGGGCGCGGTGACAGGTGTGAGGCTTCCGCCCGGGAGGCAGGTCATTCGAAGCGCGAGTATCGTGTTGGTCGCGGTGCTCATGGTGCACGCTGCGCTGGTGGTGGTTGTGACGGCCCGAGGCGCCCGCGCTATCCGGCGTGAGTCGATCGCACATCGGTCGTCGCGCCCGGTCGATGTCCACTGGCGGGTCGCCCAGGCTCTACGGCAGATGGATATGCAGCCGGGCGATCGCGTCGCCGTCATCGGCCCCGGTATCCGCGCGTACTGGGCGCGGCTCGGGCGCCTGCGAATCGTGGCCGAAGTGCCGGCCTGGGAGGAAGGCGAGTTCTGGACGGCCGAGGCGCGGACGCGGCAGGCAATCCTTGACCGGTTTGCGGCAGTGGGCGCGAAGATCGTGGTCCACGAGATCAGCGCCCGCCCCGAGGCCCGCCGCGTGACCATTGACTATGACGCGATGGGCTGGCAGCGGATCGGTGGCACCGACTATTACGCGCGCATCCTCGGAAAGTGAACGGCAGGCTAGGCGGTGCGCATGTGGGGATCGAGCGCGTCGCGGATCCCGTCTCCCAGCAGGTTGAAGCCCAAAACGGTGATGGTGATGGCCATCCCAGGGCCGATGGCCGGCCACGCGCTGAACGTCATGACGGCCCGGCCCTCCGCGATCATCTGCCCCCAGGTCGGGGCGGGCGGCTGAGTTCCTAATCCCAAGAACGACAGCGCGGCCTCGGCCAGGATCGCCAGCGCGAGCCGCAGCGTGCTTTCGACGACCAACGGCGCGATGGCGTTCGGGAGGATATGCTTGCGGAGGATGCGCGCGTCCCCGGCGCCGATCGCACCCGCAGCATCGACGTACTCTTCGTGGCGGACCGAGAGGACCGCGGCGCGCGCGACCCGCGCCATCGGGGCGGTATAGATGATCGCGATGGCCAGCACGACGTTCCAAAAGCCGCCGCCCAGGAATGCCAGCAGCCCGATGGCTAGCAGAATCGCCGGAAACGCCAGCATGATGTCCGTGAGCCGCATGACCAGCGAATCGGCCCACCCACCCCAGTAGCCCGAAGCGGCGCCGATGCTGCCGCCGGTCGCCAGCGCCAGCCCGACCGACAGCGCGCCGACCGCCAGCGAGATTCGTCCGCCGTAGAGCACGCGCGTGAATGTGTCCCTGCCGTACAGGTCGTTGCCGAGCAGGTGCGCCCCGCTGGGCTGCGCCAGGCGCTGCTCCGGCGCGATCTGCACCGGGTCGTACGTGGTCAACAGCGGCGCGAAGATGGCCCCACTGAATGCCAGCAGGATCAGGATGCCGCCGATCCGCGCGCTTGGATGCCGCGCGAGCCGGGCGCCCAGGCGCCAGCGGCGCGCGACGACCAGGCTACTCGTATCGGATGCGAGGGTCGAGGAAGCCATAACACACATCGACGAACAGATTCACCAGCGTAAATGACAGCGCGATGGCCAGCACGGCGCCCTGGATCACGGGGTAGTCGCGGAGGTTGATGCCCTCGAGCGCGAAGCGGCCGATCCCAGGCAGGCTGAAGATCTGCTCGATGATCACCGTGCCACCGAGGAGCGTCCCGAACTGCAGGCCGATGACGGTGACCACGGGGATCAGGGCGTTGCGCAGCGCGTGCCGCAGCACCACGGCGGATTCCCACAGGCCTTTCGCGCGCGCCGTGCGGATGTAGTGCCGGCTGAGGACCTCCAGCAGGCTGCTGCGGACGATGCGCGTGCTGGCCGCGGCCAGGACCAGGCCCAACGACAGCGCGGGCAGGATCATGTGCAGCAGGTTGCCCGATAGACTTTCACCCGGCGAGATGTACCCGGTCGGGGGCAGCCACCCCAGCCGCAGGGCAAAGAGCAAGATGAGCAGCACCCCCAGCCAGAACGACGGCACGGAGAGACCCAGCAGGACGAACGCCGTGGCGAGATAGTCGGCTACGCGGCCGCGTCTCAACGCAGCAAGGATGCCGACAGGAACGCCGATGGCGACGGCGACGAGGAGGCCCATGAAGGCGAGCTGGAGCGTGACCGGAAAACGGCGCGCGAGCTCCGGACCCACCGCGCGGTCGGTGCGCAGCGATCTGCCCAGATCGCCGCGGGCGACGTTGGACATGTAGTCGGCAAACTGAACGTGCAGCGGGCGGTCGACACCGAAGAGCTTCCGGAGCTCCTCTGCGCGTCCGCGCGGCAGGTTGGCTTCGAGACCGATGAGTTGCGTGACGACGTCGCCGGGCACGAGCCGGATCAGCAGGAAGACCGCGGTGACGACCCCCAGCACCGTGGGAACGGCCAGGATGAGCCGGCGGATCAGGTACGCGCCCATGCTTGCGGACCAGTGTACTCTGTCGTATCCGTTCTTGGTATCATATCCGCACCGTATGCCGCGAACCGTCGTCTATCTGATCCGCCACGCCGAGACCACTTGGAACGCCGAAGGCCGACTGCAGGGGACGCTCGACGCACCGCTGAGCGAGCGCGGGGTGCGTCAGGTTCTCCACCTGGTTGAGGCGCTCCGATCGGTCTCGCTCGCAGCGCTGTATTCGAGCCCTCTGCCACGGGCGCAGGCGACGGCGCGACCGCTGAGCGACGCGTGCGGCCAACCCCTGCAGATCGTGGATGATCTCAGGGAAATGCATCAGGGGGACTGGGAGGGGCGCCTGGTCGAGGAAGTGGCGGCGGCAGACGGGGAGCGCCTGCAGGCCTGGCGGAACTCGCCGGCCGAGGTTCGCTTGCCCGGTGGGGAGAGTCTTGCCGACGTCCACACCCGTGCGATGCGCGCCTTCGGGGCGTTGATAACGCGTCACCGCCGCGAGACGATTGCGGTCGTTGCCCATGGCGGTGTGAACAGGGCGATCTTGTTGACGCTCCAGGGTGCACCGCTCGGAGACTTTCGGCAGATTCGGCAACACAATGCTTGCATGAATATCATCGAGGTTGACGAGGGGCGGTCTCGCGTGCTCACGCTCAACGACACGCGGCATCTGGGTGCGGACGCCTAGGGTCAGGCGGGTGTTTCCTCGTTGGGAAACCGACGGAAGACGGCGATCCCCGCGACGACGAAGGCGGCAGCCAGCAGCGGAACGACCCGGAGGCCCAGGCCGTACCCGAAGACACTCAAGGCGGCGCCGAGGATCGCCGAAGACACGCTCGTCGCACCGTTCAGGATCAATCCCTGGAACGCAAAGAACATTCCTTCCACGCGCTGCCCCGATTGACGCGCGGCGGCCTGCGTGATGTCGGCCAGGATCGCGTTCGGCAGTGTGAAGAGCGCCGCCAGCGCGGGCCCGGCCAGTGGAATCAACACGTACCCCTGGACCGCGGCACTGATCGGTACCGGCCATAGCCCGATCGTCCCGATCAGCGGCACGATGACGGCGGCGACCGACATCGCCACCAGCAGCGTACGGTGACTGCCGATCCGGTGCCCGGCCGCCACGACGACAGGCGTGGCCAGGATGCTTGCGGCTACGCTCAGACCCAGCACCGCGCCGACCGACGTTTGGGGCAGGCCCATCAGCACCGTGACGATGAGTGCAAGGGCCAGTTGAATCACCGAGAGCCCGAGCCACAGCAAAGCGAACCCTGCGATGAAGATGCGGAAGGGCCGGTAGCCAAACACAATGTGCAAGGTCCGCGTAAAGTCCAGGCGCGCGTCATCGATGGGGCGTTCGCGTACGGCCAGCCCGGCTGCGATCAAAGCGAGCGCGCCGACGGGCGCCAGCACCAGGCCCATCGCGGCGAATCCCATGCGGGAGGCCAGAGGGCCCGAGGCGATATAGCCAACGGCGGTTCCCGCCAGACTGAAGACCGCCTGGGCGGCAGCGGTGCCGACACGTTCGCGGCCCGCGCGCGTGACCTCGGGCAGCAGGGCCGTGTAGGGATTCAGCACGAGCGTGAAGACGAGGAAGAAGATGCCGAGCAGCGCCGCGACGTACGCGAAGTTTGCGAACGTCGGCGTGGGGTCTGGAGGGCGCCAGATGAGCGCAAACGCGACCGCCATGATCGGCGCGCCGATGAGAATGAAGGGGCGGCGTCGGCCGGCGGGGCCGCGGAGACGATCGCTCCAGTGCGCGACGAGCGGATCGGCGAGCGCATCGACCAGGCGGCCGAGGCCGAGCGCCACGCCGAGCAGGCCCGGCGTGACTCTCACGGGTAACCCCTGGCCGGGCGGCGGCGCGTAAAAGTAGAAGACCCAAAGCAGGACGGTCTGCTGCAGGAGGCTAGAGCCGAAGGTGCCGAGGCTGTACAACGCCCGGCGGGCCGGCGTGAGCACGGGCGAACTCAAGTCCAGTTGAGGCGGTCCGACAACCATTGATCCGCCCACTGCTGCCGCACGCCTTCGGCCGGCGGAATCTCGGGTCGCGGGTGCACATCCCCGTTTGCCACATGGGAAAACTACCGCGAGGCTGCACCTGCACCTCCCCACCTGAGTTCTGGAAGCGGCCTCGGTGACCACAGGGGCGGGAGCACGTTCGTCGTATTTCATCCTCCATGCTGCGCTATCTTACGGCGGGAGAATCACACGGTCGCGCGCTGGTGGCGACCATCGAGGGTCTGCCGGCCGGGCTGCCTCTCGAGGAAGACTACATCAACGCGCAGATGGCGCGCCGGCAGTTTGGGTACGGCCGCGGCGGCCGGATGCAAATCGAGCAGGACCAGGCCGAGATCGTCTCGGGGGTCATCCGCGGCGAGACGATCGGTGCGCCCGTGGCGTTGTGGATCGGCAACCGCGACTGGCGCAAAGACGAGCCCGATATCACGCGGCCGCGGCCCGGGCACACCGATCTGGTCGGCGCGCTGAAGTACGGATTCGATGACGTCCGACGGGTGCTGGAGCGCTCGAGCGCCCGCGAGACCGCGGCGCGGGTCGCGGTCGGCGCGATCTGCCGCCGGCTGCTCGAAGAGTTCGGGGTCCGGCTCTTCAGCCACGTGACCGACATCGGCGGGGAAGCGATTCGGGCGTGGCCGGAACGATGGGAGGACATTCCCGCCCTCGCGGAGGCGTCGGCCGTCCGCTGCGTGGATCCCGAGGCCGAGACCCGGATGAAAGCCGCCATCGATGCCGCCGGGGCCCGCGGGGACACGCTGGGCGGCGTGTTCGAAGTGGTCGCCACCGGCCTGCCCCCCGGACTGGGATCATACGTGCACTGGGACCGCAAGATCGACGCGCGCCTCGCCGCGGCGCTCATCTCCATCAACGCGGTGAAGGGCGTGGAGTTCGGATTGGGATTCGAGGTTGCGCGCACGCCGGGCAGCCGGGCGCACGACGAGATTTTCTACGACCCGGCGCGCGGATTCTACCGTGAGACGAACCGCTCGGGAGGGATCGAGGGCGGGACGACCAGTGGCGATCCTCTGGTGGCGCGGGCCGCGATGAAGCCGCTCTCCACGCTGCGGACACCGCTGCGCTCGGTGGATCTGCGCACGAAGGAGGTCGTCGAGGCGGTGGTCGTGCGGAGCGACGTGTGTGCGGTGCCGGCGGCGGGCGTCATCGGCGAAGCCATGGCGGCATATGTGCTGGCCGATGCATTTCTCGAGAAGTTCGGTGGTGACGCGATCGCGCACATCCGCCGCGCCTACGAGCAGTTCGTCGTCGAGGCGCGGCGCACCCCGCAGGCGTCGGGGTAGTCGGCACCCGGTGCTGACGATCGTCGGGCGACGCGTGCATCTGCGCGAGTTCCGCGCGGCCGACGCCCGCTGGCTGGCCCGGGCCATGCGCAAGGGGACGTGGTGGCGGTGGGACGCGCCATGGGAAGGACCCCCCGCGCCGGCAGAACTCAGACGGCTGCCGACGCTGCTTGGGCTCATTGCCCGCGAGCGAGTGCAGCCTCCACGCCGCATGGTCATCGAGACGCGCGCGGCGTCGCCCATCGGCTCGGTGTCCCGATACTGGGTGGACGAGCGTACCCAATGGCTCGAGGTGGGCATTGCCCTCTACGAATCGCGGCACTGGAACAAAGGCTACGGGTCCGAAGCGCTTGCGCTGTGGATCGATCATCTCTTTGATGGCCTCGCCCTCCGTCGAGTCGGACTCCGGACCTGGGGAGGCAACCGGCGGATGATCCGGGTCGCCCGCGGGCTGGGGTTTCAACAGGAAGCCAGGTTCCGCGAGGCCGCGCTGGTGGGGAGGCGCGTATACGACCGCCTGGCCTTCGGCCTCCTGCGGCGCGAGTGGCGGCGCGCCCGCACCCGCTGGCGGGCGATGGGCCCGGCGTGAGGTGAGCGCGCTGCGCGCCGTTCTCCTGATCGGCCTGATGGGTTCGGGGAAGAGCCAGGTGGGCAGCGCCCTGGCACGCCGGCTGGGATGGCGCTTCGTGGATACTGATGCGGAGATCGTGGCGCGCGACGGTCGGCCGATCTCGGCAATCTTCCGCGAGAGCGGGGAGGCGCACTTTCGCGCAATCGAAGAGGAGGTCGTGCGGGACGCCAGCCGGCGCGCGCAGACGGTCATCGCGACGGGCGGGGGGGCGATCCTTTCGTCCGCGAACCGTCGCCGGATGAAACGCGCGGGCCCGCTTGTGTATCTCAAGGCCCCCATAGATATTCTCCTCGACCGTCTCGGCGAGGATGCCGGCCGGCCGCTGCTCGGCGACAATCCGCGCGCAGCACTCGAGCGGCTCCAGAGCGAACGCGAAGCACTCTACGAAGACGGCAGCATCGTCGTCGATGCCGCGCGCGAGGTGGATGCCGTGACAGACGCGATCCTGGCCCGGCTCGCGGTCCTGCGGCGAACCGTGCGCGTCGATCTCGGCCCCCGCGCGTACGATGTGGCAATCGGCGCAGGGGCGATGGCACTGCTCGGCTACGATCTCGCGCGCCTCGGCGCGGCAGGACGGGTGGCCATCATTACTCACCGCTCCCTCGAGCGGCGGTTTGGCGCTCGGGTCGGCGGCGCACTCCAGGGCTTCGGTTATGAGACCCGGACGCTCACCGTGCCGGAAGGTGAGCGCGCGAAGAGCCTGCGGGCGGCCGCCGCGCTGATCGATACGCTCGGCGCGTGGGGCCTCGATCGATCCGAGACGATCCTCGCGCTCGGCGGGGGCGTCATCGGCGATCTGGCCGGGTTCGTCGCCGGAACGTACATGCGGGGCGTGCGGCTTGTGCACGTGCCGACGACGCTCCTCGCACAGATCGACAGCAGCATCGGCGGAAAGGCCGCGGTGAATCACCCTCGGGCGAAGAACCTCATCGGCGTCTTCCATCAGCCCGCCTTTGTGGCGGCCGACGTCGAAGTCCTGGGATCGCTTCCCGCGCGCGAACGGCAGGCCGGGCTCGCCGAAGCCGTCAAGTATGCCATGATCCTCGACCGCGGTCTGTTCGAAGTGCTCGAACGCCTGCGGCAGGCGCGGGCGGGCCGCTGGTCGCCGGATGATCTGCAGGAGATCGTGTATCGCTGCGCGGCCCTGAAAGCCCGGGTCGTCGAACAGGATGAGTTCGAGCAGGGTCCGCGTGAGATCCTCAATTACGGACACACCGTTGGGCACGCCGTAGAGGCCGCGTCACCCGGCCGACATGTCCATGGCGAAGCGGTCGCGGTGGGGATGCGCGTCGAAGGCCAGATCGCCCATCGGCTGGGCCTGCTTTCAGAGGACGACGCGGGCCGTCAGGACGCGCTGCTCGCGGCCTTCGGTCTACCGATCGCCGTGCCTCCCGGATCGGTCGACAGCGTCCTCGATGCGATGCGTCTGGACAAGAAGCGCCGCGACGGCAGGATTCGCTGCACCCTCCCCGAAGGCATCGGCCGGGCGCGGCTGGGTGTTGAAATTTCGGAATCGCTGATGCGGGAGGTCCTGCGCGCGTGCCAAGGATCCTCGTGATGTACGGTCCCAATCTCAACCTGCTGGGGACGCGCGAGCCACATCTCTATGGCACCATGACGCTGGAGGCGCTCAACGCCCGGATCGGCGAGCTGGCGCGCGCGTCGGGCTTCGAGGTCGAGTTCTTTCAATCCAACCATGAAGGCGCGCTCATCGATCGCCTGCACCAGGCGCGGACGTCCTGCCAGGCCGTGGTCCTCAACCCCGGAGGCCTGGGTCACACGAGCGTGGCGCTGCGCGATGCCGTTGCCGCGATTGGCATTCCGGTGATCGAGTGCCATCT
>JBQTJP010000111.1:0-25600 GCA_052386995.1 Armatimonadota bacterium
GGCCGCAGTTCTACTTTCGGACGACGGACGTGACGGGGGACATCGCGCTGCCGGGCGGGGTGGAGATGGTGATGCCGGGGGACAACATCACGATGGGGGTGAAGCTGATCACCCCGGTGGCGCTGGAGGAGGGGTTACGGTTTGCGATTCGGGAAGGCGGGCGGACGGTGGGCGCCGGCGTCGTCGTGAAGGTCGAGGCCTAAACGATGGCGGTGGCGCAGAAGATCCGCATCAAGCTCAAGGCCTTCGACCACAAAGTCCTGGATCAATCGGCAGAGAAGATCGTCAGCGTGGTGCGAAAGTCGGGAGCGCGCGTGTCCGGGCCAGTGCCACTGCCCACGAACCGCAACGTCTACTGCGTCATCCGATCCCCGCATATCGATAAGGAGTCGATGGAGCATTTCGAGATCCGCACCCATCGACGTCTGATCGATATCCTCGAGCCTACGCAGAAGACCGTGGACGAGCTCATGCACCTCGATCTGCCGGCCGGGGTGGACATCGAGATCAAGTTGTAGGGGCGACCGTGGCAGCGATTCTCGGACGGAAACTTGGCATGACCCGCGTCTTCGATGACGGCGGCCAGAGCGTTCCCGTGACGGTGATCGAGGCGGGGCCGTGCGTCGTCGTCGATACATGCACCCAGGAGCGCGACGGCTACGCCGCCGTGCGCGTTGCCTTCGATCCCATTGCAGAGCGCAAGGTGACCAAGCCAATGAAGGGCGTGTTTGCCAAGCGCAAAGTGGCCCCGCATCGGGTTATCCGCGAGCTGCCGACGCCGGACCCGCAGGCAGGCGCCCCGCCGCTCGAGCCCGGGCAGACCATCACCGTCGAGGTGTTCGCGGCCGGTCAGCTCGTCGACGTCACCGGTACGAGCATCGGCCGAGGGTTTACGGGCGCCATGAAGCGCCACGGCTTTGGCGGGCAGCGCGACTCGCACGGCGTGTCGCTGATGCACCGCGCCGTGGGGTCAATCGGCCAGTCGAATATCGCCCGCGTCTTCCCGGGCAAGAAGATGCCCGGACGCGCGGGGCGGAAGCGCGTGACGGTAAAGCGCCTGCGCGTCGTGCAGGTTGACCCGCAGCGCAACCTGCTGCTGGTGCACGGCGCGACCCCCGGGATCCGCGGCGCGCTGCTGACCGTGCGGAGCGCGAAGGGCGCGGCGAGGGAGAAGCCGGCAGCCGGCAAGGCGCCGGGCGCCGCGGCAACGGAACAGAAGGCGAGAGGCAAGGCCCGTGCCTAAGGCGACCACCGTCGATCTCAGCGGGACGCGCACCGGCGAGCGCGAGCTGCCCGAGGCGATCTTCGGGCTGCGGCCGCACCGGGCCGTCATGCATCGGGCCCTGGTGGCCGAACTGGCGAACGGGCGGGCGGGCACGCACGCGACGCTCACGCGCGGCGACGTCAGGGGCGGGGGGCGGAAGCCCTGGCGGCAGAAGGGTACCGGGCGCGCGCGTCAGGGAAGCCGGCGCTCGCCGCTGTGGATTGGCGGCGGCATCACATTCGGGCCGCACATACGCAGCCACGCCCAAAAGCAGTCCAGGAAGGAACGTGCCCTGGCGCTTCGCTCGGCGCTCTCGGCACAGGCGCTCGCCGGACGGGTGGTCATCGTTGAGCCGTCCGGGGCCGGACAGTCCGCGCCCCAAGGCTCCGGCACGAAAGCGGTGGCAGCGCTGCTCGCATCGCTTGATGCCAGAGCCGGCTCGGTGATCGTCACCGGGACGGACGACGCGGCCCTGGCCCGGGCCGCCGCGAACATTCGGGGCACGCGGGTGCTCTCGGCCCGGCGGCTCGTGCTCCGCCACCTCCTGGTGCCGCGCCCTATCGTGATTACGACATCCGCGCTGACCGCCCTGGAAGAGGTGCTCGGCCGATGAGCCACGAGGGCGTGATCCGGCGGCCGATCCTGACCGAGAAAAGCCTGCGCGGAAACGAAGGCGGCAAGTACACGTTCGAGGTCGCCCCGGGCGCGAACAAGATTGCTGTACGTCATGCCGTTGAGGCGATGTTCTCCGTGCGCGTGCGCAAGGTCAATGTGATCAATATCCGAGGACGAACCCGTCGGCGGGGACGCTATGAGTTTTCCGCTCCGGGCAGGCGCAAGGCGATCGTCACGCTCGCGCCGGGCCAGAAGATCGATCTCGAGAGCCTGACCTAGGGCTGGGGCGAGGGAGGCCGCGATGGGCACCAAGAAGTTTAAACCGACCACGCCGGGACGGCGTTTTGCGACCGTTCCCAATTTCGACGGGATTACCAAGACCGCGCCGCAGCGCGCGCTTCTAGACACGTTGCGGCGGCGAGCCGGACGCAATGGACAGGGGAAGGTCACGGTCCGTCATCAGGGCGGTGGGCACAAGCGGCAGTACCGGATCATCGATTTCAAGCGCGACAAGGACGGAGTCCCAGCGAAGGTCGCAGCGATCGAGTATGATCCCAACCGATCCGCGCGCCTGGCGCTGCTGCAGTATGCCGACGGCGAGAAGCGGTATATCCTGGCCGCGGTCGGGCTGGGGGTGGGCGACACCGTCGCCTCGGGTCCCGAGGCAGACATCCGGCCGGGCAATGCGCTCCCGCTCCGCGCGATTCCTGTCGGCACCGTGGTGCACAACATCGAGCTCCTCCCCATGCGGGGAGGGCAGATGGTGCGGGCCGCCGGCGGCGGGGCGCAGATCATGGCCAAGGAAGGCGAGAACGCCCATCTGCGCCTGCCCTCCGGTGAGGTGCGTCTGGTGCGGCTGGACTGCCGGGCAACGGTCGGGCAGGTAGGGAACGTCGAGCACGAGGCCGCCAAGCTGGGGAAGGCCGGCCGCTCACGATGGAAGGGCCGGCGGCCGTCGGTGCGTGGCGTGGCGATGGATCCCTCCAGTCACCCGCACGGCGGGGGCGAGGGACGGTCGCCGATCGGGATGCCGGGGCCGGTTAGTCCCTGGGGCAAGCCCACGCTGGGCTACAAGACGCGGAAGGCCAAGCGCAGTGACGCGCTGATCGTGAAGCGGCGCGAGTAGGGCGAAGAGGGCGGGAGGACGCCGGGATGGGGCGATCACGGAAGAAGGGGCCGTTCGTGGACGAGCATCTGGCCGAGAAGGTTCGAGACCTCAACCGGTCGCGCGAACGCCGGGTGATCAAGACCTGGTCACGGCGCTCGACGGTCCTCCCCGAGTTCGTGGGGCACACGATCGCGGTCTACGACGGTCGGAAGCATGTGCCGATCTACGTGACCGAGCAAATGGTCGGGCACAAGCTCGGTGAGTTCGCGCCCACACGCACGTTCAAGGGCCACGGCGTGGCGTCAGAACGAGCGCCCACCCCAAGGTAGTGCGCGTGGGCAACAGAAGCGGACGGTACCACGTCGTGCGCGTGTCGGTGAGGTGCCGGAAGCGTTTGGCAGTTGTGCCTTATGACGTGCGCGTGATGAGCAGAATCGGGCAACCTGCCACGTCGCGCGCGTGCCGAGCACCAGGAGGTTAGCGTGGAAGCGAAGGCGACAGCCAAGTATCAACAGATCTCGCCGCTCAAAGTCCGGCGGGCGCTGGCCGGACTGCGCGGCATGCCGGTAGGCGAGGCCGCGGCGCGCCTCAACATGGCGCCCGGTGTGATCGCGAAGGCGGTGGCCAAGGTGCTGAAATCGGCCGTGGCCAACGCCGAGAACAACTACAATCTTGACGCCGACGACCTAATCGTCGCGCGGGCATTCGCCGACCGAGGCCCGGTGGCCAAGCGCGTCACGCCCCGTGCGCGCGGGCGCGCCGATGTCCTCCTCAAGCGCAGCAGTCATATCACGGTGGTCGTGGGAGAGCGGCCGGGCCGGTAGGCCCGCGCAGAATCCGGAGGGCACAGTGGGGCAAAAGGTCAATCCGATCGGGTTGCGGGTCGGGATCATCAGGGACTGGGAATCCCGGTGGTACGCCAAGAACATGGCGGCGCTCATCGAGGAAGACCAGAAGATTCGCACCCTGATCAAGAAGAAGATGTATCGCGCCGGGATCTCGCGCGTGGAGATTGAGCGGGCGGCCAATCGCGTGCGCGTCGTTATCCATTCGGCGCGTCCGGGTATCATCATCGGTCGCGGCGGCACCGGCATCGACGCGCTGAAGAAGGAACTGGACGCCCTGACCGGACGGCAGATCCTGCTCAGCGTGAACGAGGTCCGGCGTCCCGAGATCGAGGCCCAGCTCGTGGCAGAGAACGTCGCGCAGCAGCTGGAACGCCGTATCGCGTACCGGCGCGCGATGAAGCAGGCGGTGCAGCGCAGCCTCCGGGCGGGCGCCAAGGGTATCCGGATTGCTTGCAGCGGCCGGCTGGGAGGTTCGGAGATCGCGCGCTACGAGTGGTACCGGGAGGGCCGCGTGCCCCTGCACACGCTGCGGGCCGACATCGACTTCGGGGTCGCGGAGGCGCTCACGACCTACGGGCGCATCGGCGTCAAAGTCTGGATCTACCGCGGCGAGATCTTGCCCGAGGGCCGGCGGCACGAGCCGGAGCACCGGCGCCCGCCCCGTTCGGAACCCGCGGGACCCGCAAGCGGGTACGCCGGCGCCGGCGGAGGCCCCGTCGTGATTCCAACGCGGACGCCGCCGGTGTCCGTACGAAGGAAGCAGGGCGATGCTGGCACCCAAGCGGACTAAGTTTCGCAAGGCACACCGCGGCAATATGGCCGGCAAGGTCCTTGCAGGTACGTCGGTGGCCTTCGGCGAGTATGGCCTGCAGGCGCTGGAGCCGGGCTGGCTCACGAGTGCCCAGCTGGAGGCGGCGCGCCGCACGATCACCCGCTTCATCAAGCGGGGCGGGAAGCTGTGGATCCGAGTCTTCCCCGACAAGCCGGTGACAAAGAAACCGGCGGAGACGCGGATGGGCAGCGGCAAGGGCAACCCGGAGTTCTGGGTCGCGGTCGTCCGGCCCGGCCGCGTGCTCTTTGAGCTCGCGGGGGTGGATGAGCCGAATGCGCGCGAGGCGATGATGCTGGCCTCGCACAAGCTGCCGATCGATACCAAGTTCGTGTCACGGGCGACGTGACAATGAAGGCCAGCGCGCTGCGGGAGATGACGCCCGCGGAAATTCAGAAGAAGCTCGGCGAGGCCGAGCGCGAGCTCTTTTCGCTGACGATCAAGGTGTCGCAGACGCCCAACACGGCGAGGATCCGCGACGTGCGGCGCGACATCGCGCGCATGAAGGCGGCACTCGGCGCACGGGGCATACGGGTGTAGCGGAGCAGAGGAGCAATGGCGGAGCGAGGGCGGCGGAAGAGTCAGGTGGGCGTAGTCACCAGCGACAAGATGGCCAAGACCGTTGTCGTAAAGATCGACACGGTGACGCGCCATCCGCTGTACAAGAAGACGATTCGCAAGAGCAAGGCGCTCAAGGCGCACGACGAGGAGAACGCGGCCAAGGTCGGCGATCAGGTGCGCATCGTCGAGTCTCGGCCCCTGTCCAGGGAGAAGCGCTGGCGGGTCGTCGAGATCCTCAAGCGGGCGCAGTAGCGAGGCGGAGAGGCAGCCGTGATCCAGCAAGAGAGCCGTCTGAAGGTCGCGGACAACACCGGCGCGCGGGAGATCCTGTGCATCCGGGTCCTCGGCGGTTCGCATCGGCGCTACGCGACCGTGGGGGACATCATCGTGGCCTCTGTGCAGCTCGCCATCCCCAACAGTCCCGTGAAGAAAGGGGAGGTCGTTCGCGCCGTCGTGGTGCGGACGCGTAAGGAGCTCCGCCGGCCGGACGGCTCCTACATCCGGTTCGACGACAACGCCGCCGTGCTGCTGTCCGACGCGCAGAACCCCCGGGGCACGCGGATTTTCGGTCCGGTCGCCCGGGAGCTCAGGGAGAAGCAGTTCATGAAGATCATCTCGCTCGCGCCGGAAGTGCTGTGAGCGAGGCGGAGGTGGAGTCATGCCGGTCGTAGAGGCCAGGCCCCGGCTGCACCTGCGCAAGGGGGACATGGTCGAGGTCCTCGCCGGGAAGTATCGTGGCAAGCGCGGCAAGGTGCTTCAGGTCCTGCGGGAGCGTGGGCGCGCGATCGTGGAAGGCGTGAACATCGTCAAGCGCCACGTGAAGCCGAACCGCAAGGTTCCGCAGGGCGGGATCGTCGAGAAAGAGGCCCCGTTACCGGCGGCGCGTCTCATGGTCGTGTGCGCCAGGTGCGGGGAGGCCGCTCGCTTGGGCCACCGGTATCTGGCGGACGGCACGAAGGTGCGGTACTGCAAGCACTGCGGTGAACAGCTCGAGAAGTAGGAGCGACGAGGACAATGCCGGCCAGGCTGAGAGAACGCTATCGAACCGATGCGGCGCCCAAGATGCGGGAGCGCTTCCAGTATCGCAACGTGATGGAGATCCCGCGCCTGGAGAAGGTCGTGATCAATATCCGAGTGGGCGGCGCGACCTCCGACCCGCGGCTGATCGACAAGGCCGTGGAGGAATTGACGCTCATCGCCGGCCAGCGGCCGCTCGTGACCCGCGCCCACCGATCGATCGCGGCCTTCAAGCTGCGGGCGGGGATGCCCATCGGGGCCAAGGTCACACTGCGGGGCGACCGGATGTTTGAGTTCGTCGACAAGCTGTTCAATGTGGCCTTGCCGCGCATCAAGGACTTCAAGGGCGTCTCCGAGCGGGCGTTCGACGGACGCGGCAACCTCAACATCGGCATCAAAGAGCAGTTGATCTTTCCCGAGGTGGACTACGACAAGGTCGACAAGGTTCGCGGGATGGACATCACCGTGGTGACGACGGCCCGCACGGACGAGCAGGCGCGGGAGCTTCTGCGGCTGCTGGGGCTGGCGCTGCGCGAGGCCGGGCAGACCGCGTCGGGCGCAGGGGCATAAGAGAGGAGTTTGGGGTGGCGAAGAAAGCGCTGCTGGAGAAGTGGAAGCGCAAGCCAAAGTTCAAGGTTCGCGCGTACTCCCGCTGCCGCCGGTGCGGCCGGCCCCGGGCGGTGTTTCGGCGTTTCGGGCTGTGCCGGATATGCATGCGGCAACTGGCCTACCGGGGCGAGATCCCGGGGATGGTCAAGGCGAGCTGGTAGGAGGGCTTCCGCCGTGGGTGGAGTGATTACCGATTCGATCGCTGACATGCTGACCCGGCTGCGCAACGCCAACGCAGCCCGGCATGATTCTGTGCACGTGCCGAGCAGCAGGATGAAACTGGAGATTGCCAAGATTCTCAAGGCGGAGGGATTCATCTCTGACTTTCAGGTCGTCGAGAAGCAGCCGCAGAATCAGCTGCGCCTGCAGATCCGGTACGGGCCCCGCCGCCAGCAGATACTGACCGGGATCCGCCGGGTGAGTCGCCCCGGCCTGCGTATCTACGCGAAGCGCGCCGCCGTGCCGCATGTGCGCGGGGGCTTGGGCGTGGCCATCATCTCGACATCGAGAGGGATCATGACCGACAAGGAAGCCCGCCGCGTCGGCGTCGGCGGTGAAGTGATCTGCTATGTTTGGTAGCCGCGTCGTCGTGGAGGTCGTCCCGTGTCGCGGATAGGGCGCCTGCCCGTCGCCCTGCCGAAGGGCGTTGACGTCAAAGTGACCGGCCGCACCGTTGAGGTCAAGGGCCCCAAGGGAGCGCTGTCCCGCGCCGTTCACCCCGACATGCGTGTGGGCGTCAGTGAAGGGCAGGTCACCGTCGCCCGGCCCTCGGATCAGCGGCACCACCGGGCCCTGCACGGTCTGACCCGGGCGTTGATCGCCAACATGGTCAAAGGCGTCGTGGATGGCTATCGAGTCAGTCTCGAGATCCACGGTGTCGGCTACCGGGCCACGAAGCAGGGCCGCCAGCTCGTCCTGCAGATTGGCTACACGCATCCGGTCGAGTTTACGCCGCCGGCCGGGGTCGAATTCGACGTCCCGCAGCCGAACCGAATCGGGATCGTGGGGTCAGACAAGGAAGTGGTGGGCCAGCTTGCGGCCACGCTGCGGGCCGTCCGCCCCCCCGATCCATATAAAGGGAAGGGCATCCGATATGCCGGCGAGCGCATCCGGTTGAAGGCCGGCAAGGCCGGCAAGACAGCGGGTGTCGCCGGGAAGCCGGCGTAGGAGCGGGAGATGTACACGCGTACCGATCGCAATGTTCTGCGGCAGCGCCGGCACGTGCGGGCGCGACGTCGATTGAGCGGCGCCCCCGACCGGCCTCGGCTGTCGGTCTTCCGGAGCCTGAAGCAGATCTACGCGCAGGTTATCGACGACACCAGCGGCCGGACTCTGGTCGCCGCGTCAACGCGCGACCCCGAGATCCGCGAGCGCGTGGCCGGCAAGAAGAAGGCCGAGGCCGCCACGGTGGTCGGCGAGGTGTTGGCCAAGAGGGCGCTCGCCGGCGGCATCAGCGCGGTGGTGTTCGATCGCGCAGGCTACCTATTTCACGGACGGGTCCGGGCGCTGGCAGAAGGCGCCCGAGCCGCCGGACTTCGGTTCTAACGCCGGCGGGAGGGACGACAGTGCCACAACGTATCGATCCGTCGAACATCAACCTGACCGTGGAGAAGGCGGTCTTCATCAACCGCGTCGCCAAGGTGACGAAGGGCGCGAAGCGTTTCAACTTCAGCGCGCTCGTCGTCGTGGGCGATGAGAACGGACATGTGGGCGTCGGTCTGGGGAAGGCCGCCGAAGTGCCGGACGCCATCCGCAAGGGCGTCGAGGATGCCAAGAAGGGACTCATGGCGGTTCGGCGGTCGGGCACCACGATCCCTCACGAGGTCATGGGAAGATACGGCGCGGCGAAGGTCATGCTCCGCCCCGCCTCTGAGGGCACCGGCGTCATCGCCGGCGGCGCAGTGCGCGCCGTGCTCGAGGCCTCCGGGATCAAGGACATTCTGACCAAGGCCTTGGGATCCACCAACTCGATCAACATCGCCCGGGCCACGCTGGCGGGACTCGACGCACTCCGCCAGCCCGAAGAGGTGGCGCGGATGCGCGGCCGGACCGTCGAGCAACTGGCCAGGAGAGCATAGCGATGCCAGGGCAGTCCGTCACCACGCTGAGACCACCCCAGGGCGCCCGCCGGCGCCGTCGCAGGGTCGGCCGCGGGCTTGGGTCGGGCCGCGGGGTGTATGCCGGCCGTGGGCGTAAGGGGCAGAAGGCCCGCGCAGGTCCTGGACCGCGTCCGGGGTTCGAAGGCGGGCAGACCCGCCTGTCCAAGCGGCTGCCCTACCTCCGCGGGGTCCGCGGCGCCGGCAGCAACATGACCGGCGGCGGATCGCGCCCTCGGATGCAGGAGGTCAAGCTGGCCGACCTGGGGCGCTTCACCGCCGGTACCGAGGTGACGCCGGCGGTGTTGCGGGACGCCGGAGTGGTGCGGTCGGGCCGCATCAAGGTGCTGGCCACCGGACGCCTGGCCCACGCTCTCGTGGTACGCGCGCATGCCTTTTCGGCCGGGGCACGCAAGGCTATCGAGGCCGCGGGCGGCCGTGCGGAGGTGCTCGCGCGATGAGGCAGGTAGGCTCGCTCACCAACCCGCTGCGCATTCCGGACCTCCGGCGTCGCCTGATTTTCACGGCGGTTATGCTGGCGCTGTACCGCCTGGGCGCGCACCTGCCCGTGCCTGGCGTCAACGCGGCGGCGATCGAGAATCTGTTCAAACAGCAGGGCAGCCTGTTCAGTTTCCTCGACCTGTTCGTCGGCGGTGCTCTGTCCAATTTCGCGATCTTCGCGCTCGGGGTGTTCCCCTACATCACCGCCTCGATCATCTTCAGCCTCCTTCAAGTGGTCTTTCCCAGGTTCAAGGAGCTGGCGACCGAAGAAGGCGAGGCCGGCCGAAGGCAGCTGGGCATGTACACCCGCTACCTGACCGTGGCTCTGGCGGTCCTCCAGGCCGTCGGCCAAGTCTACCTGATTCGCAGCCAGGGAGCCGTGCCCGACAGCCGGCCGCTCACCCTGGCCACGATCGTGCTCACGCTGACCGCCGGGACCATGCTGCTGACGTGGATGGGCGAGATCATGACCGAGCACGGCGTCGGCAATGGCGTGTCGCTGATCATCTTCGGTGGCATCGTCGCCCGGCTGCCAGCGCAGACCGCGCAGACGTTCACCCTGGTGCGCGCCGGCGAGGTCGCCGTGTGGCAGTTCTTCCTCGATATCGTGATCATCCTCGTGAGCATTGTGGCCGTGGTCGTGCTCACGCAGGCGCTCCGCAAGATTCCCGTGCAGTACGCCAAGCGCGTGGTCGGCCGGCGCGTGTACGGCGGGCAGTCGACACATTTGCCGATGCGCCTGATCCAGGCCGGGGTCATCCCGATCATCTTCGCGGTGTCGGTGCTGCAGTTCCCGGGGACGATCGCACAGTTCTCGCGGTGGGAGTGGATGCAGCGGATCGGGCAGCAGGTCCTCCCCGGCCGCCCCCTGGGTGATCTGCTGTATTTCGTGCTGATCATAGTCTTTACGTACTTCTACACCGCGGTGTCGTTCGATCCGAACGACGTCTCGAACAACATCAAGAAGTACGGCGGCTTCATTCCCGGCATCCGTCCCGGCAGGCCGACCAGCGACTACCTGGCGCGCGTGACCGAGCGGCTGACGTTCGTGGGCGCGCTCGCGCTTGGCGCGATCGCCGTCGCCCCCGTCTACCTGGCACGCGGGACCGGCGTGCTGACTCTCTATCTCGCCGGCACGTCCCTGCTCATCGTCGTGGGCGTGGCCCTTGAGACAATGAAGCAGCTCGAGGCCTTTGTGCTCATGCGTCACTACGAGGGGTTCATGAAGTGATGCGGGGCTGCGGATGAACCTCATCTTCCTCGGCCCCAACGGGGCGGGCAAGGGTACCCAGGCGCGCTTGCTCCAGGCGCGGCACGGCATCCCGCAGATTGCTACGGGCGATATGCTGCGCGCGGCGATTGCGAGCGGCTCGCCGCTGGGGCAGGAGGCCGATCGGTACGTGCGCGCGGGCGACCTGGTCCCCGACGCCGTCATGATCGGCATCGTCGCGCAGCGCCTTGCGTCGTCTGATGCGGAAGCCGGGTTCCTCCTCGATGGGTTCCCGCGCACGATCGCCCAGGCCGAGGCGCTGGACGCGGTGCTGGCAGGTATGGGGCGGCGACTGGATCGCGTGATCTATTTCGATGTGGACGAGGCCACGCTGATCCGGCGCCTCTCCGGCCGGCTGCTGTGCCGGGCCCAGGGCCACATCTACAATGTGCACTCCAAGCCGCCAAAGACCCCGGGCGTGTGTGACATCGACGGCAGCCCGCTGTACAGCCGGGAGGACGACCAGCCCGAGACCGTGCGGCGGCGCCTGCGAGTGTATCATGAGCAGACCGAGCCGCTGCTGGCGTTCTATCGCGATCGCGGCCTGCTGGAGACCCTCAACGCCGGGGGCGACGTCGAGACGATCTATCGGGCGCTGCTGGAGCTGCTGGGCCTCGCCGCGCCGGCGCCGGAGATCCGCCGATGAGGGGCGACGCCGTCATCATCAAGACGGGGAGCGATCTGGCGCGCATGCGGCGCGCCGGCCGCCTGGCGGCAGAGGCGATCCGCAACGTCGCCGCCGCCGTGGCGCCTGGGGTGTCGACCGCGGCGCTGGATCAGATTGCCGATACGTTCATCCGTGCGCGCGGTGGGGTGCCCTCGTTCAAGCACTACCGCGGCTACCCCGCCAGCATCTGCACGTCGGTGAACGATGAGGTCGTACACGGCATCCCGGGCGCGCGCGTGCTGGAGGCCGGCGAGATCGTGTCGATCGATCTGGGCGTGCTGCTCGACGGTTTTCATGCCGATGTGGCCGTGACGGTGCCGGTCGGCGAGGTTGGTCCTGACGTCCGGCGGCTGATCCAGGTCACCGAAGAGGCCCTGGCCCACGGGATCGCAGCGGCCCGGCCCAGTGCCCGGCTGGGCGATGTCGGGTGGGCCATCCAGTCGGTCATCGAGGCCGCGGGGTTCTCGGCGGTGCGTGAGTTTGCCGGCCATGGGATCGGCGAGGCCCTGCACGAGGATCCGCAGGTGCCCAACGTCGGCCGGCCGGGATCCGGACCGACGCTGCGGCCCGGCATGACCCTGGCCATCGAGCCCATGGTGAACATGGGGACCTCGGACGTGTTCGTCGAGGGCGACGGCTGGACCGTGCGTACGCGCGACAGATCGCTGTCGGCCCACGCCGAGCACACCGTGGCAATCACCGATGCGGGTCCGGAGGTCCTGACTGGACTCAACGGGACCGGACCCCATATACTGAAGCATCGTGGATGACGCTGTGGACGCGGCGTCACATGGGCTGGTCGGGATGGTGGTGAGCTCGCGCGCCGGCCGGGATGCCGGCGACCGCTACGTGGTGATCGGCGCCGCCGGCGACGACACCGTGCTCGTGGCCGATGGACGTCGCCGGGGTACCGCCCGTCCCAAGCGCAAGAACGTCAAGCACCTGGACGTGCACGGTCCGGCCGGCCCGCTCGCCGCTCGCCTGCGCGACGGTGGGACGGTGACCGATGAGGAGCTGCGCGAGGCGCTGGCGGCCGGGGCGCGGGATGGGGCTGCGACGCCGCGGGAGAGCGTATGACCAAGAAGGATGCGATCGAGGTCGAGGGGACGATCGCCGAGGTGCTTCCGAACGCGATGTTCAGGGTGACGCTGGCGAGTGGGCACAAGGTGCTCGCCCATATCTCGGGTAAGATGCGGATCCACTTCATCCGGATCCTTCCGGGCGACCGCGTGAAGGTGGAACTCTCGCCGTACGATCCGACACGCGGGCGGATCACGTACCGGTACCGGTAAGACGGGCAGGAGGAGCGACGAGCATGAAAGTGCGGGCCTCGGTCCGGAGAATGTGCGAGAAGTGCAAGATCGTCAAGCGCGGGCGGCGGGTGTTCATCATCTGCGAGAACCCGAAGCACAAGCAGAAACAGGGCTAGGAGGCGGCCAATGGCACGTATCGCTGGAGTCGATCTCCCGCGGGACAAGCGCGTCGAGGCGGCGCTGCCGTATATCTTTGGAATAGGAAACAGCCGGGCACGGGCGATCTGCCGCGCGACCGGCGTGAAACCCGAGACGCGCGTCCGGGCCCTGGCTGAGGACGAAGTGACGCGCCTGCGGGAGTACATCGAGCGGAACTTCAAGGTCGAAGGCGACCTGCGCCGCGATGTCGCGATGGACATCCGGCGGCTCGTCGAGATCGGCGCGTACCGCGGGACCCGGCACAAGAAGAGCCTGCCGGTCCGCGGCCAGCGTACACGCACCAACGCGCGCACGCGCAAGGGTCCCAAGAAGACCGTGGGCGTGCGCCGGCGCGCGGCCACCCCGGGCGGGCTAGCGGCAGCGGCCGCCGCACCGGCCACCGCGGCGGCAGCACCGAAGCCTGCGGGGACGGCACCGAAGCCCGCGGGGACGGCACCAAAGCCCGCGGGAACCGCGGCAGGAGGATAACAGATGGCGGACCAGCCGAAGGCCCGCAAGCGCGAGCGCAAGAGCATACCGGTGGGCGTGGCGCATATCCGGTCGAGCTTCAACAACACGCTGGTGACGATCACCGATCCGCGCGGCAACGTCGTGGCCTGGGCCAGCGCGGGGACGTCGGGATTCAAGGGGTCGCGCAAGGGGACACCCTTTGCCGCGAGCGTCGCGGCCGAGACCGCCGCGCGCAAGGCCATGGAGCACGGGCTGCGGCAGGTCGAGGTCTACGTACGCGGGCCAGGGGCGGGGCGCGAAGCCGCCATCCGCTCGCTGCAGGCCGCGGGCCTCGAGGTCAATTTGATCAAGGATGTCACACCGGTCCCGCACAATGGTTGCCGGCCGCCCAAGCGGCGGCGCGTGTAGCGACGGGCGGAGGAGGACGAGGAGGCACGCATGGGGCGGTACGCAGATTCGGTTTGTCGGCTCTGCCGGCGCGAGGGGATGAAGCTCTATCTCAAGGGGGAGAAGTGCTACACGGAAAAGTGTCCCGTGCACAAGCGGCCGGCGCCCCCCGGGATGCACGGCGTCTCGCGCCGGAAACTGAGCGAGTTCGGCGTGCGCCTCCGCGAGAAGCAGAAGCTGCGCCGCATCTACGGGCTTCATGAGACACAGTTCAAGACGTACTTCCAGCGCGCCGCCAAGGCGAAGGGCGTCACCGGGACGCGCTTGCTGCAGTTGCTGGAGACGCGATTGGATAACGTCGTCTACCGCCTGGGACTGGCCTCCTCCCGCAAGGAGGCGCGCCAGATCGTGACGCACGGGCACGTTGCCATCGACGGGAAACGGGTCGCCATCCCGTCCTACCAGGTTCGGCCGGGGCAGACGATCACCCCGAGCGATCCGCAGCACCTCCATCCCCGGGTGCAGGAGCTTGCCGCGACCGCGGCCGCCGGGCGGCGGCCCCCGTCGTGGATCGAATTCGACTCCGCGCGTCTCGAGGCGCGGATGCTGGCCCTGCCGGCGCGCCAGGAGATCGATGTGCCCGTGCAGGAGCAGCTGGTCGTGGAATACTACTCTCGCTGATGACGCTTCGTGTGGGGCTGCGGCGTCGGTTGATGGCGCCGCGCGTGTCGCTGATGGCGGACGCGGTGTGAGGTCTTGAGGAGGCCGGAAGCGCGATGAGCATTGGCACGATCTGGGCGGAGACCCCGACCCCGAAGGTCGAGTACGCTGAACTCTCGGACACGTACGGCAAATTCGTCATCGAGCCGCTTGACCGCGGCTTCGGCGTGACGCTGGGCAACGCGTTGCGCCGCATTCTGCTCGCGGCGATCTCGGGCGCGGCGGTGACGTCGGTGAAGATCGACGGCGTCCTGCACGAGTTCTCGACGATTCCCGGCGTGGTGGAGGACGTCACGCAGATCGTCCTCAACCTGAAGGAGCTGACGCTGCGGCTCTACACGGACAAGCCCAAGCTGCTGCGCCTCGACGTCAAAGGAAAGAAGGACGTCACCGCGGCCGACGTGCAGGAAGACCCTGAAGTCGAGATTCTCAACCAGAATCTGCACCTGGCCACGCTCGACCGCAAGGACGCGCATCTCGCGATGGAGATCGTCGTCGAGCGAGGGAAGGGATACGTTCCGGCCGAGCGGCATCGCCGCAGCGAGCACGTCATCGGCGTCATCCCGGTGGACTCGATTTTCTCGCCCATCCAGAAGGTGAACTACGCGGTCGAGGACACTCGGGTCGGCCATGCGACCGACCTCGACCGGCTCGTGCTGGAGATCTGGACCGACGGTGCGATCCGTCCCGAGGAAGCGCTGCAGGAGGCATCCCGCATCCTGATCGATCATTTCCGGCTCTTCTCGGGTATCGCGGACGAGAGCGGCGCCGGAGCGGCGTTCGGCGTAACCGAGGACCCCGATCGCGCTCGGGCGATGACCATGCCCATCGAGGACCTCGACCTCTCGGTACGCCCCTACAACTGCCTGAAGCGGGCAGGGATCCACACGGTCGGCGATCTCATCAAGAAGACCGAAGACGAAGTCGTCGCCGTCAAGAACTTCGGGCGCAAGTCGCTGGACGAGGTCAAGGAGAAACTTGCCGCGCACGGGCTGAGCCTGCGGCAGCCCGAGGCGTCCTGAGGAGCGGACGATGGGACTGGGGGCCAAACGCCGGAAGCTGGGACGGGATACCGGCGCCCGCCGGGCGCTCTTCAGAGATCTGGTCGGCGCGCTGATCATGCGGGAGCGCATCGAGACCACGGACGCGAAAGCGAAGGAAACGAAGAAGATCGCCGACGGGATCATCTCTGCCGCGCTCGCCAACGATCTCCACGCCCGGCGCCAGGTGCGGCGATTCCTGACTGACGCGCGGGTGCTCAAGCGGCTGTTCACCGACGTGGTGCCACGTTACGAAGCCGGCCGCGGCGGCTATACGCGCATCGTGAAAACCCGCACGCGCCGGGGTGACGGCGCGGAGATGGCGCTGGTCGAACTGGTCAAGTAAGGCGGCCTCGCGCGTGCGCGAGCCCTTTCTCGAGGTCACCGACCTCCGGTTCGTCTACCATCACAACACTCCGCAGGCGGTCATTGCGCTCGACGGCCTGTCCCTAGTTATCGGTCGAGGCGAATACGTCGGCATCGCCGGCGGCAACGGCTCCGGCAAGTCGACCCTGGCACGGCATTTCAACGCGCTGCTCGCTCCCACGGCGGGATCCGTGCGCGTGGGCGGCCTCGATACCTCAGATCGAGATGCCACCTGGGAGATCCGCCGGCGCGTCGGCATGGTCTTTCAGAACCCCGACAACCAGATGGTCGCCACGGTGGTAGAGGAAGACGTCGCGTTTGGCCCAGAGAACCTCGGGGTTCCAGCGGCGGAGATCCGCCGGCGCGTGGACGCGGCGCTGGACGCCGTCGGTATGTCCGAGTACCGCCGCCACGCGCCGCACCTGCTGTCGGGCGGCCAGAAGCAGCGCGTGGCCATCGCGGGGATCCTGGCCATGCGGCCCGAATGCATCGTGCTCGACGAGGCCACGACGATGCTCGATCCTGAAGGCCGCGCCGACGTGCTGGGGACGGTGCGTGCGCTCAATCGCGACGGCATGACGATCGTCCTCATCTCACACGCCATGGAAGAGTTCTCCGACGCGCACCGGATCATTGCGCTCGAGGCCGGCCGGATCATTCTTGATGCCCCCCCGGCCGACGTGTTCGATCGACTGAGCGAAGCGCCCGTCGGGGGTTTAGAGGCGCCGCGCATGGCGCGCCTGGCCCACTGGCTGCGGCACGATGGCTTCCCGATCCCCAGCGGCGTCCACACGGCCGAAGCACTGGCCGACGCGGTGGCGCGCGCCGGTGGGATTCGCCGACCGCATGCCTGACACAGCGATCGCCTGCCGGGACCTCGCGTACACCTACTTGCTGGGAACGCCGCTGGAGGCCGTCGCGCTGCGCGGCGTGACCCTGGAGGTGCGCATCGGCGAATGCGTGGCCATCATCGGGCCCACCGGCTCGGGCAAATCGACACTGATTCAGCACTTCAACGGCCTGCTGCGGCCGACGCGCGGGACGGTGTGGGTGGGTGGTCAAGATCTGTGGGCTGCGGGTGCGGATCGGCGGCGCGCGCGGCAGCAGGTCGGGCTCGTCTTTCAGTTTCCCGAGTATCAGCTCTTCGAGGAGACGGTGCGTGCCGATGTGGCCTTCGGTCCGAAGAACCTGGGCCTGCCCGACGACGCCGTCGCGGCGCGCGTGGATGAGGCGCTGCGCGCGGTGGGCCTGGACCCGGCCCGGTTTGGCGACCGCTCGCCGTTTGGCCTCTCGGGCGGCGAGATGCGGCGGGTCGCCATGGCCGGGATCCTCGCCATGCGGCCGCATGTGCTGGTGCTCGACGAGCCGACCGCGGGGCTCGATCCCCGTGGCCGCGCCGAGCTGCTCGCGCGCGTCGAGGCGCTTCACGCCGCAAGTCAGACCATCGTGCTGGCGACCCACAATATGGACGAGGCCGCCGAACTCGCGGATCGGATCATCGTGCTGCACGATGGGCGGATCGTGCTGGAGGGCCCGCCGCGCGAGGTATTCGATCGCGTTGACGACCTGCACCGCATCGGACTGGACATCCCGCGGGCGGCGCGCCTGGTTCGCGCGCTCAGGGCACGCGGGCTCGTGGTCCCCGACGCGCTGACGATCGAAGAGGCACGCGTGGCGATTGCGGCCGCGCTGCGGAAAATACGGCATGGAGCTCGCTAAGTACGTGCCCGTCGGGCAGTACCTGCCCGGGCCCTCGCCGGTCCATGGGCTCGATCCACGCACGAAGATCCTGGCGACAGGCGTCCTGATGATCGTGCTGTTCATCGTTCCGTCATTTGCGGGGCTCGGCCTGTTCGCGGCCGCCGTCATCGGAACGCTCCTGTTGGCGCAGATCCCGCTTGGGTACGCGATAGGCAGCCTGCGGCCGGTGGTCGTCCTGCTCTTGTTGACGGTCTTCCTCAACCTGTTCTTCGCCGCGGGCGACCCCACGCCGGTCTTGTTCCGCCTCGGCCCGCTCGTCGCCACGGTTGGCGGCCTGAGGAACGGGGCGTTCGTCGGCGGGCGCCTGCTCCTGCTCGTGGCCGTGACGTCGCTACTGACGTTCACGACCTCGCCGGTGGAGCTGACGCATGGGCTCGAGGTGCTCCTGCGCCCATTCCGCCGGGTGGGCATCCCCGGACATGAGCTGGCGATGATGATGAGCATCGCGCTCCGCTTCATCCCGACGCTGTTCGAAGAGACCGAGCGCATCGCCAAGGCCCAGATGGCGCGCGGTGCGGCGTTTGGAGAAGGGCACGTCCTGCGGCGGGCCAGGGCATTTATCCCCGTGCTCGTCCCCCTGATTCTGAGCGCCTTCCGGCGCTCGGAAGAGCTGGCGCTCGCGATGGAGGCCCGCTGCTACAGCGGCGGCGCGCACCGGACGCGCATGCGGGAGCTGCGCCTCCGGCTGGCCGACGCGGTTGCGGCGGTTGCCGTTCTTGCGGCGTCGTTCCTGTTCGTGCTCGTCCGCTAGGCGTGCCCACGCTGCGCCTGCTCATCGAGTACGACGGGACGCGCTACGCGGGCTGGCAGCGTCAGCCCGCCGCGCCCACGATTCAGGCCGCCCTCGAGGACGCAGCGGCGTCGCTCTTTGGGGCGCCGTGCCGAGTTATCGGCGCCGGCCGGACCGATGCCGGCGTGCACGCGCTGGGCCAGGTCGCGCACACGAGTGTGCCTACGCGGCTGACACCCGACCGTATCCGCGACGCGCTCACCGCGCTGCTGCCCGACGATATCGTCGTGCGTGACGTGACGATTGCCGCCCCCGACTTTCACGCGCGCCGCGACGCGCTGCTCAGGATCTACCGGTATGCCGTGCTGATGCGCGCCCGGCCGTCGGCGTTGCTGCGCGGGTATGCTCACCACGTGCCGGGCACGCTCGATCTGGAGGCGATGGCGGCCGGTGCCGCACACCTCACCGGGCGCCACGACTTCGCCGCGTTCCGTGTGAGCGGGACCGCGGTTGGCTTGACCACGTGTGCGGTGCAGGCGCTGCGCATCGAGCGACGTGACGACCTCCTGGTCTTCACGATCGCCGCAGACCGGTTTCTCCGGCAGATGGTGCGCCGGATCGTCGGTACGCTGTTGCGGGTCGGCGGAGGGCGTCTGGCGCCGGAGGCCGTCGCCACCATCCTGAGATCGGGAGATCCCCAGCAGGCAGGGCCGTCGGCCCCGGCCCACGGTCTGTACCTGGTACGAGTCGTCTACGAGGGTGATGGCGGCCCGATCGGGTCTTGATGGCGGCCCCCGGACCGCCCCGCGCGTTTCGATGCTATAATCGTCGCGCGGGCCCGTAGCTCAAGTGGTAGAGCAGCGCCCTCATAAGGCGCCGGTTCCTGGATCGAAGCCAGGCGGGCCCACCAAGGGCACGCCTGGCACCCCCTCGGGTCGGATTTGGACGCGGGCGGGAACGAACGCGGAGGTGATCGCGGAGCATGGAAGAGCATGAACGCACAGGAGTATTCCGCGTTGGCGATCGCGCTGCCTCTGGCGTGCGCGACATCCTGATGACCGTGTACCGAGCGCTCGAGGAGCGGGGCTACAACCCCGTGGACCAGATCGTCGGGTATCTCCTGTCGGGAGATCCCACGTACATTACCAGCCACGGCGACGCGCGTAAGATCATCCGGCAAGTCGACCGGCTCCTGCTGCTGGAAGAGCTGGTGCAGGCGTACGTCGAGACCCGGATGCGCGCCGCTACATCGTAGCAGCCGACACACTCGTTCGGCAGGAGGAACTCGGTGGAAAAGTTGCTCATTACGGGCGGCCGCCGGCTGCGCGGCGCGGTCAAGGTTGCCGGCGGCAAGAATAGCTCGCTCGCCGTCATCGCGTCCGCGTGTCTGGCAGCGGATGTCTCGACAGTCGACAACGTTCCGCAGTGCCGCGATGTCACGACCCTCGTCGACATCCTCGAGGCGCTCGGCGCGAAGATCGCCTTCGCCGGCGGGCGAATGACGATCGACGCGCGGAGTCTGGCGCGCCATGTCGCGCCGTACGACCTGTGCCGCAGCATGCGGGCGTCGTTCTATACTGCCGGCGTGCTCCTGGGGCGGATGGGCCAGGCGGAGGTGCCGCTGCCCGGCGGCTGCTCGATCGGGGCGCGGCCGGTGGACTTCCATCTCCGGGGATTTGCCGCGCTCGGGGCCAAAGTCACGACCGAACACGGGTATATGAAGGCCTCGGTACGCCGCCTCCGTGGGAACACGTTCTATGTTCCCCGGATCAGCGTGGGGACGACCATCAACCTCATGATGGCCGCCTCGATGGCCCGCGGCGTGACGACGCTGCAGAACGCCGCGCGCGAGCCCGAAGTCGTCGACACCGCGGTCTTTCTGAACCTCCTGGGCGCGAAGATCAAAGGCGCCGGCACCGACACCATCACGATCGAAGGCGCATCGGCGTTGCACGGCGCGTCCTATGCGATCATCCCTGATCGACTCGAAGCCGGGACATTTTTGATCGCGGGGGCGGCGACCGGGGGCGATGTGCTCGTCGAAGGGATGATCCCCGAGCACGTTACCGCGCTGCTCACGAAGCTCGAAGAGGCAGGAGTCGAGGTCGTTCGCGACACGGACGGTGTGCGCGTGCGGGCAGGCAGCGAGCTGAAGGCCGTCGATGTCGACACGGCGCCGTATCCCGGCTTCGCTACGGACCTGCACCCGCCGATGGTGGCCCTCCTCACAAGGGCGCGCGGAGTCTCGAAGATTCGCGAAACGGTCTTCGAGGCGCGCTTCGCGTACACCGACGAGCTACGGCGCATGGGCGCGGACATCAAGGTAGAAGGTGACAGCGTGCACGTCACCGGCATCCCCAGACTCAGCGGAGCGCCGGTGGAGGCGCCGGACATTCGCGGCGGGGCCGCGATGGTCGTCGCGGCGCTGACCGCCGACGGCGAGACCGCGATCTCGCGGGTGCAGAACCTTGATCGCGGCTACGAGGCCCTCGAATCGAAGCTCACCTTGCTCGGCGCGCGGGCGGTGCGGGACGGCTCCGCTGAGGTCCGCCAGGTGGGATAGGTCCGAACCGGCCGGCCCGACTGTCTTGCCACCAGGCTGGGCATACCCCCCGGGGAACTCGTAGATGAGGTCGAAGGCGCAGGCCGCCAGCCCCCTCCTGCGACGCATCAGTGTCGCGTTGAAGACTTATGGGCTCTACCCCCCGCCGAGTCCGGTTGCCGACCGAGCCGTCGCAGAGTTGCTCGATGGACTGCACCGCTGCATTGAGGCGTACGGGCCCATTGACGTGCGTGTGTCCAAACACTCACTCCAGGTTGACGCCGCCACGTTCATGGACATCGCCGCCGCGAACCTGGCCTATCACTTGTATACGCGCAAGGTCATCGGCCTCACGATTGCCGTCGGTGTCACCGCCCGGGATCTGAGCATCTTTCTGACTACCGTGAGAAAGGACCGGGCAAGCCTCGAGGCAGAAGGCGGCGTGGCCCACCTTCTGCGGCAGGCAGGGATTCATACGATTAGGATCGCTGAGATCGCCATCGCGCTTGCCCAGACCCCGCAGGATCCAAGTTGGGAGGCGCTTCAGGACCTCTTGGCTCACGGGAGATTCTCGCTTGAGCATCGCGAGATCGTCGCCGAAACGCTGCATGGCGGGCCCAAGGCCATCGCCGCGATGTTTGAGCACGTGCATGCCATCCTAGGGGACGCGGCCGGACGTGCCACGACTGAAAGCCAAAGCGAGAATGTTTACCGTCTCATCAAGGGTCTTGATCGGTTCGTTTTAAACGAACCCGTCGAGGATCATCAGCAACTCTACACCGACATCGCCGCGGCCGTGCTTCTGCTCGAGGAGCCCGTGCGGACCCCGCTGGAGCAGACGCTTGCCGCTCAAGCCAGCGGGGATGAGACGGCCCGGCTCCTGCTGAGTCGCCTGTCCGAACAGCGCCTCGCCGGCATCGTCCCCCTGAGCTCACTGCAAAACGATGCGCCCAGAGAAGCGAGCCCTCGGGGCGAGCCGGACGAAGACGAGCGAAGGGAGTTCCTCGACCCGGAGCTGCAGCTGTTGATGCGGCAGCAGGCGACGAGGGAAGCCTCGCAAGCGCCGGCATTCGCCGCGCTGGACGCCGTCGCCGGCCGGCCGACGGAGCTTGCCTTCAAAGAGTCTGCAGCCATGAACGATGACCTGGTCACGTGTGAGGCCATCGCGACTCTGGTCGATGTCTATCGCAGCCTGGACGACGAATCGGACATCGCGGACATCGCCCACGCTCTCGCAGAATCCCTTCCGTGGCTTGTCCAGCATCGGGAGTTTCGACTCTTACGGGCAGCGCTGCAGGGGCTTGACGAGGCCGCCTCGAGAATGATCGCTCACCACCGGGCGCTGGCAGGGATCCTGAGCGGTCTCCACCAAGGCCGGCCGCTCGCCGATTTGCTGGAAGCGTTGTGGAACGCGCCGGATACGGAGACCGGAGATGATGTCCGGGTATGCGTGGAACTGCTCGCCGACAAGGCCGTGAGCTCGTTCGTGCGAATCTTCGGCGACGAGCCCCGCGCCGGTGTGCGGAGACTGGTCTGTGATATCCTTGTATCTTCCGGCCGGGACCATGTCGATGAGATAGGGGCCTTTGTCGCCGATCCGCGGTGGTATGTGGTTCGGAACGTCGCCAACATCCTCGGTCGCCTGGGCGATCCGAAGGGCGTCGTCCACCTTGCCTTGCTCGCCGAATATCCCGAGTACAGGGTCCGTCGCGAGGCTGTAGAAGCCCTCGTGCGCATCGGGACCGACCAGGCCGAGGCGCAGATTGTCACGTTTCTTGACGACCCCGACGAGCGGATCAGGCTGAAGGCCGTCCTATCGCTCAACGACACCGGGGTCCATCAGGCCTTGTCCCGGCTTCTCAGCCTCCTGGAGCGGCACGATCCATGGAACCGTCAATTCCTCACCAAACAGGCCATCGTGGCCGCCGTGGTCCGGGTCCGTGCACGAGATGCGCTCCCGGTGCTCGAGCGTCTGGCCCGACGCCGATTCGGCATCAGACCCTCGAGCCGAACCCTCCGCCGACAGGCGCGGGAGGCCCTGGTCACCATCGCGGAGGGTGGGCCGGTTGGCGAACGGTCGCTGATCACTCTGACGATGGGGACGAACAGGCCGTGAGCGAGCCGCTCCCTTCGGAGGCCGCCGGGTCGGCCGCCGGGCCCTGGACTACCACGGGCGATGCACCTCTGCAGTCTCGCCTGCGGCCCGGGGCCGTGTTGCGGGGTCTGTCTCGGGTCTGGCGGACAGCGGCGCTGTACGGCAAAGACCATCCTGTGATCGAGCGACAGGTCAACGACCTGCTCCAGATCGTTGCGCATCTGCTCGCCGACCGCCCGTCGCTGACGATCTTTATTCACGAAGAGACATTCTTTGTGGGCCAGACGATGCTGCTGGAGGAGAGTATGCAGCTCTCCCCGCTGCTGAACGCGCTCAAGAAGCAGAACGTCCTGGCCCTGACGATTTCGATGGGCCTCGAGGCCCGAGAACTCTGGTGCATGGTCGCGCTGCTTGGCATGCCCGCGGACGAGGTCCTGCGGCGCGGCGGTGCGGCGGCATATTTGGCGCAGAACAGGGTGCACCACGTTGCCGTGGGCAGCGGGCGGCCGACGAACGTCTTGCCGAGTACGGCCTTCCAGGTGGATCCACGCGACGCCTATCGGGCAGGCCTACACGTGATCGACGAATTGTACTCCCAGGCATCGAGGAATACCACGCTAGATCTCCACAAGGCGCGCATCGTCGTGAACTCCCTCGCCGACACGTTCACCAGGCACAGGACTGATCTCATGCGGGCTGCGATCATCAAGAACTACGATCAGAACACCTATCATCATTCGGTCAACCTGTGCATCTTATCGCTCTTCATGGCCTCCAGGCTGCAGCTGGACCGAGACACGACGGCCGCCCTCGGACTCGCGGCGCTGCTGCACGATGTCGGCAAGGTCCGCATTCCACGGGAGATCCTCAACAAAACCGGCGAGCTCACGGCCGATGAACGGATGATCATGCAGCGCCATACGGTGTACGGGGCCCAACTGCTCTGCCATCTCGCGGGGCATTCCAGACTGGCTATGATCGTGGCCTTCGAGCACCATGCCAACTATGATCTCTCCGGGTACCCGAGCATCAGCGCTAAGGAGCGCCCCCACCTGCTGGCCCGCATCGTCCAGATTATTGACTCGTACGACGCCGCGACCACGTCCCGCCGGATATATCGCCGGCCCATGGCTCCGGACGAGGTCATGCGATTCATCCTCAAGGGGGCGGGCTCGATCTATGACCCCGCGCTCGTCAAGGCCTTCGTGCACGAGCTGGGCGTGTATCCCGTGGGAACGCTCGTCGTTCTCGACGACGGAGCGTTGGCCGTGGTCCGCCGGCCCGGCGAACGCGATGCGGCGCGCCCCGTGGTTGGTATCACTGATCCGCGGGTGAACTCACCTGTGATCCTCCACGAGCTGAACCTGGAGGACCATCAGGAGCGCCGCATCTTGCGGTCGGTCGACCGCACCGACCTGGGAATAGACGAGACCACCTATATGTCCCTGGTGAGCTAGGCGGACCATGAGCATGACCTCACGCCTGCTCCGACACAACGCCTGGGCAACCCGTGTGCTCCTGGAACGCTGCCGGTCCCTGACACCACAGCAGGTCCAGCAGCGATTCGACATCGGCCCGGAGTCGCTGCACGACACGCTGCGGCACATTATTGGCGCGATGCTGCGGTGGTCGGACCGCATCGCCGATCGGCCGGTGCGTGAATCCGAGATGATGCGGGCGGAATTCCTGCCCGAGCACTTCACGCGCGGCACCGCGTTGGTGCATGTGCTCACGCACGGCATGCACCACCGCGCTACAGGCCCTCAACATGCTCAGACGCCTGGGGGGGACGGATCTCCCCGACCTCGACGCCATCGGATGGGAGCTTCGTACGAACTAGCGGACCCGGCCCCGCGACGGTCCACCCATCGTTTCGCATCCGGCCGACCGGGGTGAATCCCGAAAATTGGAGGAATCAAACTTTGGTATGGGTTCACACAAACACGCTGACTCCTCTTAGCCTAAGAGAAGGTCGCGCCAAATCCCTGATCCCGTCATGAGTTTGACACAGGTACGACTGTGCTTACGAGTAGGAAAGGGAAGGGAGGACTGCCTGCGGCTCTCCCTGTGGGGCTCCGGCAGTGGCTTGGGGAAAGGGGGGTAGGCGTCGACTGTGAATCAATTCAGGAAAAAGGTGAAGGCGAAAGGGTGAGACAAGGAGTGCGACGACTTCACATCGGATTGGATTCCGTCAGATCACTTAAGGTAGACGAGGAAATAGTCGTATTCTTCGCGCCACCGATTGCGGCGACGCCAGGTGGAGCCAGTGCGGGGCAGGCGTTCTTCCCGCAGTGGCGCGTCAAGGTGAAGCGGGCCGACGATGATGCGCTCGTCGTGGAACTTAACGGGAAGATCATCGGTCTCTCCTGGGACCATATCGCTGGAATCCAGTTCGTGTAGACGAGGCCGAATTACATCCCCGCGTGTAGGCTGAAAATTTCAGCGCAGGCCTAAGCTAGAACTCAATCAGGGCGCGGCTCTCAGGTGGTGGGCGAGGAGGGTCTTGAACCCCCGACCTCCTCCGACGCGCAGAAAAGGTCGGACGCTCGGCATCGTTGCTCTCCTATCTTCAGAAGAGGACTCTAAGGGCCAAGGGCTGAAAGGCCCTTTATGGTGCCTATGCTCCGCTCGGCCGACGCTAGAGTGAGCGCC
>JBQTJP010000112.1:0-12803 GCA_052386995.1 Armatimonadota bacterium
GATGCTGCCCGCGCGACCAGGAAGAGCATGGGGCCGGCCGCGGCCGCCGCAATCAGGACGGACGGGACGAGGAGCGTCCACGGCACGGGCCGGCCGGTCGCGCCCGGCGCGAAGCGATCGGCGGCCGCGGCCCTCACGTTACTTGAAGGAACCGTCTCGGATCAGCCGCAGCGTGCTCGCGCGCAGGTCGCCGAGTTGCTGGTAGGTCACCGCCATGCGCTTGAACTGGGTAAGCGGCCGCACCTGTGGGTGGAGCGGCACCCCCGGGAGCATCGGATACTCGAAATTGGCCTTCGCGTAGAACTCCTGCGCTTTGGCGTCGGCGGCGAGGAAGTCAACCAAACGCCGCGCGCCGGCCTGATTCGGCGCACCGAGCACGATCCCAATGCCTGTTGGGGAAAAGAGCGCGCCCATGCCATCCGGGCCCTGATCCGGGTAGATGGCATCGATGTTCCGGCTGCCCTCTGCCACCTGGAGATGATAGTAGTAGTGGTTCGCCACGCCCACTGCCGCCTCGCCGCGCGCGATCGCCTCGCGAACCTGCGTGCCTCCGGCGACCAGCACCGGCCGGTTGTCGCGAAGACGGTTGAAGAACAGCATCGTCCACTGGTCGCCCCGGACCAGGCGCAGCGCCGACAACCACGCCACGACGTACTCATTGGTGAATACGGGCATCACGATGCGTCCCTGCCAGCGCTGGTCCACCAGATCGAGCATCGAGACAGGCGCGGTCAGCTTGTTCCAGGCCAGGCGGTCGCGGTTCACCATGAGGACGTGCGCGCGGCCCGAAAGCCCGATCCAGGCGCCGTCGCTCGCCCGAAACTCCACTGGCAGCCGCCGTACCGCCTGGCTCAGATATGGGTCGAGCAGGCCCTCACGCCGCAGCGCTTCGAGGATCGAGACCTCGTTCGAGATGATGACGTCGGCGCGAGGTTTGCTTCGCTCTTCGAGCAGCAGGTTGGCGAGCTCACCCGCGGTGCCGGACCGCACGGTTACGCGCAGCCCGGTTTGCTGACGGAACCGGTCGATGATGGGAAGGATCAGCGGCTCACGTCGGGCGGAATAGACCACAACGACGGACGGCTGCGCGGCAACGGATCCGCACATGAGGAGCATGAGTACGAAGACGAGGGCAGTCCTGATCGTTCTCAACAGACGAGCCTCCTGCGCCCCTTCATGAGCGGTCAAGCGCCTGCGTCGACCGCGGGTCCGGGCCAGAGATTCTTGACTAATTTCGTCATATATACTAACGTCCCTGCGGGCCGAGAGGTTGCGTCGCGTCGTGCCCAGGATGATCGTCTCTGGTGAGAGAGCCCGGAGAGAACGGCTGGGCAAGATCAGGGCGCGGTCCGGAGAGGGGGCGCCTGGGCGCGAACCGCGGCGCCAGACTGTGCGGCGCCCCCTCGGGGATCTACCCGATCGGCCTACTGCTCACACGGCGGCAGCTCGATCGTGATGGCCGCGCCGACGTCGACAAAATCCATATTGGCGAGGTGCTTGCCGGATTCGTCGAACATCTCCATCCGGCGCGGGACTCCGCGGTCGGCGAGCACGTGCATGCGAGTCTTGTTGGTCCGTCCTCGTTCGGTCATGGCCATCTCGTAGACCTGCGTCCGCGCGCCCTCTACGTTTCCATCGGCGAGCTTCGTCACGGTGATGTCCGCCTGCGCCTGAGACTGCGATTGGGATCCGCCCCCACCCTCGGCGAGCTGCGTGCACTTCCACTTGCCCGGCTCCTCCCCTGCGGTCGCGGCCTGCGCCATGCGGGAAGCGGCCTGAGAGATTACGTAACTCACCGCCATCCCCACAGGGTTGGTGATCCACCCGATGATGCTGCTGATTCCCCCGCCGAAGGCCTGATTGAACACGGAGCGCTGCATGTCGTACATCTGCTGGCCCCGGGGGAGGAGCGTCGTGCGCCTACGCATGTCCCGTCCCACGATGACGACTTCCTGGATCGCAATATCCGCCTGCCGCATGGTCATCTTACTCCGATCGGGAGCGACGATCTCCGAGGTCATGCTGAACTCGAACCCCTGCGAAGCCACTCCGGGCGCCAGACCCATCGTCATCCGGTGGGTTTTCGCCTCACCGAGACGTGTGTACGCCGCCTGAATCTCATCCCACGCGCGCGCGTCGCCCTTCACCGTGGTCTGCGCGGGGAGCGCGGCGGCCACAAGAAGCACCAGGCCAAGGGCGATCCCGATGTGTCGCATGCGGTCTACACCTCCTGCACTTCACGCCTCGATCAAGGCTGAATCCCCGTCAATTCGCCCATCGCCGACTTGATCGCCGCCTCGGGGTACGCAAAGTCTTCGAGCTTGCCCGCCAGGTGCGCCTCATACGCTCCGAGATCGAAGTGCCCGTGGCCGGACAGACCGAAGAGAATCGTCCGCGGCTTGCCCTCGACCTTGGCCTCGATCGCCTCGTCGATGACTTTGCGAATGGCATGGGCCGATTCCGGCGCCGGGATGATCCCCTCCGTCCGCGCAAACTGTAAGGCAGCATCGAAGACGGTCCGCTGCTGGTAGGCAACGGCCTCGACGTACTTGTGATGGTACAGCAGGCACAGCAGCGGCGCGTCGCCATGGTACCGCAGTCCTCCGGCGTGGATGCCCGGGGGGACGAACGTATGCCCGAGGGTGTACATCTTTATGAGCGGGGTCGTCGCCGCGGTGTCGCCGAAATCGTAGAGATAGTCGCCGCGGGTCAATGTTGGACAGGCCTCGGGCTCCACCGCCACGAACCGCGTCTTGCCGCCCTTGAACTTCTCGGGCATGAACGGAAACGCGAGCCCCGAGAAGTTGCTGCCGCCGCCGACGCATCCGATGATGACATCCGGCCCATGGCCCGCCATCTCCATCTGCTTCCGGGCTTCCCGTCCGATGACGGTCTGGTGCATCAACACGTGATTGAGCACGCTGCCCAGCGAGTACTTCGCGTCGTCATGGGTCGCGGCGTCTTCGACAGCTTCGCTGATGGCGATGCCGAGGCTGCCGGGAGAGTCCGGCGTTTTCTGCCGCACGCCGCGGCCGGCGTTGGTGCGGTCGGAGGGGCTGGGCAGGACATCTGCCCCCCAGGTCTGCATCATGACCTTGCGATATGGTTTCTGCTCATAAGACACGCGCACCATGTAGACCGTGCACTGAAGGTCGAAGAACCGGCAGGCCAGCGCAAGCGCGCTGCCCCACTGCCCCGCTCCCGTTTCGGTAGTGAGCCGCCGCACGCCCTCCTGCTTGTTGTAGAACGCCTGCGCCACAGCGGTGTTTGGCTTGTGGCTGCCCGCGGGGCTGGTGCCTTCGTACTTGTAGTAGATGCGGGCCGGCGTGTCCAGCGCCTTCTCCAGCCGCCGCGCGCGGTGCAGCGGCGTCGGCCGCCAGAGCCGGTAGACCTCTCGCACCGGTTCGGGGATCTCGATCTCACGGTCGGTGCTGACCTCTTGCATGATGAGGGCCATGGGGAACAGTGGCGCCAGATCCGCCGGGCCGATGGGCTGCTTGGTGCCTGGGTGGATGACCGGGAACGGTTTGACCGGCAGGTCCGCGGCTATGTTGTACCAGGCCTTCGGAATGTCCGCCTCACCGAGCAGGATCTTGGTGACATCCATTCTCGCACCTCCTCGGGCTCAGGACAGGTCCAGGGTCATGGTTCCGGAGTTCTACTCCGGCGCGGGCGGTTCCTCGGAAGGTCCATCGGAAGATTGTGGCGGCACGAGCCCTGCGGGCGCGGCGGTGGCAAGATCTGACGGCACAGCCTCCGGCGCCTGTTCCCCAGCCGAGCGCCGTGATCGCACCTGCAACGCGCGCATCCTGTTGAGGATCACTGCGACCTCATGACGCCGGGGCATCGCATGCTCCCCCGATGCATCGTGCTCGCGCGCCAGGACTTCCAGTCCAGACCGCTCGATGTCGGCAAACACACGGTCGAGCGCCCCGGCAATGGACATCGCGCCGTCGAAGTATTCTCTCTCGATCGCATAGAGGAGCGCCGAGCCCGCCGCTCGCGCCTGGCTGGCGTCGACGAGCTGCTTCACCCCACCGAGTTCAACCGTCTCACGGCCCACGGCCAGGGTATTGCGACCTCGCATCTCCACACGCTCGCGTCCCCGCAGGCCGGCGAAGCCCCGGGGCTGAGGGTAGCGCGGCGCGGGCGAGAGCACAGGCGCGTCGTGCTCGCGCCGCGCGATCCCGGCCACAACGGTTCGGGCGCGTGCGGTTCCCGCGGTCGGTTGAAATCCTTCCATAACGATGACGGTGTCGGCCGCCGCGAGATAGTCGCCCAGGCCGCCCGTCACAATGATCGACGAGATGCCGCGGGACTCCCACAGCGGCCGGAGATGGTCGATCAGCGGGGTCAGGGGCTCCTGGCTTCTGGGGACCATCTGCCGCATGACCGCGTCGCGGGCCAGGAACGCCACGACGCTCTCATCCTCATCGCACAGCAGTAGGCTGGTCCCGACCTCCAGCGCCTCGACGGTCGCGGCGGCCATGGCCTCCACACCCGTCGCATGCTCGACGGCGAACGCCGTCACATCGTGTCGCTGCGGGACCTCGCGGATGAACGCGCTGACGTCGACCCGCTCGATGCGGCGGCCGGGCTCGCTGCGGATCATGACGGCATCGGGGAGCGCGGCCACGTACTCACGGCCGTCACCGGGCACGTGCGGATAGACACCGGCACCGATCGCGGCCAGCAGTGTGGACTTCCCGCTGAATCCTCCGCCGCAGACGACGGTGACCCCTTTGCGGATCCCCAGGCCGCGCACCGGCCCGCGGTGAGGAAGCGTCACAGTCACCGCAAGATCATCGGGGGCGTGCAGCGCCACCCCACGCCCGCGCAGTGGCCCATCGCCAAACCCGGGCTCGCGGGGCAGGATCGAGCCATCGGCGAGAAAAGCCGCCAATCCCAGCGGCGTCAGGGCGTCACGGAGGACAAGGTAGTCCTCGACGACCGCGACGTGCCGGCGGCCCGCGTCCGCGTCGAGGTTCGTCCAGATGAGTCCAGCGCTGACGATGGCGGGGAGTTCCTCGAAGAGGAGCGTGTGCGCGGCCCTGGTCAGCACCTTGCGTCCCTCGGAGGGCAGGCCGACCGCGAGCCGCATCTCAATGGAGGCTTCGGTCACCGTGCATGCCGTGCGCGCGAGAATGGTCTGCCCGCCGGCGTCGATCGCGAGCGGCACCAGCCGGCCCGACCAGCGGGACCGGACGTGCTTGCGGATCGCCTCCTGCACCCGGCGCGTGAGAAAGTCCGCGACGGCCATGTGCTGCACGGGCGCCGACCACAGCGCCTGCGGAACTTGCGCCTCCGCCTGGTCGATCCGCACCCGTGCGCTGGTGGGAGCGGCGACCGGGTCGGATTGGATGCTGTCGAGATAGAGGACGAACCGCTCGAACCGATACGCGCCGGCAAGGTCCTGATACGCCTGGAAGCCTTTGCCGTTCATGGCGACGAGCTTGTCGCGCAGCCGGTCGGCGGGCAGCATGGCTGCATCGGATGCCCGAATCATCAGTCGTACGTCTCCCCGTGCGCGTCGTGTGCGCGGGCGGCAGTGCCGGACATGGCGGTCCTTACCGCGCGGGTGGGGCGGCCTGAACTACCGGGAGGCCGCCGGTACGCGCTGCTGCGCCTGACCGAGGCGCTGCCGCGCCAGTTGATGTGCGCGCTGGAGCTGCGAGTCGCGCCCCTGATCGAGCTCGGCGGTCGACTGAGCGACCTGGACGTCGGGGGCCACGCCGACCCCCTCCAGACGCTTGCCGGAGCCCGAGGCCAGCCGCAGGATCGTGATGGACAGCGCTGAGCCGTCGGACAGATCGACGACAATACTCGCCTCAACGGCGCCGCTCGATTTCGCGCCCATCAGCGTGGCGCGACCGTGTTCCTGCAGTGCGGCCGCCAGGAGCTCGGCTGCCGACGCCGAGGCCTCATCCAAGAGGACCACGACGGGCACATGCGACGGCAGGATGGGTGCTCCCGAGGTACGGACCGTCCGCGACGCGCCGCCCCGGGTGATCTCCTGATAGATCGCGCGACCAGGCAGGAGCAGAGTGTTGAGAACCAGGGCCAGCTCATGCACGTAGCCGCCGCTGTTCGCACGGACGTCGAGGATGAGCGCGCGCATGCCTCCGGCGAGCATCCGCTGCAGGGCATCGCGGAACTCGGTGCCGGTGCGTGTGCTGAACTGATAGAGCTGCAGGTATCCGACCCCACCATCCATGACGCGGGTCTGGAAAATCGAAGGCACCTGAATCGGTGCGCGCGTGACCGTGACGTTGACCGGATCGGCACGGCCCGGGCGGTCCAAGATGATCGACACCGCCGTCCCGGCCGGCCCGCGGATCATGCCCGAGAGCTGGTCAACTTGAAGTCCGGTCGTGGACACGTTGTCCACGCGCACGATGCGGTCGAGTTGCTGCACGCCGGCAGCCTGAGCGGGACTCCCCGGAACGACGTCGCGGACGTAAAAGCGACCTTCCCGCGGCATCAGGACGATGCCGGCGCCTGTGAAACCGGCCTGACCTTGGAGTTTCAACTGGCGCTCGCGGTTTGCCTCGGCCGAGACGAATCCGGTATGCGAATCCTTGAGTACGGCCGTCATACTGCGGATGGCGGCATGCGAGAGAGCCGTCGGGGTCACACGGGTGCCCGCGGCTGCCGTTGCCGCATCGAATCGGACGCGAAACGCGGCCTCGGCCTGGGGGTCCGACGAGCCGGATGTGATCTCCGGGATCTCGGCGGCTGCACCCGCGGCCGAAAGCGACGTCTTCAGGCCCCCGATCGCGCCGTTGAGCAGGGCCACGCTGTCGACCGGTTCCACGTACCGGGCGCGCAGCTGCCGCAGCGCCTCCAGGACCAGGCCGGCGTCGGCCGCCTGTGCGTGCGGAGCCGCGAGAGGCAGGAGCGTGACGATCAGGAGCAGAGCGAACGCTGGAAGCATGTGCGCCCGCAGTCGAAGGTTAAGGAATTTCATCGCCGGCACTCACTCCATTCGACCTGTTGATTTCAGATCGCTGGCCGGATCGGCACCAGCCGGATCAACCAGGTGTTGAGGGTAAAGAGCAGATCCGTTACCATTGCTGTGCCCATTACGAGCAGAAACACGCCGCTGATCGTCGTCACGGCCCTGGCATTGCGGCGGAGCCATCCCATCGCGTCAAACGCCGCGGTCATCAGGATCGCCGTCACGAGAAACGGCACGCCCAGCCCCAGGGAATAGGCGAAGAGCAGCAGCGCGCCGCTGGCGGCGGTCTTCGTCGCCGCGGCCAGGGTCAGCACGGCCGTGAGCACCGGACCGACGCAGGGGGTCCAGGCAAATCCAAACGCCATCCCCACCGGAAACGCGCCGAGGAGCCCAAGCGGCCGGCGCTGCATGTGGAACCGCCGCTCGCGATACAGCCCCGGGACTTTGATGATCCCCAGAACCGCCAGGCCCAGGAAGATGACAACGGCGCCGCCGATTCGGGAGAGCAGCAGCCGATTCCCGAGCACCAGATCCCCCAGGGCGGAGGCCGACGCCCCCATCGCCGTGAAGATCACAGAAAAACCGAGAATAAAGAGCGACGTTGCCAGGAGCACGCGGCCCAGGTGCCGGCGCCGCTCTTCCAGGCTCATCTCCGCCAGGGAGACTCCCGAGACAAACGACAGGTATCCTGGGATCAGCGGCACGATGCACGGGCTCAAGAAGCCCAACAGGCCGGCCGCGAACGCCAGAATGAGATTGATCTCGCTCATGATCTATCCTCGAATATTATGTCATAACTTCTTTCTTGAGACTACCTCCGCGCGAGAACCAGTTTTTCATTCCATCATTGCGACTCTATAAAGATCACGGCGTCGCCGGCGCCCAAACCCAGCGCGGTGGCGGCCTCCTGCGCGTTCAGCGCGATCTCCACGGTTCCGCTGCTGCCGACGAGCGCGAGGAGCTCGCCGTCCGCCGCATCGGCATACGTTCGAGCACGCCTGATGGCGTGGCGGCCGCGTCTGTACTCCAGCACGAGGCGCTCCGGGAGATCTAGAAGCCACGAGCCCGGAATGTTTGTCACCAGGTTTCCAAAAGGATCCCTGTAGATCACCTGTCCCCTCACCCGGCCGGCGCTGCGCTCGGGTGTGTCAGCGGGCAGTTCCACCGGCGGGGAGGCTGGACGGCCGAGGCGTTCGATCGGCAGGCCCGCGGCCAGGGCCGCCGCGGCCGGCGCGAAGAGATCGCGGCCGTGAAATGTGGCTGAGAGGGGCCGCCGCGCGAACGCGGTGGCGTCGATCGCAAATGAGCGCACAACGCCGAGCGCACCGGCGGCGGGCATGAGAAGCCCGTTGTCTGGCCCGACAAAGAAATGCCCGCCGGAAGCGATTGCAAGGGGCTGCCGCGCCGTGCCGACGCCGGGGTCGACCACGGCCAGATGCACGGTGCCCGTCGGGAAGGTGCGGGCAACGGTCGCCAGGAGATAGGCCCCGCGGGCGATGTCACGTGGCGGCACGTCGTGGGTTACGTCGACGACCGTGGCGCGGCACAATGCCAGCAGCACGCCCTTCATCTCAGCCGGGTAGGGCGACCCTGACCCGAAATCCGTCAGCAGCGTGATGATTCTCACGGCGGCTCGCAGAAACGCACGGCAACGTCGGCCAGCACCTGCGCGCACGTGACCACCGACGCCAGCTCGACCCACTCTTCGGCGGCATGCGCCCCGGCCCCGACCGGGCCAAACATCGCTGTTGGGATCCCTGCCGCTCCCAGCAGCGCCGCATCGAACCACGGCAGCTCACCGACGAAGCGAGGGCTCCGGCCGCGCACCGCGATCGTGCTTTCCATCAGCGCGCGGACAATGGGCGCATCGGGTGCGATCTCGAACGGCGGCCGGCTCAGCAGGATCTCCACGAGGCCCATCAGCCCCGGCGACGCGCGCGCGGCCTCGGCGGCGATGCGGTGCAGCTCGCCGGCGATATCGTCGTCCGTCTCTCCGGGCAGTGTCCGGCGCTCGACCTGGAGCAAGCATCGGTCAGGGTAGGTGCTCAACCCCAGGCCTCCCCCGATGGTCGATGCGTGTATGGACGCGCGGCCGAGCAGCGGGTGCGTGCGGCGGGGGAGCTCCTCGCGATCTAACCTGTCGAGCGCAGTCAGCACGTGACCCATCCTGATGATTGCGTCGTCGCCGTCGGCGTAGCGGCTGCCGTGCGCGGCACGGCCCAGAGTCTCGATGCGCGCCCAGACGAATCCCCGGTGTGCCAGGCAGAGGTCCAGGCCGGTCGGCTCTGTCACGATGGCGGCGTCGGCACGCTCGCGTCGCAGCAGATCGGTCGTTCCCAGGCTCTCGTACTCCTCATCGATCACGAACGCCAGGACCAGCTCGCCTGCGGGCAGCCCATGGCGCGCCACGAGCCTCCCCGCCTCGATCATCGCGGCCAGGCTTCCTTTCATATCGTAGGCACCACGGCCGTACAGCCGGCCGCCGTCTGCGCGTCCGCCAAACGGATCGCGCATGCCGGCGACCCCGACGGTGTCCGTGTGCCCGTTGAGCATGAGCCGCCGGCCCGACCGCGGCCCGCTGATCCGGGCAACGACGTTGTAGCGACCGGCGACGACCTCATCGAGCCGCGCATCCATGCCCGCGGCGCGACATTCCTCGGCAATCAGCCGCGCGATCGCTTCCTCGCCCCGCCCGTCCGGCGCAAGCGTCGGGTTGATCGAGTTCACGGCAACCAGGCGGTGAAGGAGATCGGTGAGCTGCTCGGGATCGACCTGGGTCACGAGGATGCGCGGCTCGCCGCGAGTCTTGCGGCCTCAACCAGGGCGGACGCCGATGGGGCGGCTGCCGCCATGCCTTCGGCGGCTTCCGGCTTGCCTCCGCCCCGACCGCCAAACGGCGCCAGCGTCTCGCGCAGCAGGGCGGCGGCGTCAACGGCGACCCCCGGACTGCGCGCGATGAGTATGCGCCTATCGGGATCCGTCGCGAAGATCGCCAGAGAGTCGGTCTGAGCCGTGACCAATCGCGCCAGCGCGCGCAGGTCATCGATCGAACGACCGGCGAACGCGGCGGCGACGATCTTCGGTGATCCCGCGGACCTCGGACCGGCGCGATCGGCGCCAACGGCCGCGACCAGCTCGCCGGCCTCGTGCGCCAGCAGCCGGGTCCGCGCATCCGCCAGGTCCCGGTCGACATCGCGAGCGTGGTCCCGGAGGCGCGTGACCGTCTCGGTGAGGTCGGGCTCGCCGACCGAAAACTGCGCCGCGAGACCGCGGACCACGGCGCGGATGCGGCGGCCATCGCGCAGAGCCCGCCACCCACAGAGAAACTCGACGCGGATGCCGCCCTTGTGCCGCTCCCATCCCCGGACGACGATCTGGCCGATTTCCCCGGTGGCCGACACATGCGTGCCGCCGCAGGCCGATCGATCGAATTCGGCCACATCCACGACCCGGATCCGTCCCGTCCGCTTGGGCAGGCGGCGCAGCCCTAACGCCTCCACCTCTTCCGGATCCACCTCGCGGATGGTGACGGCGCGGTTCTCCGTGACGACCGTGTTGGCGAGATCTTCGACGCGGGCAACATCGTCGTCGTTCGGCATCCCCGCGGACAGGTCCAGTGTGCAGGTCGCGCCCATGTGCACCGCCACCGTTGGCGCATCCAGTGTCCGCAGAAAGGCGGCGGAGAGAACGTGCTGGCCGGTGTGCTGCTGCATGTGGTCAAAACGCCGGTCCCAATCGATGACGCCGCGCACGTGATCTCCGACGGCGGGGAGCGCAGCACCCGGATCAAGGACGTGCCAGATCTGTCCGGCTTCTTCTCGGACGTCCCGGACGCCGGCGCCATTGAGTCGCCCGCTGTCGCAGGGCTGGCCTCCGGAGGTGGGATAGAAGGCGGTCTCCGTCAGGGTGATCGCCGGGCCGTCTGAGGCGCGTGCCGCCGGTATCGCCGCCGTAACCTCGGCGTTGAACTCGCGGAGATACGCATCCCGGTGGTAGAGTCTCTGCGTCATCGCAGGTCACCTTCTGCCGCTTGCTGGGGACTCCCTGCCCTCCCGCGCTTTGGGCCGGCCCGTCACATGAAGGCGGTCGTTGCGTCAACGAGAACTCTTGGCATGGGTGATGCTCGACATGATGACAGACCGAAAGGCGGCGCTCGCGGGCGTGCGCGTGCTCGACGTCAGCCAGGTGATGGCCGGGCCCTACTGCGCGATGCTGCTGGCCGATATGGGCGCCGACGTCATAAAGATTGAGCCGCCCGAGGGGGATTCCAGCCGGCGGCTCGGCGCGGGCGACGAAGTGGAGACCCCGAGCTTCTGGGCGGTGAATCGGAACAAGCGCGATATCGTGCTCAACCTCAAAGATCCGCGCGGGGTTGAGATCGCGCAGCGCCTGGCCGCGCGCGCCGACATCTTTGTGGAAAACTACCGGCCCGGCACTCTTGAGCGGCTCGGCCTCGGCTACGAGCGGCTGCGGACGATCAACCCCGCGTTGGTCTACGCATCGGTGTCAGGATATGGACAAACCGGACCGTTTGCGCAGCGCGGAGGCTTCGACCTGGTGGCTCAGGGCGAGAGCGGCCTGATGTCGGTGACCGGCGAGGTCGATGGCGCTCCCGTCAAGTGCGGCATCCCGGTCTGCGACCTCGGCGCCGGACTCTTCATTACGTATGCGATCCTCAGCGCTTACATCCACCGGCTCCGCACAGGCGAAGGTCAGCACGTCGACACCTCGCTGCTGGAAGCAGGGATCGCGCTGTCGGTGTGGGAGGCGACCGAATACTTCGTGACTGGCCGGGCGCCCCAGCCGACCGGGTCCGCGCACCGGCTGACCGCGCCGTACCAGGCATTCCGCTGCGCCGATGGCTACATCACCGTCGGCGCCGCCACGCAGCGCACGTGGGAGCGAATGTGCAAGGTGATGGGTCTGGAGGCGCTCGTGCACCGTCGGGAGTACGCCACGGATGCGGCGCGGGTGCGACATCGCCGGACGCTGGCCAATGCGGTCGAGGCCGTGACGGCGCAACAGCCGCGCAGCCACTGGATCCGCGCGCTGGAGGAGGCGGGCGTGCCCAGCGGCGCGATCCACACGTATCCGGAAGTCTTCGCCCAGCCGCACGTGATTGCCAGGGCCATGCTGCAGGAAGTCGACCATCCGGTGGGTGGCCGGATCAAGCAGATTGGACCCGCCGTGAAGTGTTCGGCGACGCCGGCGGTCATCCGGCGCGCCGCACCGCTGCTGGGCGAACACACCGGCGAGATTCTGGCAGAGCACGGCTACCCGCCCGACCAGATCGATGTCCTCACCCGAGAAGGAGTGATCCGGCAATGTCCGTCGCCGTCACAGTAGAAGGAGCCCTGGCCTGGATTACCGTCGACAGGCCGGAGGCGCGCAACGCCATGACGTTCGCGATGTACGAGTCGCTGTATGAAGCGTGCGAGCGCCTCGATGGCGATCCTCAGGTGAAGGTCGTGGTCGTGCGCGGCGGCGGTGGCACGTTCATTGCCGGAACCGATATCGGCGAGTTCACCGCGCTGCGCACCAATGAGGACGCCGTGGCGTACGAGCGGCGCCTCGACCGGATCATGGGGCGGCTGGAGCGGATGACCAAAGTGACGATCGCGATGATCGAGGGCGCGGCGACGGGCGGAGGGTTCACCATCGCGCTGGTGTGCGACCTGCGCTTCGCGGCGGCCAATGCCCGGCTGGGCGTGCCGATCGCCCGCACGCTGGGCAACTGCCTCTCTATGACAAACTACGCCCGCGTCGTAGACGCCGTGGGCCCGCTGCGCGCCAAGGACCTGCTCTTCACGGCGCGGCTGCTCTCGGCGCAGGACGCGCTTGCCCT
>JBQTJP010000113.1:0-5039 GCA_052386995.1 Armatimonadota bacterium
CGCGACCGCCTGGTCAAGATGGCCGTGACCGGCGTGATCGCCGCCCCCACCATGGCCCGAGGCCCGCACCGGGTCAAAGCCAGCGGAGAGCCATTCGTCCCCATCGGCATGGCCGGGGTGATCTACAACGCGCGGCCTGGGTGCCCGGCCTTCGGCTGGGCAGCGGACCATCTCGAGCCGGCCGTCTGCGTGCACGCGCCCGACGCGCAGGAAGACTACGCCCTGCACTATCTCGCCAATCTGGGGAACGACGCGGTCGTGCTCTCGGGCGAGGCCAAGGGCGCGCGCGGTGTGGTGATGGGCGAGCACGCCCGCTTCATCATCGATTTTGCGGAGACAGACATGGAACGAATGTGCCCGGGCGACCGCGTGCAGATCACGGCCTGGGGCACCGGCCTGCGGCTCGTCGACTATCCCCACATCACGGTGCGCAAGCTCGATCCCAGGCTGCTCGATTTGCTCGGAATCGAAGAGGCCGGGGGCGGCGTGCTGCGGGTGCCGGTGACGCACATCCTGCCGTCGCGGATCATGGGCTCGGGGTGGGAGCTCAACCCGGAATACGTGGACCAGGACATCTGCTCGAATGACCCGGCCACGGTCAGGGAGTTTGGGCTCGAGTCGCTGCGCACCGACGATGTTGTGGCGGTCACGGACGCCGATCATTCCGTGGGGCGAGCCTATCGCAAGGGGGCGATCTTCATCGGGCTCATCAATCACGGCAACTCATGGCAGCTCGGCCACGGGCCGGGATGCATGACGCTGCTCTCGTGTCAGGACGGGCGGCTCGAGCCCGTGATCAATCCCGGGGCCAATATCGCGCGCTACATGGGCTGCGGGGCGTTTGCCGCGGCGGGACGCGTGTAGGCGCCCATGGTCGCGATCAACGAAGATCGCCTGGTCGTCATCTCCGTCGCCGGAGAGATCGTGGCGCCGCGGATGCCGGCGTTGCCGGCGATGCCCCACATCATCTCCAGGGATGGCCGGCCGGTCATTGTGCCGGCGCTGGGCGGCATCGTGTACAACGTCAGGGTGGGCGACTCAGCGCTGGGGTGGGTGGCGGAGAACGTCCACCCGGGCGTGTCGATCAAGAACCGCGAGGAAGGCGCGCACGTCGCGCTGCACACCCTGAGCTGCGTGGGCAACGAGGCGGCCGTGATGACCGGCGATGCGAGGGGCGCGAAAGGGACCGTGACCGGGAAGAGCGGACGGTGGTCCGAACACGTCATCCTTGACTTTCCTGAGAGCACGCTCGAGAAGCTGGCGATCGGCGATCGCGTGCGCATCAAGGCGCACGGCGTGGGTCTCCAGTTTGCCGGTGCGCCAAACGTCGTGACCAAAAACCTTTCTCCCGGGCTGACAGAGGCGTGGGGGATCACGGCGCGCGACGGCGTCCTCGAGGTGCCGGTGGTCGGCGTGGTCCCTCCCGAGCTGATGGGCGCGGGCAGCGGTCTGTCCAGCGACGGCGGCGTGCTCGACATCCAAACCGGTGATGCCGACCTGCTCGCGGCCGCCGGCCTGGCGTCGCTCCGCCTGGGAGATATCGTCGCCTTCCAGGACTGTGACGCGACCTTCAACAGCGGCTACCACAAAGGCGCGGTCAGTGTCGGCGTCATCTCACAGGGCGACAGTCACCGCGCCGGGTTCGGCCCCGGCGTCACCCTGCTGCTGACGTCGCGCGCGGGCGCGATCCGGCCGATGGTGCAGTCAGGCGTCAACATCGCGACACTGCTCAACCTGTCGTAGGCAACCACTGAGCCGCCCGGAGGTGGTACATGCTCAAAGACCTGGCCATCGGGACCGCCCACGTGCGCCGGGCGGCCGTTGGCAGAGGTGCCGTTCCGGTCGGGACGCGGGCGGGCGGTCATCCCATCGAGATTCCGCTGCTCGTACTAAATGGCTTTGAGGACGGGCGCGTCTTGTGGATCGATGGGGCCATTCACGGCGACGAGCCCGAGGGGCCGCTGACGGTCTTCCGGCTGATGCAGCGCCTCGATCCGTCGAAGGTGCGGGGCGCAGTTGTCGGCGTGCCGGTGGTGAACGTGGGAGCGTTCGAAGCCAATCAGCGCGGCAATCCCGCCGACCTGTTCACCTACGATCTCAACCGGATCTATCCGGGCCGGCCCGACGGGCACCTCACCGAGCGCGTCGCCCACGCCCACTACACCGCGCTGGTCGCGCACGCGGATCTGGAGGTGTCGATTCACTCGGGGGGCGCGCACTCGTATCTGGCGCATGCGCAGTTCTACAACCCGACGCCTGAGGGCCTCGCGCTCGCCAAGGCGATGGGGCCCGAATGGGACCTCCTGCTGAAATCGTTCAGCGATCGCGGGAGTCCCATGGCGGCGATGAAGCAGCACGGCAAGGCGGCGATCACCGTCGAGCTCGGCGGGATGTGCGATACCTTCCCCTCGCGCTTTCGCGCGAACGGCGAATCACTCGAGGGCGGGATTCTGAACATCATGAAGCACTACGGAATGATCGATGGCGCGCCTCGATATGCGACGCGCTGGATGGTCGGGCAGCAAAAGACCGTCATTCTGGCGCCGGCATCGGGCTTCTGGCTGTCCGAACCGGAGGTGCTGCGTCGGCGGGTCACCAAGGACACCTTGCTCGCCAGGATTCTCAGCGTGTATGGCGATGTGGTCGCGGAGATCAGGGCGCCCTACGACGGCATCCCGTTCGGTCTGCGGACCAACCCAACCGTACAGCTCGGCGATTGGTGTGTGTTCTATGGAGTCATTGAAGAAGAAATCGCGGCCTGAACGATGATCGCGGATCTGGTGATCCGGGGCGGCACGCTCGTCAGTGCCGAGGGCGAGCGCCGCGGAGCGCTGGCGGTCGAGAACGGCCGCATCGTCGCGGTCGACCGGGACGACGCCATGCCTGGAGCGCGGGAGACGCTCGACGCGACAGGACTCCACGTGCTCCCGGGCCTGATCGACACGCACGTGCATCTGCGGGACCCCGGCAAGGTCGAACGAGAGGACTGGCTCACCGGCACGCAGGCGGCGGCCGCCGCGGGGGTCACGACGATCCTCGAGATGCCGATTGCGATTCCGCCGGTGCACACGGCGGCGATCCTGCGCGACCGGGCGGCGCACGTCCAGCCGCGCTCGATCGTGGACTTCGCGCTGTACGCCGGTGCGAGCGGCGACAACCTGGACGAGATCGAGCCGATGGCCGCGAACGGTGCGGTCGCGTTCAAGACGTTCAGGACAAACCCGGTGCGGGGCCGCGAGCGCGAGTTCACCGGGATCTGCTGCCCAGACGCCGGGCGAATGCTCGAGGTCATGGAGCGCACGGCGAGGACCGGTCTGCTGCATGTTGTGCACGCCGAAGAGCAGCAGATCCTCACCGTCACCGAAGAGCGCGCGCGCCGCACGGGCCGGCACGACGGTCGGGTGCACGCGCTGGCTCGGCCCGAGATCACCGAGACCGCGTCGGTGGCACAGTGCATCGCCCTGGCCCATGCTACGGGGGCGCGCCTGCAGATCGCGCACATGAGCTCCGCCGCGGCGCTGGGGATCGTGGCCCGCGCGAAGGACGCCGGCATCAGGGTGACGGCAGAGACCTGCCCGCACTACCTCATGTTTACCGAAGACGCGCTGACGCAGTGGGGACCCTACGCAAAATGCAATCCACCGCTGCGCACGCAGGAGACGCAGGACCGATTGTGGGACGCGGTGCGCTCGAGCGTGATCGATGTCATCGGCACCGACCACTCTCCGTTCCTCGTGGAGGAGAAGGCGCCGTTCGCCGACAACATCTGGGACGCGCCACCGGGGATTCCTGGATTGGAAGAATTCCTCCCGCTCATGCTGACCGCCGTGCACCGCGAGCGTCTGTCACTCGGCGACCTCGCCAGGCTGACGTGCGAGAATCCGGCGCGGCTCTTCGGGCTGTGGCCGCGGAAGGGCAGGCTGGCGGTTGGCGCCGACGCGGACGTGGTGCTTGTGGACATGCGGGCCGAGCGCGTCCACAACCACCAGTCGCTGTACACCAAATCGCGCGGCACGGCGCTCATGTACGACGGGATGCGCATGCATGGCCTACCGGTGGCGACCTTCGTGCGGGGGCGCGCCGTGATGCGCGACGGCCGGGTCACGGGCGAAGCGGGTTGGGGTCGGTGGATCAAGCCACGGTGAGAACCACGTCGCCCACCATCAACGCAACGCGGCTCGTCGACCGGCTGGACCGCCTCGCGTCCATCGGGCGCGACCCTCGCGGCGGGATGAGCCGCTTTTCGTACACACCGGCCCACGCGGAGGCCTGCGTGCTGGTCGCCGCGTGGATGCGGGACGCCGGGCTGGAGCCGTTCCTCGACCGCGTCGGCAACCTCGTCGGTGTCGGGGACGGCGCCGGCCCCGCACTGGCCGCCGGCTCGCACCTCGACACCGTCCCGATGGGAGGCAGGCTCGATGGGGCCCTCGGCGTCGTCGCGGCCGTCGAGTGCGCGCAGGCGCTGCGTGACGCGCGCGCGCCGCTCAGGCATCGCATTGCCGCCCTGGGATTCGCCGACGAGGAAGGCAACTCGTTCGGGATCGGCTGCCTGACGTCGAGGGCGCTGATCGGCGAGCTTCCCGACAAGCGCCTACACGAGATCCACGATCGGGATGGTGTGACAATGGCCCAGCGCGTTGCCCGCTGGGACTGTCCCCTGCCCCGCCGCGAGCCGCCGAGGCTCGCGGCGTACATCGAGCTGCACATCGAGCAGGGACCGCGCCTGGAGGCCGAAGGCGTCGACGCGGCCGCGGCGACCGCGATCGCCGGCATCAGCCGCACCACCATCACGTTCCGGGGCCGAGCGAATCACGCCGGCACCACGCCCATGTCGCTGCGGCGCGACGCGCTGTGGGGCGCAAGTGCGCTGGTGCTGGAAGTACGGCGTCTCGCGCTCGCGTCGGCAGGGGACGCCGTGGCAACGGTCGGTCGGGTCGAGGTGGAGCCCGGGAGCACGAATGTCATTCCCGGCGCCGCCAGGGTTCGCGTGGAGATTCGAAGCGGGAGCGAGTCGCGCCTGGCCGATCTTCGCGGAGCGG
>JBQTJP010000114.1:0-1948 GCA_052386995.1 Armatimonadota bacterium
GTTGAAGACGGCCCACACGGCCTCCGTGACCCGGAGGTAGTCCTCGACCGGGACGAAGTCGTAGAGCACCTTGCCAAGGCGAGGCATGATGGATGTGCCGCCGCCGACCAGGATCTTGAAGCCCCGCTGCAGCGTCCCGTTCTCTCCTCTGACCTGGGCGATAAAGGAGAAGTCATGAATGGCGGAGGCCACGGCATCATGCTCAACACAGCCCGTGAATGAGGTCTTAAATTTCCGAGGGAAATCCTGGGTGAGCGGATGACGGACCCCAAACCGCACGTACGCCGCCAGGTATGGTGTGACGTCAAAGAGTTCATCAGGGCAGACGCCTGCCGTGGGGGAGCCCACGACGTTGCGGACGGTGTTGCCGCAGGCCTCCCGTGTGGTTATCCCCACCTCGCCCAGCAGGCGCATCGCCTCGGCGCAATCTTCCAGGCGCATGTGGTGAATCTGGATATTCTCCCGGGTCGTGATGTGGCCCTTACTGAGGGGAGCGAACCGCTCAACCACGCGCCCCAGCGCCTCTAGCGCTTCAGGGGTCAGGATGCCGCCGGGGATCTTCACCCGGAACATCTGCGCATTGGGCTGACGCTGCCCGTAGACCCCCTGGCGGAGCCGGAAGGGCATGAAGCGTTTGTCATCCACCTCACCCGCCCGGAAGGCCGCCACTTCCTCCTCGAAGCGCCGGACCTCCTCCTCCATGTAGGGGACGATGCCTTTCTTGAAGTGCCGGGAACGCGCCATACTTTCCCGGTGAATTTCTTCCTGAGAGCGCTCCTTGGTCCGCTGTGCGCCGCTCATGCTCCGCCTCCTCTCGCCAGGCACAACGCTCCTGCCAAATGTGCTCTGCGCGCGTGCTCCCATCAGGACATGGATCGGGACAGTGCAGAATGGCGGAAGCCCCAAGCCTTCGCCGATGAGTGGAGAGTAGAACTCCCTAGACAGGTGGTGAGGACGTGCGGGTGGCGAAGGCTAGCGCTGCCTCCGCCGCGGACAGATGCACTGACGCGGGGCGTACAGTCCTGCTGAACGGATGTTGCTGTGTGAAAACGCGATTCGCATCCAACCAGCCGGTGTGGAAGATTAGGCTAAGAGTAGCAACTGCGCCCGGATTGTCAAGGGCGTCTGGACGCGTCGTTGCGGGAAAACGCTGCGGCGATCTCTAACATGTCTTGCATGGATCCCTCGAGGGGGGGCGGTACCGGCCGCCTGGCGTTGCGCGCGGAGTACGGATCAGATCTCATCATTGACGTGCTGAAGGCCCTGGGCATCGAGTGCGCGCCCCTCAACCCCGGCGCGACCTTCAGGGGTCTGCACGACTCCATCGTCAACTACGGCGGCAATCGAAAGCCCGAGCTCATCCAGTGCTGCCACGAGGAAATCGCCGTCGCTGTCGCGCACGGCTACGCGAAGGCCGCCCACAAACCCGCGGCCGCGATCGTCCATGACATCGTCGGGCTGCAGCACGCCAGCATGGCGATCTTTAACGCCTGGTGCGACCGCGTGCCCATGCTGGTGTTGGGCGGCACCGGGCCGATGGCGGTCGAGCAGCGCCGGCCCTGGATCGACTGGATTCACACCGCGCTGGTGCAGGGCCAGGCCGTGCGCGACTTCGTGAAGTGGGACGATCAACCGGCGAGCCTCGCTTCGATCCCGGAGTCCCTGTTGCGCGCCTACCGTATCGCGGTCACCGAGCCCGCGGGCCCGGTTTATGTGTGCTTTGACGCGGCGCTCCAGGAGATGCGGGTGACGGAAGACGTTCCTATCCCCCCGGTCGGGCGCCATCCCGCGCCGTCGCGCCTTGCGGCCGATGAAGGCGCGCTCGATGAGGCCGCGCGCCTGCTCGCCGCCGCGGAGCACCCGGTGATCGTGGCCGAGTATGTGGGGAGAAATCCCGGTGTGGTCCCGGTCCTGGTCGAGCTCGCCGAGCTCCTCGCGGCTCCTGTGA
>JBQTJP010000115.1:0-4154 GCA_052386995.1 Armatimonadota bacterium
CTGCCGGCGGTGCCGCGTACACCAGATGGTCGGTGATGCGCATCTCGCCATTTGTCGCGATCGTCATGCGCATGTTGGCGTGCAGGATCCCCCACAGTCCGCCGGGGCTTACCAGATCGGCCACCGATGTGATCGCGCCGTTGATGTAAAACACACCGTTGAACGTGTTGGCCGGATAGTCGACGAAGTTGACCCAGCCCGGGCCCCAGCGGAGTTGGACCGCCCGCGTCGTCGGGTTGATGATGAGCTTCATGTCCGTCGGACTGCCGGCGGCGCTTGGGACCGTCACGTAGAGAACCTGATCGCCGCTTTCCAGGGCGAGATTTATTTGTGAGACGTCGCCTTTGACGTAGATCCCACCGCACAACGGTGAGCCGCACTGGTCCATGACATAGAGGCCGTCGGGAATGGACAACGCCCCATCGACCAGCGCGGTCGTGTTGTTGGCCACCTCGGTCTCGGTCGCATCAGCGCCGGTGGGTGACAGCCCCACGGAGGTGCGTGACGGGTTGGCAGTGGTCGGCGCGGAGATGGGTGCCACGCCGCCGGTGACGGTCTCTCCCTGGAACGTCCGCAGGGAGGGATCGCCGAAGTTGGTGTTGTCGCAAGCGTCGGTCCGAAGAGTGTTGTTGGTCACGGCGGGATCGCTGCTGTTGGGTATTGTGATCAAGACTGGGGCGTAGCAATTCAGAAACCGCATTTGCGGGTTGACGGTCGTCACGACGTCCCTGAGGATCGGATTCGTGCCGATCTGGAGGTTCGTGTTGGAATGCACGGGCCCGGCGATCTGGGTCCCGGTATACAGCCAGACGCCGCCCAGGTTGAAGAGCATCAGCGCCCACTGCGAGTACGACGCCTGCTCGACCAGCACGGGCCACCCCTGGTATGTGCCGGTGATGGTCCAGCTGCCCTGCCAGCCGGCGCCGGAGACCCAGTCCGGGCAGCGGTCGCCGAAGGGACTGCGCAGGCAGACGGTGCGGGTCGCATTACCCGACCGGCCCACCGCGAAGATCGCGTAGTCGAACCACATGACGAACTGGTCGGGCACGTTGGGTCCGGAGTTGCAGGTCGACGGCGCACCGGACCACCGGACGATGATCTGCGCGTAGAAGTCGCCGATCGTCTCGCCGCCGACCGAATCGGTCACCACGACACGCGAGGCGGGCGTCCCGATGTTCAGGGTCGCGACTCCCGGGTTGAACACCCAGTCGGTGGTCGCCCCCGGATAGGCGTAGTCGGTGATGATGTTGAGCCTCTCGAAGCTGGCGATCCCGCTGCAGATGCTCTGCAGCGTCGTCTCGTTGATCCCCGACACCCTGAGCTTGGCGTCGAGGTCGACCGTGAGGCGCCGGCGCAACTCCGCGAGCGCGCGATAGGCGCCCGCCTCGGCCACGCCGACGGCCTGCTGGCCGCGGAGCTGGTCGAACGACAACGTAGTCTCACCCATGGTGGCGATGGCCATCGCGGCGACGACGATTGTGAGGATGAAGACGGCGACCATTATGGTCATGAGGGCGACGCCCCGCTCGGCGCGGAGGATTCTGTACAGCGGTCTCATCTCCGGTGCCCTCCTGTTTCTGTAACGGCCTTTCGTCTTACCTATCGGCCGGCATGCCGGCTACTTTCCGAAGGTCTCCGTCGCGGTCGGCGTCATCGTCGGGGTCTCTGTCGGCGTCACGGTCGCCGTCGGGGTCACCGTCGCCGTCCGGGTCGGGGTCACGGTCGCCGTCCGCGTCGCCGTCACCGTCGCGGTCGGCGTCACCGTCGGGGTCCGCGTCCTCGTCGCCGTCCGGGTCGGCGTCACCGTCGCGGTCCGCGTCGCCGTCACCGTCGCGGTCGGCGTCACCGTCGCGGTTGGCGTGATGGTGAAGGTCGCCGTCGGCGTTACGGTGGCGGTCTCGGTCGGGGTCTCCGTGGGCGTCAGGAACGGCCTGGTGGACGTGGGCCGAGGCGGCGACGTCGGGCTCGGGGTGGCCGTCGGTGCTTGGCCAGCGGCGCCGGCGTTGCGGAGAAGCACGTCCATGCCGACCGAACGAGACTGCGATACGCCACCGCTGACCTTCGTGACGGTGATATTGGGACCGTCCACGCGAATCACCTGAGCGAACGTGACGCGGCCATAGTCAACAGTGGGGATGTTGGTGCAGACCGGAGGCGTCGCGCCGTTGCAGTAATGGAAGACCAGGCTGGACACGAACGACGCCAGCGGCTGCTCCGTGCCCGGGGAGTCCACGCACGAACCCGTGCCATACGGCGCGCCCTGGCCCGGGTCGGGTTTGACCTCGCGGACGAACTCCTTGGTCGAGGAGATGTACCTGTACATGACGTAGTACGAGCAGTTCTGAATGATCGGGTTTTCTTTCGGGATATTGAAGATAACGCGGTCCGGGCACAATTCCGGGACACACGCCGTCACGGTGCTGCCCGCGCGGCCGTTGTAGTTGGCCGCCGTCACCAGGGCCGTCGCCCACCGCGCCTCCTCGGCGAACTTCTCGCCCGCCACGCGCGCGTTTTGCTGGACGTCAAGAAAGTCTTCGCCCACGCTAAACGACCGGACGGCGTTGCTGACCAGCCCGTAGAGGGCGACCAGCGCCACCACCAGGATTGCCAGCGCGACGATGATCTCCAGGACGGTCACGCCCCGGGGATCCGACCTGAGGTCGGGGAGGATCCGGCCCAGCCATTTGCGCACGGGCGTGCGCACCCGGTGCACTCACGGCCTCCAGTACATGTTGCGGATCACGCTGGAGCTCACCTGAGCCAGGGTCTGTCCCTGATGGGTGACCCGCACCGTGATCCATTTGACGTTGTTGGGATGCAGCGGCAGCCCGGTCAGCCAGGCGGGCGACGCCGGCGTGGTGCTCACCTGGTTGATGAAGACCTGATAGGTGTAGTTGCCATACGGAGCGGGGAAGGCCGTGGGCCCTTCGGCGGCAATCGCGTCGAAGTTGGTGACCCACCCGGTGTCATTGCTCTGAGATTCGGGGCTGCTGCGGATCTGCTCGAGCCTGCGCACCGCGAGCGCGCTGGCCACCGTGATGTTGCCGCCCCGGTTGGTCTGCTGAAGGAGGATGAGAAAGGCGCGCGTGATGAACAGAATCGACATCGCCAGAATGGCGAGGGCGACGACCACTTCCATCAGTGAGAAGGCGCGCTCGCCCCGGCGGGCGGCGTTCCTCCATTTCCACACGATCTTCATCGCGCTCTCCCTTTAGTCCGCGGCGCCGCAGGTGACCATGACCACGGCCGCCCACCCGCGCGCGCGCTCGCTGATCCTGTGCACGAAGTACCCAGGCAGCGGAATCCGAACGATCCCCTTGATGCGCCGGACGGTCAGACCGGCCGCCTCCAGGCGGTCGACCCAGGCCCGCCGGCCCCATCGGTGCAGATGCGTGGGGTCGCGGTCAATCAGGCTCACCGCCCGCCCCATCATCCCGTCGTAGACGGGTATCACGGCCACCATCACCCCACCCGGAGCCAGCACATCGCGGAGCCGCTGCAGTGCAACATCGATGCGCGGCACGTGCTCGAGCATGTCGAAGCAGGTGACGACGTCGTAGCGCTGGTCGGTTACGAACTCCTCGATCGGTCCATGGTACAGGGGCACCGCGGGCACCAGCCTGCGCGCATGCTCCAGCGCGTATCTCGAGACGTCCAGCCCTTCGCACCGATAATGCGCCTGCGCGACTTCCAGAAAGCGACCGAACGCGCACCCGACGTCCAGCAGCCGCCCGCCAGGCTTCGCCTCGCGCACCTCGGCGAGATAGGAGGCGAGTTTTTGGGGGGGATTAGCCCGATCGTACTGGCCGCCGTACGCCAGGGGGGACGCGAAGTACTCTTCCTCGAACGCCGTGTGGAGATCGCCGGGAAGTTCGCGTGGAGTTTCCCTCTCGCGCACGATGCCAAGCCCCTCTATAGGTACAATAGGGAGCCTAAGTGTGCGCTCGTCTGCCTCGTCGGCCAAGCCGCACCCCCTCGCCAGAAAAGTGCCCGAAAACGCGGCGAGGTAGACGGGGGGGCGCGGGTTACCACCCGAGCGCACGTACCCAGTACACTCCGAGGGCGTTCATCGCGACAGCGGCGGCCAGGAGCGCGTAGTCGGCGGGCGCGGGACGCTCGCCGAGCGCAAAGGCGAGCAGGACGAGGACGAAGGG
>JBQTJP010000116.1:0-3618 GCA_052386995.1 Armatimonadota bacterium
ATTGGACGCGAGCTAGGCGCGGAAGGCCTTGCCGAGTTTCTGGAGACGAAGTCGATCCGGACGTACGTGGGCAAGGCCTGATCCGGAATCCTACCCCTGGACAACTCAGTATCCCGAGAACTGCTCGGTGCGGATTCGGTCCTCTGCAACTCCGGCCTCGGCGAGCGCCTGTCCGACCCCGTCCACCATTCCCGGGGGCCCTGCAGCGAAGAAAATGAACCGGTCGAGACCTTCGAGCGTCCCGCGGAGAAAGGCGGCATCGACGTACCCTGTCCGGCCGGTCCACCCCGGCGTCGCGGCCTCAGCCCTGGTAATGGTGGGGATGAACCGAAAGCTCGGATTTTCCCTTTCCCAGCCGCGGAGTTCGTCCAGGAACGGCGCCTCCTGCGGCGTGCGGTTCGAGTAGATGAGCGTCAGCTTGTGCGGGAGTCGCTGCTCGGTGGCGTGCTTGATCATGCTGCGAAAAGGCGTAATGCCAATGCCGCCGGCGATGAGGACAATGGGGTGGACCGCATCCTGGGGAAGCGTGAACGAGCCCAGCGGACCGCGGAAGTTGACTCTGGTTCCCAGCGGGACCTCCGCGAGCGTGCGCTTGAAAGCGCTCGCCCTCATCCGCGTCGCGATGAGAATGAACGGATCCCGCGGCGATGAGGCGATAGAGAATTGTCGCGTGTTGCCCTCCTCGTCCTGGTAGAGCGGATTGGGAATCGTCACGGTATTGTACTGCCCGGGTTTGAACGTGAAGTTCTGCCCTTCCAGGTCGAACGCAAAGCTCATCGTGCCTTGAGCCACCGGTTGCCGGTCTCTTAGTGGAAGCGTCAACTTTGGCATCGTGATGGCCCCTCCGTGATTTCCAGCACTTTGCGCCGGCTCGCCGCTCCTCGTATGATCCGGACCCGCGATGGCGCGACGTGTAGAAATTCCGCAACTGCTTTGACCACCGCGGCATTGGCGCGTCCCTCCCGCGCGGGTGCTGAGACAGAGACGCGCAGGCTGGTGGCGTCGATGCGCTCGACCCGCGTCCGCCTGGCACCGGGCGCCACAACAACGGAAAAACGCACGCTCACGTTGGCTGCCAGGATTTCGCGCGGGCACCACAGAATCCCCGCCCCACCCATGGCCGATCAACACCCCGCACAGGTGCCTGCGTCAGCGGGATTCGCTCAGATCCCGACGTTTCTGCGTCTTCCACATACGCGCGACCCCGCGGGGTTGGATGTTGCCATTCTCGGGATTCCCTTTGATTCCGGGGTCGTCTACCGACCCGGGCCCAGGTTCGGCCCCAGAGACATCAGGGCCATCAGTGGTCTGATCCGCCGCTACCATCCCGTGTTCAAGATCAGCCCCTTTGATATTCTGCGGGTCGCCGACGTGGGGGATGTGGACGCGAACCCCTACAGCACGGAGGACACCTTCACGCGCGTCGAACACTCCGTCACCGCGATCCTCGACGCGGGCGCCGTGCCCGTCTGCGTCGGTGGGGATCACTCGCTCTCGCTTCCGATCCTCCGTGCGGTGGCGCGCCGTCACGGGCCCGTCGGGATGGTCCACGTGGACAGTCACCAGGACATGTGGGACCAGTCTTTTGGCAACCGCTACTTCCACGGGGCGCCATTCCGGAGGGCCGTGGAGGAAGGACTCCTGGACACCGGCCGCGTGATCCAGATCGGCATCCGCGGGTCGGTGCGTGCCGAGGAGGACTTCGACTTTGGCCGCCAGCACGGCGTGCGGGTCATCCGCGCGGAAGAGATAGCCCGCCACGGCATCGGCGTCGCACTGGAGCACGTGCGGGCGGCGCGCGGCGGACCTCTCTACCTCTCGTTCGATATCGACGGCGTTGACCCGGCCTTCGCGCCGGGGACCGGCACGCCTGAGGTAGGCGGATTGAGCAGCCGTGAGGCGCTGGAAGTCGTGCGCGCGCTGGCCGGGCTGCCGATCGTGGGGGCCGATGTGGTGGAGGTCTCCCCGCCGTATGACCACGGGAACATCACTGCGCTGCTCGCGGCAAACCTGCTCTTCGAGATCGTCTCGGCGCTAGCCGTCACGCGGCGCGACCGGGCCTAGCGGCGCGCGAACATCGAGGGCGCCTTCGTCGACTCCACGGGCGCCAGCGCAGCGACTTCTTCCGCCTCAGCGGGCGTCAATTCCCAGTCGGCTGCGCGAGCGTTGGCCTTTACCTGTTCGGGGTTGGTGACGCCCGCGATGACCGTAGACACGGCGGGTCGGGCCAGGAGCCAGGCGATGGCCAGCTCGCCCACCGTGTGCCCGCGCGTCTTCGCCCACGCCTCCAGCCGGCGGGCGATCGCCAGGTTGTGCGGGGTCGCGAACCGCTGCTCGAACCGCTCACTCTGATAGCCCCTGGTGCCGGGAGGCGCCGGCTCCCCTTCGCGGTACTTCCCGGTGAGCACGCCCCCGGCGAGCGGAAAATACGGGATCATGCCAATGCCAAAGGTCTGGCAGGCGGGGAGAAGCTCCTTCTCCACGTCGCGAACCACCAGGTTGTACTCGGGCTGCACGGACACGAACGGCGTCCAGTTGCGCCGGTCGGAGGTCCACAGCGACCAGACGAGCTGCCACGCGTCGAAGTTGGAGCAGCCAATGTATCGTACCTTGCCCTGCCGGACGAGATCGTTGAGGGCGTCCAGGCTTTCTTCAATGGGCGCCTCGTCGTCCCAGCTGTGGAGTTGCAGCAGGTCGATATACTCCATGTTGAGGCGCTTGAGACTCGCGTGGACGCCGTCCATGATGTGCGCGCGTGAGGATCCTTGCTCATTTGGCCCCTCGCCCATCGCGCCGTGGACCTTTGTCGCAAGAACGGCCCGGTCGCGGTGGCCGGCCAGCGCCCGGCCGTACAACTCTTCCGAAGCGCCCCGGCCGTAGACGTCCGCGGTATCGAAGAAGTTGATGCCTAGATCGAGGGCGGTGTGCACGATTCGCGCCGCCTGATCCGCGTCCACCGTCCGCCCGAACGTGTTGCCGCCGAGTCCGACGACCGAGACCTTGAGCCCAGACTTCCCGAGCCGACGATACCGCACGCGGACCTCCCATAATGAAGTTCGACGACAGCGTGTGTATGAGCAGAGTTTGCCCCCAGCGCAGGTCATTCCTGCGCTGGCAGGCGACTCCTGCGCCGGCGCCTCTCCTGCGCCTGGAGGAAGCCCGCCGCCTCGTGCGTAACCCAGCCCTTGCGGTAGACCCCTTCGCCCGTTCACAAGGAGGAAGATGATGAGCGACGTGCAGCACAAGGCCCTGGCATCGATGGCGCCCGAGGTCCTGAACCCCAAGATGAACCGTCGGATGCTGTGGGGCGATCGCCTGATGGCCGCGTTCATGGAGTTCAAGGCGGGGTTCGTTGTCCCGACCCACCAGCACGAGAATGAGCAGCTCACGTACTGCATCTCGGGCACGATGCGCTTCTCTTTCCCCGACCGGGAGATCGTGCTGCGCGGCGGCGAGGTGCTGCTGATCCCCGGCAACGTCCCGCACGGCGCCGAGATGATGGATGACGTGATCGAGATGGACTTCTTCAGCCCGCCCCGGCAGGACTGGATCTCAGGGGCGGACGCCTATCTAAGGAGGTAAGTGGAACTCCACAAGCTCCTTCTCCATAACCACCGA
>JBQTJP010000117.1:0-2194 GCA_052386995.1 Armatimonadota bacterium
TCCGACCGCGAGCGCCCAGGCCAAGCTGAAGCACGCGGACAGGCTGATCAGGGGACGTGGTCACGCGCGCGATGGCTACGTTGATCCCGTGGCGGCAGGTGACTCCCGCAAGGCGCGGGCAGCATCCACGGCCCGTGCCAGCCGGCGGGTGCCTTCCTCGAGTTGCGCCTCGGTGGGACTGCACGAGAGGCGCACGTGGCCTGCCCCACCAGGGCCAAACGATGTCCCCGGGTTGACCCGCACGCCGTGCGACTGCGCGAGGGCAACAAAGGAAATCTCGTCCATGCCCGTCTCGCTGACGTCCGTCCAGAGATAGTAGGTCCCGTCCGGAAACCGCGCGCGCAGCCCTGGGATAGCGCCGATCCGATCGAGCAGGAACTGCATCTTCTGTGCGTAGACCGTGACCATCTCCGCGACCATGTCCTGGGGCCCGCGCAGCGCGGCGACGCCGGCCCAGTACGCGGGAGATGACAGCGAGATGTTATTGAAATGATGGATCGCGGCGATCGGGGCGATGAGGTGCTTTGGACCGGCGCACCATCCGACCCTCCAGCCGGTCATTGCCCATCCCTTGGAGAGCCCGTTGACGGTGATCGTGCGCTCGGCCATGCCCGGGAGGCTGGCAATGCTGGTGTGGGGTGTCCGGCCGAAATTGATCTTCTCGTAGAGTTCGTCGGCGATCACGATGAGGTTGTGTCTGGCGGCAATCCGGGCGAGCCGCGTCAGGTCCTCGCGAGTCTGCACCGCCCCCGCGGGCGCCTCCGGCGTTGTGATGCACAGAAACCGCGTCTTGGACGTGATTCTGGCAGCCACGTCCTCTGGATCCAGCCGGTATGCGCGGCCGGGCCGTAGGGGTACGTACACGGGAACGGCGCCGCGCAGCAGCACGTTGCTTTCAAAGTACGACCCGGGTGTGCCCAGGATCACCTCGTCGCCCGGGCCGACGAGGGCCTGAAAGGCCTCATAGATAGCCTGATGCGCGCCGTGCGCCAGCACGATTCCCTCACTCGGGTGGACTCGAATGCCGTTGTCCTGGGCGAGCTTGTCGGCAATCGCCTCCTGCAGGTCAGTCTTTCGCTCGTAGTGGGTGCGGCCCTCATCGATCGCCCGCTTCGCCGCCTCCCGGATGTGCTCCGGGGTCACGAATGACGGATCTCCCGAGCCAAGCGGGATCACGTCTCCGCCCGGGAACCGGCCCGCGCTCCCTCCGTGAATCTCCATGGCCACGCGCGTGGCCTCGGGGAGATGGGGCACGGGAATTCTGTTGGCGTTCGCGCTCATCGCTGACTCCTTTGAGGCCCAGCATCTATAGTCGTTTTCTGACAATCAGGGGGGACTCCCTCCAGGCATGGCGCGGAGGAGGAAGTCCGATATGGCGCGGAATACAACTAGCATCCCATGATCCCATCCGAACCCGGACCGGGGCGGGCCGCTGAACCGAAAGGGGTGGAGCAAACATGAACGTGATGCTTCGTGTCGTTGCCATCTTGACTGCCGCCGCCGCGATCGCCGCTGTCGCCATAGGCCCGGCGGGCCTGGCCATCGCGCAGTCCTCGCCGCGAGCGGGCAACCTGGTGCTCGCCACGCGTGGGTCTGCGGAGCCGGCCTCGATGGATGCCCATGTGGACCCCTACGCCATCACCTGGTTGATGAACTCCTTCGTGGCGGATCCGCTGGTTTTTCTGACCTCTGAGGGAGAGTACAAGCCGATGCTCGCCACCGGCTGGACCGTGTCTCCCAACGGGCTGGTGTGGACGCTGCGGCTGCGCCAGGGCGTCAAGTTTCAGGATGGCACGTCCTTGAACGCCGAAGCGGTGAAGTTCAACATCGACCGGGTGATGAACCCCGAGACGCGCTCGGCGCTCATGGCGAACTACCTGGGTGTGAAGAACTTTCAGAAGACCGAGCTCGTGAACGAATCCACCGTGAAGGTTTACTACACCGCGCCGGTGCCGACCGTCTTGTGGGGTCTCAGCATCCTCCCGATCTGGTCGCCGGCAGCCGTGCAGAAGTTTGGGCGGGACTTTCATCAGAACCTCGTGGGGACCGGCGCATTCAAGATGGTGGAGTGGAGAAAGGGCAGCCACATCCGCTTCCAGCGGGTGGCGACGTATACCGGCGCCGCGCCGAGCCAGGAGCACGCCGGTCCGGCGTACCTGAACAGCATTACGTTCCGGTTCGTCGGCGAGGACGC
>JBQTJP010000118.1:0-4002 GCA_052386995.1 Armatimonadota bacterium
GACTAGCTTCCGCGTCGCAACACCTTCGCCCCGGGGCCAGACGGCTCAAGACGCGACTCCGCGAGGCCCAGTTTGGGCAGAACCTTAGTGGCGCCTACAGGGAGGGTGCCATGCCCAAGCAGCCAACGAGTCAGCCAACTCAAGGTCCAGGACCCCACAAGACAGGCCCGACCTGGTCTGCGGTCCTGCAGATTACGGTTGCGGTCGCCGTTGGGACCGCGCTCGTCGCGGGGCCTCAGCTCTGGGCCTTTGGCGAGCGCCTGAGAAAGGACTGGCGGCTATGGTCTACCGAGCAATGGCCACGTCCCGCCGTGTCACCGCCGAAGGCGCCTGCCACCACAACCCGGCCCGCGGTGATTCCCGCGCCGGTCTCGGATCCGGCGGTCAAGGCCGCCGCGAATAGGACGCCGGCGCGACCGGCGGCGCAGACCACGGCGGCCAAACCGAACCCCAAACCGTCGAAGGTGTCCCGGGTCAAGCCGCGGTCGTCACAGACCCGCACTACACCTGTCGCTGGGGTGTTGCTCGAGCCGCGCAAAGACCCCAAGGCAGGACACGAGATATACATGAAGCAGGGCATCGAGCTCTATCAGGCAGGCTGGTACGGACCGGCCATCGGTCGGTTCCGCCTGGCCGCCGCCCTGATTCCGTCGCCGACCGCCTACCTGTGGATCGGCCGGGCCGCGATCCGCGCCGGCCGGCCGTTCGAAGCCCGGGCTGCCCTCGAGCGCACGATCGCCCTGGCTCCGGACAGCGCGGCAGCGCGCGAGGCCCACACACTGCTGGACCGGTTGAAGTCCGACAAGAGCTCTTCCTGAACATTGGGCGGTGAAATGCAGCAGCCCCGGGAGGTACGCCCCGGGGCACGCTGCTAAATGCCTTCCACTTCTACCGTGCGAACCGATCGGGGAACTGCTTGACGATCGCCTCCGAGAGTGGATCGGCGACCATCGACATGTGACCCATCGCTTTTCTCAGATTCGCGTAGACCTTCATCTGGTCACCAGCCGCCTGAGCGTCGATGATGTCCTTGAGCGTGAGGATGTGCATCTTCACGAGGTCGGCGACGGCGCTCGTCGGCAGACTCTTTGTCGCCGAGTTGAGGAACGCTCCGAATTCCTGCGTGTAGCCGAGCAGGTCATTGACCGCCTTGTCCTGCTTGGCCTTGTCGTTCATCGCGAGGCCGGTCGTGTAGTCGACCACGAATCCGATGTGCTTCTTCCACAGCGGACCGAAGGCTCTGCCGGCGTCCTCCCCATAGACCGACGAGACCGCCGCGATGATGTCCTCGGAGTTCTGATCGAGCGCCGCGGCCGCGGCCCGGTAATCGACCTGACGTCCACCCAACGCGGCGCCGGTGGCCCGGGCGGCCAGGTAGACGTGCTCGGAGAGCAGGGTGTTCAGCGTGATTCGCAGTCCGACCGCTGACGAGTCCACCGCGCCGGGGAACTTGCTGGGGAATTGCTTTGAGATCGCGCCGGCCAGCGGCTCCGCGATCATGCCCATGTGACCGTAGGCCTTGCGGATCGCCACGTACTCACGGCCGGGGAGCTCTGTGCCCTGCGCGTCAATGACATCTTTGAAGGTCAGGATGTGCATCTTGACGAGCTCGGCCACCGCCCCGCTGGGCAGCGTCTTCGTCGCCGAGCTGATGAACGCGCCGAAGTCCTGCGTGTAGCCGAGGAGATCGCCGACCGCCTTCTCCTGCCGGCCCTTGTCCCTGGCGGCCACACCCGTCGTGTAGTTGACGACGAACCCTATGTGCTTTTTCCATAGCGGGCCAAACGCCTTGCCGGCGTCCTCGCCGTACACCGACGCGACGGCCTTGATGACATCGTCGGAGTTGGCGTCGAGCGCGGCCGCGGCCGCGTTGAACTGGCCCGTGCGGCCGGCGATGGCGCCTGCCGTCGCGCTCGCGGCCAGGGCCACGTGCTCGGTGAGCAGGTTGTTCAACGCCACCCGAAGATTCGCTGCCGGTGTCATGCTGGTTGCCATCGAGGCCGGGGCCCCGAGGCTGGACGGCACGGTGGCGATCGCGAGCCCGACAAGTAGGGCCCCGACCCCCAGGGTTGTGGTGAGCTTTCGATTCATTGCTGGTTCCCTCCCTTATGTGATAGTGGTGTTTACTTGACGGTGATCTCACCGCGCATCTGCTGATGCCGGTTGCAGAAGTACGTGTACACGCCGGGTCTGGCGAACGTGAAGTCGAACTTTGTTCCCTTGCCATTGAGCGACGCATTGAACAGATCCGTGCGGCGGTCGGGTGTCCCGGCCGTCACCGTGTGGACCACGTCGTCGTCATTTGTCCAGGTGACTTTTGCATCGAGCCTGACTTCGAGCTCTTTCGGCTTGAACTGAAACGCGTCGATGGTGATCGCCGGTCCGGGTGGGGCTTGCTGCGCGGCTGCAACCGGCATGCCCGACCGCCAGGAGGCCGTCGCCGCGGCGATGGCCGTGGCCGTCAGTATAACGTTGCCTGCGATCAGCCAAGCTCTCGAGATGTTCACGCTGTACCCCCTGGCACGATCTTGACCCCCGGCCACTTGCCTCGGCCCTTCTCCTGACTTTTCGCTTACGAGGCCTACCCGGATTGGCCGGGGCCGGACTATCGCCCGCAATCCTGCGCGCATCCTCGAACGAACGGGTGAGTAAGGAGGCGCTGAAGGTGATGGAGCCGCACAGGAACTCCCTCCCGCAGCGTCCAAAGAGCCCATGCGATGGAACGGCGCGAGAGACCGGGCGAGGGCGAGGACGTGTTGCTGGAGCGCATCGGTCGCAAGGACGCAAAGGCGTTTGAAGCCCTCTACGACCGATACGGCGTCCCCGTGTACTCGCTGGCCGCGAAAATGCTGCGCGATCCCCAGGCCGCTGAGGAGGTCGCGCAGGAAGTTTTCCTCGCCGTCTGGCGCGCCGCCGGTGCCTTCGATCCTGCGCGGGGCAGCGCCCGCGCATGGATACTCTCCCTGGCCCACCACAAGAGTGTGGATGCGGTGCGCCGTCTTCGGATACGCGCCACGGAGCCGCTCGCCGAGACGATGATGGCAGATGTCGACGTCGCCCGCGCGGCGACACGCAGCGTGGAGGAGGCGCAGGTGCGCAAGGCGCTGGGAGGGCTGTCCGACGGACAGCGCGAGGCCATCGTGTTCGCCTACTACGGCGGGTATACGCAGCAGGAGATTGCCGAGCGGCTGGGCGTCCCCCTTGGGACCGTGAAGACCCGCATGCGCGACGGGATGTTCAGGCTCCGCGCCGCGCTCGGCCCGAAGGTGGACCGGTGACCCACATCGAGTTGCGGGCATTGATCCCGGCGTACGCGCTCGATGCGCTGTCGCCCGGGGAGGCCCGCGAGGTCGAGGCGCACCTCCCGACGTGCGAGGAGTGCCGGCGCGAGCTCCTCCTGATGCGTGACGTTGCCAGCGAGCTGGCGACGGCGGTGCCGACGACGAGTCCGCCGGAAGCTCTGCGGGCGAAGATCCTCGAGACCATCCGGGGAGACGAGCCGGTTGCGTCGATCCCTCACGTCCCGCCCCTGCGCATCCCGAGGCCCGGCGCGCGTATCCCCGACATCATCCGTATCCCCCGCACCTGGCTCATGGGGGTCGCCGCGCTGGCGGCGGCGCTCGCGGTTGTGCTGGCGGGGCTTGCGCTGTCACTCAATCAGCGTCTTGGCGCGCTCAACGAGCGGCTCATGGCACAAGAGCGGGTGGTGGCGCTGCTGGCGAACCCCGAATCCAAGATGTCGGCGCTTTCGGGATCTGTGTCGGCAAATGTGCGATTCGTCTATCATCACGGCACGCGGCAAGGAGCGCTGGTGGTCACCGACCTGCAAGATCCCGGGGCCGAACAGGTGTATCAGTTGTGGCTGATCGCCGGGCAGGAGCCTGAAAGCGCGGGCGTGTTCCGGCCCGTTCCCGGCCGGCCGATCATCGTGCCCGTCAGGGCCGACTTCAGCCGGTATCAGGCCGTCGCGATCTCGGTTGAACGCGGCCCGCTGGGTGCGGC
>JBQTJP010000119.1:0-6573 GCA_052386995.1 Armatimonadota bacterium
AGCTGGCCGGCACTGTCTGGCGGTGCGTGCAGTGTCAGTACGTCAGCACAGACCCGATCGACCGATGTCCCACGTGTGGCGGAGCGGTGGAGAAATTTGAGCTCTCGCAGCTGCTTCCCGTGCTGGCCTATCGGAACGCCGCGTCCATTGAGCTCGTGGGCAAAGATGCCGCGGAAGCGTTGCGCGCGCACGACGGCCTGGGTGCGCTCCTGCGCTACGTGCCGAATCCTGTGGTCGAGCGAGCGTGAGCGGCCCCGTGACCAAACGCGCGTAGTCCCGGCCCTAGGCCGTCGCTACCTGAGGTGTTGGAAGCACACCAAGCTGCCGCAGAAGAACGTCATTCAAGAAATAAACTCGCCCTTCTTTGATCTGGTCATTTTCGAGTTGGTAGGTGACGCAGATCGGCACGCGGAAGTCTTTGCCCGTTGCCGGGATGCCTGCGTACTCGTCGACGTGCTTCCCGATCACTGTGCCCTCAAGCATAGCCTTCCCATCACCGACCAGAGTGTTGGTAGTCTCCGCTCTGGCCTCAAACGCCACGTGATAGAACCAGTGGAGCGTTTGATTGACCGCCTCTGGTCCTCTGTATTCCAGATCGGTGCCCATCAGCTTGAACACGACGTCACGCGCCATCATGCTGACGTCTGAGTGCTGAGAGTCCCAATACTTTTGCATGACCTTCCGCGTGCTCTCGACCGACATTCTCCCTCCCTCCTTTGTGGCTCCGGCGGTGAATGCTGTGGTTCGAGAGCCTTATCAGGATGCCCTGCCCGAGAGTGTGTGGGGGAGCAGTTGGCTGCCATTCGGCCGAGTAGGAAGGCTTCATCGGCTGAAACCCGTCTGGATCGTGCTGGTGGAGACGAGGGGATTCGAACCCCTGACCCCCTGCGTGCAAATTTGATGGTTGGCTTCTCGCCCTGTGTTGTCGTTTGCCTCGGAGTGCCGTCCTGTCTGCCTTCTGGCGCTCGGCTTCACAGCCCGCTTCCCTCCTCTTCCGCCATGTTTCGTACCGCCCGGTAGCAATCCGGTAGCGGCACACCTGTACGATCAGGGGCGGAGGCCTTGAAGACTGTCCCCAAATCAAAGCTGTCGTATGATAGAGAGGCGCGGATCGGGATTGCAAGACCCCTGTTTTGATGGTGGGGGTTGGCGCGACACGTAGGAGGCGAGCCGATGGCGAAGGCGGTTGTCTTGAAGGGCGACCTCGTCCGTGCTATCGAGAAAGCCCTAGGAACTTCGCGCTACCGGGCCGACGGGATCCTCAACGCAGTTCTGGATGCTATCGAGGCCGCTCTCCGGCGGGGGCGGACGGCGACCGTGACGGGGTTTGGGACCTTCTCGGTTCGTAAGCGCCGCGCGCGGCGGACCATCAGCATCAGGTCGCGCCGACCGGTGGTGATTCCGCCCCGCAAGGTCGTGCACTTCACGCCGAGCCCGACCTTGAACCGGGCGATTCGATAGGGGGCCTCAACGCCGAGTCCATACAATCGATGGGCCTCGAGGCCGACGTGGCCAGTCAGGGATCGGTTCTCACCTTTCCAAGGCGAATGCTGCCGATTCTGACGATACCTCCAGTATCTCCTGCCAGAATCTTCGTGAACTGCGGGACTTTCATCCCCTGCCCTGAGAAAGCAACTGGGAGGCAAGACGGCGATCGCGTATTCCTTGTTCCAATTGGGCCGCGTAGAAGAGCAACGTGACGAACAACAGGCTGAAGTCTTCTACGAAGAGAGCATGGCGCTCTATAGGCAAGTGGGCGAACGGCGAGGCCTCGCCATTATCCTTATTCAGTTAGGACTTGCCGCCATGCGTAGAAGCAACTATGCAGCTGCTAAAGACCTTCTCGAACAGGGACTGGCTCTTGGCCGTGAACAGGGCAATAAGCAATCCACAGCCAGAGCGCTCAGTGGCCTTGGCACACTTGCCGGGCATCGAGGCGACCACGATCGCGCCAGGAAGCTGTGTAAAGAAAGCCTGGCTACATGTCGGGAGATTAGAGACGACCGGCAGGCGGTCTGTGCCCTCGAGTTGCTTGCGGCTGTGGAGGCGCTTGCGGACAGCCACGGCGAGCGGCCGTGTTGTGCGGCACCGTAGAGGCCCTGCGCGAGTCTGCTGAACTGCCGCGGCTACTCTCTGACCGTTTAGACTACGATCGGTGCATGACCTCCGTGCGAACAGCGCCGGATGACGCAACAATCTCGGCGTTATGGGAGGAAGGCAGAGCTATGACGATGGAGCAGACCATCGAGTACGCCCTGAGCAACGATGCGGCAGACGCCTAAGCTCCCCACCGGCACCATCACGTTTCTCTTCACGGACATCGAGGCATCCACGCGTCTCATTCAGGACCTGGGTGAACTCAACTCCAATCGGGTCTTTGCTGACCACCGGCGGCTGTTAGTAGAAGCGGTTGAATCAGCAGGCGGAAACGTCTACCAGGATCAGGGCGAGAGTTTTGTTGCCTGAATCACTGACATAGGCCTCGAGTTGGCTTTTAGGGGGCCCGGGCTTGGCCGACGCTGGGCTGGGCCCCCTCAGAGGGTAGTGACGGCATGACCGCACAATAGGACGCAGGATTCCTCGCTCGGCAGGAGGTGACTGATGAGATTCCCGCCTGTGTTGCTGGTGGTGCTGCTTGCTGGGACATCACCGGTGGCAACTCGGGTCGCGGACGACAAGACCGTAGTTCCAGGCGTGCGCATCGGCAGGTGGACGCTGATGACCTCGATCCCAGAGCTGCTGCGAATGAATGGTCCCTCCAGCAGTCGACCCTCCGTTCCCTCCATGCTGGTTCCTGCTGCTACCTGGTATTCTTGGGACAGTCTCGGCATCGCCGCAGGCAGCCACGATCGGAGATACACTGCGTATCTCGCGGTGTACGAGGGCGACTATGCCGCACCCCGGGGCGTCGGGATCAGGGCGTCACGAGATGCCGTCCTGACTGCGCACGGCGAGCCGACGTATGAAGGAGATTTTGTCGTCCAGGGAAGAACCCTCACCGTCCTCGCCTACGACAAGATCGGTTTGGCCTACTTTCTCCACAACGACGTGGTCCAGGTGTACCTGATCTTCCACCCGGGAAATCTTCAACATCTCATCATTAGCTGCTGGGCACCCGACAGAACAGTCCCAGTGCGGCACTCCAGGAGACCTCGCCGGCGCTCTCCTCCCGCATTGCGATCGCTCTGCTCCATGAGGGGCCGAGAATACCCTCCTCGCCGGCGGTGGGCCCAGCCAGGTGCAAGAGGATATGCGCGGCGCGGGTCGTGCTTCGGGTGCGAACTCAGGGACTCCTGCCGGTCCTAGGTGGGTCAATTCGCCGGCGTTTAGAAGGAGGATTGTGGCGTCTTGCCTGTGAAGGATGTAAGGCTCGGATCGTTCTGCCCCCGATCCTGCATTGGAGAAGGTGAACGATGCCCAAGCACTGCGCAACAAAGGTGCTGGACCGGTCGGGTCTTCCCTCCTGGCCGTCACCGGTACGCGGTCCCCCGGCAAGTTTCCCGACGAGATGAGGTTCAGATCAGACAGGATTGGTTTCGTTCGATGGATTGGTGCTTTTTCCGGAGGAGATGGTTAGCGATGAAAAGGATGGATCGACGAGCATTTCTCAGGAAGGCCGGCGTGGGGTCGATCGCTCTGGCATCTCTTCCCAGCCTCATCGACTCCATGAAAGGTCCCGCCGAGGCTCAGGCGGCGGGGACGATCAACTACCATTTTGCCTGCCTCGCCGTCGGGGGCCCGCAGGGCGCCCAGCCAGCGGGGACTCCGGCCGCACCGCAGCACGTACTGATCATCAGCGGCGACGGCAGCTTCGATCCCACGCGGGTGGCGTCGCCAGTATCAGGGGGCGGGATGTACGTGCACTTCACCTTCCCCGGGGCCGCTCCGCCGCCAGGGGGCACGCCGCTTCCGGTTGTCGCTTCCGGGACGTGGGGGAACGGACGGTTCACGAGCTACGCGCCGAACAGGACATTTGGGGTGCAGGGGACCGGTGTCCTCAACATGGTGGTCGACCTCTTCCAGGAGATGCCGGCCAAGAGAGTCATCAGAGGGGCAGCGCTGAAGGTCGTCTGCGTCGCCGGTCCCGCAGGCGTCGCCATCCCTGGAGAACTCGAAGGGATTACGCTCAGCGTCCCCGGGACGGACTTCTCCACGGGCGGCGCACCCGGCCCGTTCACGCCGACGGGGGGCCGGGCGGCGCCGGGGCCGGGGCTTCTTGGTGCGCCCGGGGTCGGCATCACGCTCTTCAGCATCGTCCCTATTCCCAAATGAACCATAGCCACCCGTGCGGATCGAAGGAAGGTGAACGCATGAGATATGCGGCCTTGTTCGTCCTCCTGCTCGCGGTGGCATCCCCCGCAGCGTCGCAGGCCGTCGATGACAAGGCGGTCGTCCCCGGCACGCGGATCGGCCGGCTGGCCCTGGAGATGCCCATTCAGGACCTGATGCGGATGAATTGGCCCGCTAGCGCTCGTTCATCCATCGTCGCCACGTTCATCCCCGAGGCCACGTGGGTCTCCTGGGACTCCCTCGGGCTCGCTGCCGGCACACACGACCGGAAGAGGACGGATTATCTCGCCGTCTACCGAGGGTCGGATTACAGGACGCAGCGGGGGGTCGGTCACAGAGCCTCCCGGAAGACCGTGGTCAGCGCCTACGGGGAACCGACGGTCGAAGGTGACCTCTTCGTTCAAGGCAGGATCATCACGATGCTCGCCTATGACAAGATTGGCCTCGCGTTCTTTCTGCACGGTGATGTTGTGGAGGTGCTGCTCATCTTTCGACCCGGTGAGCTGGTGGAATTGATCATCAGCTGCTGAGGCAGATTCTCGGGAGACTCGGCTTCCGGCCCGGCACCGGCGGCGATCGGCGCCATCGATGCGGAGGGGTGATGCGCCGAAGCGTTGAGTCCTCAGCGCCAAAAGGAGGGGCGGTGCGGTGACCAGAGTGGTGCGCCTGAGCTTAGGGATCCCATTCATGGCTTTGGTGGTGGCGATATTGCTGGCCGCGGTCATGATCCGTGAGGCTCCTGCCCAGCACGGGGCAGGATTGAAAGTCACGGGCAAGGTGACGGACAAGATCGTCGCCCATTTCGGCCCTTCTGGGCTTTCCGGGGTGCGCTCGGTGGAATACCGGCGCCTGGTGATGGCGCCTGGTGCACGGATGGAAGGGCGGAAGGTCATGGATGATCACGCCCAATTTTGCGTCGTGGAGAAAGGCAGCGTGACGATCACGACCGCAGGAGGAACGAAGCACACTTACCGAGCAGGAGACGCCTTCGTCAAACCAAAGGGATTCACACAGACGGTGTTCGCCGCGGACCCGCAACAAGGATACGTAGAGTTGTCCTGGACCATCAATCTAAAGGGGCACTGAAGCGCCTGGCTCCCAACCTCGACACGGGAGGGCTGAGGGGATGACTCAGTGGACGGTTCGCGTGGGTTTCGCCATGCTGTTATTGGTCCTGGTGCCCCTGCCCGGCACTGGAGCGGCGTCGCTGCAACTCGTGGGCGGAGGTCTGATTGAACATCCGATTGCGGGGAGGACGATCAACTCCGCGTCGGATTTTGGTCTTGCGGCCACAATGGCTGGAGGCACGTTTCTCTGCAGCATGGCGGGGCCGCTTACCGGCGGGTTCAAGGGGCTCAAAGTCATGACCGTCGAAGGTCCCGTCACGAAGGGCTCACTCAGAGTGCAAGGGAATCGTGCCACGTTCAGGGGAAGCGCCACGGTGGTCCTGGTGCCGGGAATGAATAAAGCATCCGTCCAGATCATTTCGACCGTGCCCTTCAGCGTGACCGTAGGTCTCGGTGGGGCTGGGAAGGCCTGGCTCGAGATGAGCGTCCCGTCATTCACGCAAACGCTGGGTGGCAACACGGGAGGCGTGGTGAAGATCGGCAGCATCAGGTTGGAGCGATAGGCGCAGTCAGGATTTCCTTGGTGGGCGAGGCAGGGCTTAAACCTGCGGGCTAGATCGACTGAAACCCGCGTCAGGACTGGGTTGGTGGAGACGAGGGGATTCGAACCCCTGACCCCCTGCGTGCAAAGCAGGTGCTCTCCCACTGAGCTACGTCCCCACCGCAGAACCGCGCCCATCATGATACCGGGTTGTCCCGTCGCGGAGCAACACATCGCGGCTCGGCCAGACCGGGTTCGGCCCCCACTTTACCGCCAGGACCGTACGCGCGGCGCCTGCTGGATCGGCTGGGAGGGGGAGGGGGACGCACCGTCTTGCTGCAGAGCGGTGACGATGCGCTCGGCTGAGATCGGCAGGGCCACCAGCCGCACGCCGGTTGCATCCGCGATCGCGTTGGCGATCGCCGCGGCGGCCGCGATGACCGGGGGCTCACCCACGCCCTTCGCGCCAAACGGCCCATCGTCTGAAGGCACCTGGACGATCACGGTATCCACGCGCGGCACGGACGGCGCCTTCGGCACCGCGTAGTCCGCCAGCGTGCCGGTCAGCAGACCGCCGGCGTCGTCGTAGACGACCTGCTCGAGCAGTCCCCAGCCGATCCCCTGCGCGACGCCGCCGATCATCTGCCCCTCAACGGCCGAAGGATTGATCGCGAA
>JBQTJP010000120.1:0-3790 GCA_052386995.1 Armatimonadota bacterium
TTCGAGGGCCCTCCTCAGGGACAAATCGAGTGGGAATCCAATCGGGCCGCGTTCCTGGGCCGTGGGCGGGGGCCGGACAACCCCATCGCCCTCGATGGCCGGCCGTTGTCCGGCAGCACAGGCGCCGTGCTCGATCCCATTGCCAGCCTGCGCCTGCGTGTGCGACTGGCGCCCGGAGGATTCGCCCGTCTCGCGTTCGCCACGGGGCTGGCGCAGAGCCGGGAATCCGCCACCGCGCTGGCGCAACGGTATCACGATCCGGGCGCGGCGTCGCGTGCCTTCGCCCTGGCATTCACGCACACCCAGATGGAGCTTCGATACCTTGGGATCACGCCGGAGGAGATGCAACTCTTTCAGAGTCTGGCGTCGCTTGTGCTCGGCACCGATGCGTCGCTACGCGAAGACCCCACGGTCCTCGCCCGCAACTCCCTTGGTCAGAGTGGCTTGTGGCCGCACGGCATCTCCGGTGATCTGCCTCTCCTGGTCGTCCGCGTGGTCGAGGCGGACGGCGTGTCGCTCGTGCGGCAGGTCCTCAAGGCCCAGGAGTTCTGGCGGCTGAAGGGGCTCGCCGCCGACCTGGTGATCCTGAACGACTCCTCGGGAGGGTATCGTGACGAGATTCACGACCAGCTCGATACGCTGCTCGGCAGCGGGTCGTGGAGCGCGTGGCGGCACCGCTCCGGCGGTGTGTATCTGCTGCGCGGCGCGAGTCTCGGTGAGGGCGAGCGCACGCTGCTGCTCGCCGCCGCCCGCGCGGTCCTGACCGGAGACCGGGGGGACCTGGCCGCGCATTTGACGATCGTGCCCGATGAGGATGTCTGGCCGGCCAGCTTCGCGCCACGCTCCACGGAGGACATAGCCGAGAGCGCCCCGTCGCCGTCACCCATCCCGCCGCTGGTGATCCCGAACGGCATCGGCGGGTTCAGTGAAGACGGTCGAGAGTACGTGATCGTCCTGGAAGGCGATCGGGAAACGCCGCTTCCATGGATCAATGTGCTCGCGAATCCGCAGTTCGGCACGATTGTGACGGGATCGGGAGCCGCCTTCACGTGGGCCGAGCACAGTCGTGAAAACCGGCTGACCCCATTCGCGAACGACCCCGTGACCGACCCCACCGCAGAGGCGCTCTATCTGCGCGACGACGAGACGGGGCAGGCATGGAGCGTAACGCCGGGCCCAATGCGCCGCGCGGGCCGGAGCGGTCGCTGGATCGTACGGCACCGCGCCGGCGCGACGCGCTTCATCCATGCCGGCGCGGACATCACCCATGAGCTCCTCGTCTTCGTCCACGGCGAGGACCCCGTGAAGTTCTCCGTCTTGACCCTCGCCAATCCCACCGCCGGGACAAAGCGCATCAGTGTGTTCGCGTACAACGAATGGGCGCTCGGTCCGCCGCGTGCCGGCGAGCATTTGCACGTCAGCACGGAGCTCGATGCCGAGCTGCGCGCCGTGCTGGCGCGAAACACCTACAACCAGGCGTTTCCGGGCAGGGTGGCCTTCGTCTCTACGAGCGAGCTACTGGCATCGGCGAGCGGTGACCGCGCGGAGTTTCTCGGGCGGAACGGGTCTCCGGCCCGCCCCGCGGCCCTCGGACGCGAGCGCCTGTCGCGGCGGTCGCGACGGTTCGGCGCCGGCCTGGATCCGTGCGCGGCGCTGCACGCGCGCGTGGAGCTGCGACCCGGAGAGACACGGAAGATGGTCGTCCTCCTGGGTCAAGGGAAAGATCGGGCCCAGGCCACCGATCTCATCCGGCGGCACGGAACCGTCGCGGCGGCGATGGAAGCGGCCGAGGCCGTTCAGCGGCGCTGGGATGAGATGCTTGACGTGGTGCGAGTCCAGACGCCGGACGACTCGTTCGATCTGATCCTGAACCGGTGGCTGCTCTACCAGACGCTGGGGTGCCGGTTGTGGGCGCGGTCGGGATTCTATCAGCCCGGCGGCGCGTTCGGCTTCCGCGACCAGCTTCAGGATGTCATGGCGCTCGTGCTTGTCCGGCCCGATCTGTATCGCGAGCACCTGCTGCGCGCGGCTTCGCACCAGTTCGTCGAGGGAGACGTTCAGCACTGGTGGCAGCCGCACACGGGCGCCGGCCTGCGCACGCGATGCTCGGACGATCTGCTCTGGCTCCCGTTCTCTGTCGCGCACTACGTCGCGCGGACCGGGGATCTGGCCGTCCTCGATCTGACCGCGCCGTTCCTCGAGGCACCACCGCTTGGTCCGGATGAGCTGGAAGCCTACACGACCCCGCAGAAGTCCGCGGACGTGGGCACGCTGTACGAGCACTGCATCCGTGCGATCGATCGTGGGCTGACCTCCGGCCCGCACGGGCTGCCGCTGATCGGCACCGGCGACTGGAACGACGGGATGAATCGGGTGGGACATCAGGGCAGGGGCGAAAGCGTGTGGCTCGGCTGGTTCATCTACACGGTGCTGGCGCGGTTCGCGCCGCTGTGCGAAGCGCGCGGGGACGAGGGGCGGGCGACCCGCTACAGGACCGAGGCGGCACGACTGGCGGACCTGCTGGAACTGGCGTGGGACGGCGACTGGTACCTCCGCGGCTACTGTGACGACGGTACGCCGCTGGGCTCGGCGCAAAACGATGAGTGCAAGATCGACTCGATCGCCCAGTCATGGGCCGTGCTGTCGCGCGCCGCGCGGCCGCGCCGCGCCGAGCGCGCCCTCGATGCCGTGCGCGCCCATCTCATCAACCGGGCCTCCCGCATCATTCTGCTGTTGACCCCGCCTTTCGACAAATCTCCTCAGGACCCCGGGTATATCAAAGTATACGTGCCTGGCATCCGGGAGAATGGAGGGCTGTATTCGCACGCGGCCGTGTGGGCCGCGATGGCCGTGGCGGCTTTGGGCAACGGCGACGAAGCGGTAGAGTTGTTCCACATGCTCAACCCGATCAACCACACGCGGTCGCTCCCAGACGCGGAGCGCTACAAGGCGGAGCCCTACGCGGTTGCCTCCGATGTCTACGCGCACCCGCTCCACTTCGGCCGCGGCGGCTGGACCTGGTATACGGGGGCGGCCGGCTGGCTCTACCGCCTGGGTCTGGAGACTATCCTCGGGCTCCGGCGCCGAGGCGGCGTGTTTGCGATCGACCCCTGCATACCGACTGTCTGGTCCGGCTATACGATCACGTGGCGGTATGGCCGGTCCACGTACGACGTTCGGGTGAGCAATCCCGAACATCGCGGCCGTGGCGTCGCCGAGGCGGTTCTCGACGGGCGTGCGGTGGACCCGTCGGCCATTCCGCTGGTGGATGACGGCGGGGTCCATGAAGTGCAGGTCGTCCTGGGGGCACCGAAGGAAGGCGTTACACCGCAGGCGGTTTTGGGAAAAACCAGGGAAACGTGATGGAAGGGAGTGATTCGACATGACGGACCGGGACCTGGAAGCCCATCGCAACACGCTGCAGGGGCTCGTGAGCAGCCTCGGCCGCGACGACATCGCCGTGGGCGAAGTCAGCCGGGAAAACGGGCGGCTCCGGTTCACGCTGACCCGTGGAGACCACGCGCATAGCGATGAGATCTCCCTCGACGTGCTGGCCGACCGACAGCGCGCCATGGCCGCACTCATGGCGATCCTTCCGAAGATCAGCAAGGCCGTTGAAGAAAAGCATCTGGGGGCTGCGAACAAGAGCTGAGGTTGCGACGGCCTGCGGGCTTCAGTAGACTGGGGCCGTGGTGCTGGATCTGTTCGATACGCATCTCCATTTGGATGATGACGCGTTCGAGGTGGATGCCGACGGCGTGCTTGCACGGGCCCGCGCGGCCGGCGTGCT
>JBQTJP010000121.1:0-5007 GCA_052386995.1 Armatimonadota bacterium
AGCACGGTCTCCATCGGCGTCGGACCGGCGCCACCCCCACCGGCATCGACACGGGCGTCCATGACGAAGCGGGCGCCGCTCTCCGTGGTGCCCTCGAACCGTTTGGGTGGCTGCCACTCAACCGTGATCGTCACGGCGACTCCTCCGGTAATGACTTTGCGTACGAAACGTAGCCAGCGCGCGTGCTGCGGTCTCGCCCCAAGGAACGCGCGGCATGGATCGCGTATTCGCCCTCATGCGCTATGACGTGATCGTCGCCGGCGCGGGCCCGGCGGGGAGCACCGCCGCGCGCGAGTGCGCGGCGCGAGGTCTGCGGGTGCTGCTGGTAGATCGCGCGGCCTTTCCCCGGGACAAACCGTGTGGGGGCGGTGTCAATATCCGAGCGGCGCGCCTGCTGCCGTTCGACCTGGGGCCGGTGGTCGAGCGTGTCGCCTTCGGCGTGCGATTCAGCCTGCGCGGGACCGGTCCCTTCACGCGCTACTCGGCCGATCCTCTGGTCTATCTGACGCAACGGAGCCGCCTCGATGAGTTTCTCGTTGAGCGCGCCGTGGCGGCCGGCGCGGTGTTGCGCGAGCGGGCGCCGGTGCGTGGCGTCGAGCGCCACGTCACACGCGTCGCCGTGCGGGCCGGCACCGACACGGTGGAAGCGCGCGCCCTGGTCGTGGCCGATGGCGTCTGGGGATCCACCGCGCGCCTGGCAGGTGTGGCTGTGCCGCGGCAGATGGGTCTCGCGCTCGAGGCGACCATAGCCGCGCGCGGCCGGTTCTTCCCGCACTGGGACGATGTTGTCGGGCTCGACATCGGCAGCCCTCCGGGCGGCTATGGATGGATCTTTCCGCGCGGGGATCACCTGAATGTCGGCGTGGGGGGTTGGGTTGAAGACGCGCGAGATCTCCGGACGAGGCTCGCGCAGCTTGCGCGCGCGTACGGGTTCGATCCGTCGGCTCTGCGCAGAGTGCGCGGGTATCACCTACCTGTACGGCGTCCGGGCGCGCCACTGGTGGCCGACACGGTCGCGCTCGTGGGCGATGCTGCGGGACTGCTCGATCCCCTGACCGGCGAAGGCATCTACGCCGCGATCTGGAGCGGCGGCGCGGCGGCCCGTCACCTGGCGGCGCATATCGGGGGAACGGCACGAGATCTGCTCGGCTATGCGCGAGAGGTGGAGGGCGCGTTTGCCTACGATCTGCGGGTCGCCCGCCGTCTGCACGATCTCGTCTGGGGCGTGCCGCGTCTCTTCGTCGGGAGTGTCCGCCACGTGCCGGCGGCCTGGCGACTGATCTGCCGCGTGCTGCGCGGCGACCAGTCGTACGCGGACGCGGTGCGGCGCTACCGGTGGGCGGGTCGATTCGTCCCCGCGCGTCACGCTCCGCAGGGGCGGGCCGCTAGGTCAGGTCCTCCCGTGGAAGAATCTCACGCCCTGCGATGACATCCCACAATCCCCTGTAAGTGAGGCGCGCGTACGGTAGCGCGTCGAAATCGAGAAACAGCAACGTGTATGTCAGATCCTGGTGCCGGTACCCGCGCGCGCGCAGCAGTGCCGTGAGCCGGTCGAGGTCGGTGGCAAGCGCGCCGATTGTCTTGGTGGACATCATGCCGCCCAGGGGGAGCGGGAGCTCGAATCGCACGGCGCCGCCCTCGACAAGGACGATGCCTCCCCCGAGGTCGAGGGCGCGGGCCGCCGCGGCGGCCATGTCGTCCGCGTTCAGCCCGATCGTGATGACGCCCGGTCCGGACGAATAGGTGCAGGCCAGTCCGCCGACGTCATCGGCAAACCCGCTCAACAATGCGCGGGAGCGCCATCGTCCGTCCGGATCGATCAACGCGATTCGCATGACGCCCGGGGGCAGCGCGCCGTTGTGCGCGACATCGCGCCGCGCCGCGATCACTGTGCTCTCCAGGTGCATTGCTGGCGCGGGATTAGGCAGTCCCTCGAGACTGAATAGCGACGGATCCGGTCGCCAGGATCCGCGCGCCAGCGGCCGCAGCCACCGCTCCCACGGCAGCGCGGGAAGGTCACCCACCAGCCGGCCCGCCATTCCCACCACGCGTCCGCCTGCGACGACGACCTCCGGCCGTGGGTGCTCGAGGCTCTCGAGTACAACGAAATCGGCCAGGCGTCCGGGCGCGAGTCCCCCGATCTCTTCATCCAGGCCGTAGTACGCGGCGGGATTGACGGTCGCCATCTGGTAGGCGGCGGTCGCCTCGATGCCGGCGCGCATCGCGCTCGCCAGCACGTGATCCATGTAGCCGTGCTCGCGCAGGAACGAAGGGCTGGCGCCGTCGGGGGTCAGCATGAGCCGGCCGGATGCGGCGCGCGCGCCGGTCGCAACCGCGGCAAGGGCTGGAAGGTCGGGCCGCAGCGAGCCGTGGCGCAGCATGACATAGAGTCCAGAGCGCAGACGCGCCATGGCTTGCTCCGCGGTTACCGCCTCGTGCTCGGAGGAGAATCCCGCGGCCGCCAGCACCTGCACGCGCTCGGCTGATGCGCCGGGGGCGTGCCCTTCGACGCGCCGTCCCGCCGCGAGCGCGGTCGCCATGCGGGCGAGGATCGTCGCGTCTCCCGCGTGCGCCAGGGGCCAGCGGGTGACCTCGCCCCCGGTGCGCACATCTTCGCGTTGGAGCAGCCGCGCCAGCAGGTCGTCGTTGATGAATGCCTCTTCGTTGGGCATGTGTGACTGGCTGTGCAGGCGCAGAAACCAGAAGTAGTGCATGGGCAGACCGGCGAGCGCGCTCATAGCCTCGTCGATCTGATCGGGGAACACGAGCATGAGGAGGAGCAGGGTGTCGGCGACCACGGCGGTCGTTCCCAGCGGGAGGGCGGCCCGCGCCATCTGGTCGGGCGTATAGAGCACATGCGGATGACCGTGTGGGTCGATGTATCCGGGCGCGATGATCCGATTCCGCGCGTCGAGCGTGGCGGTCGCCGGACCAGCCTCGAACGGGCGCCCGCCGACATACGCGATGCGCCCGGCGGCGATTGCCACGGTCGCCGGCAGCAGCTCACCCGAGTAGACGTTCAGCACGGTCCCGCCGGTAACCAGCATCTCCGGCGGGGCTTCGCCCCGCGCCACAGCCATCAGCATCCGCGTTTCATTTAATGTACGAAACGTGCGCTTCACGGCGCCCATTCTAGCATGCAGGATGAAGGCGACGTTCAGCGAAGGCGACGGTGAGCCGTCCTTGATGACACAGACGCAGGCGTAGGATCGGGAGGGATGTCCCATGCTGCAGGTCGCGGAGAAATTGCTGGTCGGCGGGCGCTGGGTCGAGGGCGGACCACCGCTGGAGGTGCGCAACAAGTATACCGGTCAGGTCATCGCCACGGTGCCGACGGCCCGTCCCGAGGACGTGGACGATGCCATCGCAGCTGCTGCAAAGGCCGCGCCGGTCATGGCGGCGCTGCCGGCGCACCGGCGCAGCGCGATTCTGGCCAAGACCGCGTCGCTGCTGCAGGAGCATCGGGACGAGCTCGCCCGCACGATCGCCGCCGAAGCCGGCAAGGCCATGAAGTTCGCCCGCATCGAGGTCGATCGCGGCATCTCGACGTTTACCTTTGCGGCGGAAGAAGCCAAGCGTCTGCACGGCGAGACCGTGCCGATGGACGCCGCGCCGACGGGGGAGGGGTACTTCGGGTTCTATGTTCGCCGCCCGGTCGGCGTCGTGGCGGCAATCAGCCCGTTCAACTTTCCCCTCAACCTGGTGGCGCACAAAGTGGCGCCCGCGATCGCCGCGGGCAACAGCGTTGTCCTCAAACCGGCGTCCACGACGCCGCTCACCGCCGTGGCGCTGTGTCGGCTGCTCGTCGAGGCCGAGGTTCCGCCCGGGGGCATCAACCTGATCGTGGGCCCAGGCGGCACGGTCGGGAATCAGCTGGTGGGTGATGCCCGAGTGGCGAAGGTCACGTTCACGGGCAGCCCCGACGTGGGCCGGCAGATTACCGCGCGCGCCGGGATCAAGAAAATCACGCTCGAGCTCGGCAACACCTCGCCGGTCATCGTGGCGCCCGACGCCGACCTCGAGCTCGCGGCCAGGCGCAGCGCCTTGGGCGCCTACGCCAACTCCGGTCAGGTCTGCCTCTCGGTGCAGCGTCTCTACGGCGATCGAAAGATCATCGAGCCCCTCACCGAGCGCTTCGTGAAGGCGACCGAGGATATGATCGTGGGCGATCCGCTGGACGAACGGGTCGACGTCGGTCCGATGATCGACGTGCGCGAGGCCGAACGGATCGAGGAGTGGGTCGACGAAGCGCGCGCTGGCGGCGCGGAGGTGCTCACCGGCGGGAAGCGCACCGGTCCGGTCTACCTGCCGACCGTGCTCACGAAGGTTCGGCCCGAGATGAAGGTCGTCGCCGAGGAAGCGTTTGCGCCCGTGGCGTCGGTGATCGAATACGATGACTTTGAAGAAGCCCTGCGACTGGCGGATGCCACCGAGTATGGGCTGCAGGCATCGGTCTTCACCCGCGACATCGGCCGGGTCTTTCAGGCCATCCGCCATTTGAATTTTGGCGGCGTCATCATCAATGAGTCCTCGATGTTTCGCGTCGACCATATGCCCTACGGCGGCAACCGGCAGAGCGGCGTCGGCCGCGAGGGCGTACGCTACGCGATGGAAGAGATGACGAATATCCAGATGGTGGTAATTCGATACTAGCCCGGCTGTTGTGTGTCAGTGAAGTGATTGCCAAGACTGCAGAGGGGGTGGGTCATGGAAGGGAAGCCGCATGCGACGGGGGCCGTGAAGCGCGGAGACTTGAGCGAGCGCGTTGGGGTGGAACAACTCGGCCGACGGGGCATCGTCCGTCATCAGTCTGAGTGCCGGGAGGGATGACAGCCGTGGAACTCCGCTATTATGGCCACTCGACGTTTGGCCTGACGTCTGGTGGCAAGACCATCGTGATCGATCCGTTCAACGACGACATCGGCTTTCCCAAACCCACCGTCGCGCCCGACGCCGTCGTCATCAGCCACGAGCATTTCGACCACAACAACGTCGGCCTCGTCCAGG
>JBQTJP010000122.1:0-1951 GCA_052386995.1 Armatimonadota bacterium
CGATGCCCCGGACGGCCGCGATGCGCACTCCGCCGCGGGCTTCGACTTTCTTGCGCAGCCAGGCGATGTGGGTGTCGAGCGTGCGGGCGTCCCCGAAGTAGTCCTCTCCCCAGACTTCGTGCAGGAGCCGCTGTCGCCGGACGACTTTGCCCTGGTGGCGCAGCAGGAGATGCAGCAGGCTGAACTCCTTGACCGTGAGGGCAACCGCCTCACCGGCGACGGTGGCTTCATGGCGGCCCAGGTCGAGCACCAGATTGCCGGCGCTCAGCCGGTCCTCGGCGCCGGCCTGCACAACCAGGGTCTCCAGGACGTTGGCGATATCCTCACACCGGTCGGTGCCGGCCTCGAGCATCTCGCAGATGTCCTTCCACTTGATGATATCCTTGGCGCTTCGCCGGCCGGTGAACAGCGCCTCCAGCGCGTCGCGGAGGAGGTCATCGCCGCGGTTCTCCAGCCTGTGCAGCGTACGCGTGTGGGGGAAGACATCGTGCATGCGGCGGGCTGCGCCGATCGCCTGGCCCAGTTCCTGGGCGCAATGCAAGACGATTTGACCCATCTCGCGCGCGGCAGGAATGGCCTTGCGGATGCGGTGGATGGCCAGCCGAGCCGCGGCGGCCTCGATGGCATCCAGAACGTCATCAAGATATCCGGTGAGAACCTTAATCGAGTCAGGGTCCACCGTCGAAGCGTGCGGGGCCGCCATGGACTCGAAGAGGTCCCGCGCGATGGCATCGCCCTTGTGCTCCAGATCGCGGATGGTCTGCCACGCCTGATCGAAGGGTTGCTGACCGTCGAGGGCGGCGGAGAGCGTCGTGGCGGCCTCCAGGATGGCCCGGGCCATCTCTTCGAGCAGGTCGAACTCGGTCTGGGATGCGGGCCCAGGCGACGGGGACGCCGCGCCGGCCCTAGCCTCAGTCATGCCGTCCTCGAGCATACCACGCGCGCGGGCCTGCACTGTCACCGGCTGGCGGCCGCGCCTCAAGGCGCGAACGCTGCACCCTCCGCATCTTCCCGGACGACCTCGATGGTCAGGTCTTCGATGCCCAGCAGCGCGACCGCCGCGCGGACCCGCTCCACGGCCGTCAGCATCGCCGCCGCCGGGACATTCTCGATGCCTTGCAGCCGCAGGACGGCCTGGGGATGGCCGTTGCGGAGCGTCGTCGCGAACCGTTCCAGGAGAGACGTCACCTGGGTCTTCATCGGGATCCAAGAACCGGTTCGACGTTGAGCTCCCGCATCTCGCCGGTCACCATGTAGATCACCCTCTCCGCGATATTCGTGACTAGATCGGCTGCGCGCTCCAGGTGCTGGGCGACGAGGATCAATTCCAACGCCTGCGAGATCGTCCGGGGGTTCTCCGCCATGTACGTGAGCAGCACGCGCACGGTTTGGGCGCGCATCGCGTCCACGGTGTCATCTTTGGCGGCCAGCGCCTCGGCCAGCACCGGGTCCCGGCGGGCGAACGCGTCGAGCGCGTCGTGCAGCATCCCCTGGATGATCTGCGCCATGTATGGGATATCCACGACCAGCCGGACCAGCTGTTGGTTCGTGAGGCGGAGGGCCGCGTCCGCGATCCCCTCGGCGTGGTCGGCAATGCGCTCCAGATCAATGGATGCCGCCAGGACAGAGGCCAGCGTGCGTAGATCGCCCGCCATCGGCTGTTGCGTGGCGAGCAGGCTCATCACGCGGCGCTCGATGTCGAGGTGGAGTCGGTCAACCTCATCGTCCTCCTCGATCACCGCGGCCGCAGCGGGGCCGTCGGCGCGCTCGAGGGCATCCACCGCGCGCATCAGCAGCTGGCCCGCCAGGGTCCCCATCCGCAGCAGATCGTCCTCGACCTGCTGGAGGGCCTGATCGAACCCTTGCCGGAGATGTCGGCCGTCGCCACCCATCGTCTTCTCCTCCTGGCCGGGCCGCCGCATCAGCCGAACCGGCCGGTGATGTAGTCTTC
>JBQTJP010000123.1:0-4741 GCA_052386995.1 Armatimonadota bacterium
CATGAGAGCCTCCTTGTGACCGTTCTTTGATCGGAATAGACGGGGAAGTGTGGCGGAAAGTTCCAGACTCTCTGTGGGTCTCGCTACCTGGCGCCGCCGTTCTGCCGTGCGGCGAGGGCCATCGCTCCAACACCGAGCGCCGTCACGACAGCGGCGGCAGGAAACACGGCGAAGACGCTCCGTGTCGTGATAACGCTTCCCAGGGCCGGTCCCATCAAGAGACCCACCGTCACGGGGAGATAGGCGAATGACATCACCCGCCCGCGGACATTGTCCGGCGCCGAGCTCGACAGCACGCTGAACGAGATCGCGAAGACCCCCGCCGCGACGCCGTTGAGCACCGCCCAGGACAGCGTAAAGAGCGCAAATGTCCCGGCAAACGCAGGGAGGGGCCAAAGCGCGACTTCTGCAACGGCCGCGGCGAACAGCACCCGCCAGTGCCCAAAACGATCGGCGAGGGCACCGATCACGGGGCTCAGCGCAAGCGCGGCGAGACCGCCCGCACCCATGACTAGACCCACCGCCGCGCCCGGATCGCGGCCACGATACAACGCCGTGGTCACCAGGGGAACATACGTGAAGGCGAGCATCCACCCGGAAAAGAGCACGAACAGTGCCGGAAAGAGAACCCGCAGGCGGGGAGAGCGCCAGATGACCTTGACGGAATCCCCCGCCATGGCGAGGATGGGACCGCGTTCGGATGGAGTAAAGGAGTCCCGATAGCCGAAGGTTAGTGCCACCACGACGGCGAGCATCAGCGCGGCGTCAAGCACGAGCAGCGTGGGAAAGCCCCAGGTGTCGACCACCGGACCGCCGAGCAATGGTCCCACGAATGCCCCGACCGGAGCGGCGCCGTTCATGATGGAGAAGGCCAGACCGATCCTCTCGCGGGGCGCCCGCTCGGACAGCGTGGTCATCATGAGCCCGCTGTTCCCTAGCGCGAAGCTCATGATCGATCGTCCAGCGATAAAGACCCAGAGACCTCCGGCAAGTGCCATGGTCACACAGGCCAGCACGTGCGCAACAAACGATCGAATGATGATCGGCTTCCTGGCATACCTGTCGGCGAGCGCCCCCCAGAAGGGCAGAAATGGGATGCCGATCGAGGCCGACAGCGCGACGCTTAGTCCCGTCCACCGCGCCACCTCCTGGGGAAGGACGCCAAGCCCTGGGAGATGCAGTGGTGTAAAGGCACTCACGTGCCCATAGAGGGCCGCTTCAATAAAGCTGGCAGCGGTGAACAGCAGGAGCAGCCGAAGCCACGATGACTCGGGACTGGCGGACATGTGCTCGCTGGTTAGACGCGAGTTCGCTCACCTCCTGGAACGAGCGCGGTGTGCTGCCCAGGGCTGCCGGCCGGCTCGTCGAACAGTTCACCCATGATGGCGAACATCGCGACCGCGGCGGTGTACGTCGAACTCAGAGGAAAGGGGGACTAGCGATGCTTCGGATTCCGTACGCCGATCCGTCGTCCCTCACCGACCCAGAGATCCTCGGCTACCTCGAGCGTGCCCGGAGAGAGGGGACCCCAAGGCCCGAGAGCCAGGCGATCCGGGCCCACAACCCCAACATCATCCGCGCGTTCTCCCAGGCGTGGGAGCTGGCCTTTCGCTCCGGCGTGCTGGACCATAGCCTCAAGGAGCTCTGCCGGGTCTACGTCTCGAAATCCATCGAGTGCGAGTACTGAGGGGTCCAGCGGTCCGTCCAGGCTGGACGGCAGGGACTCACCGAGGCGAAATACGACGAGCTGCTGAACTTCGCGGATTCGGACAAATTCACAGAGCGCGAGAAGGTCGCCCTGACCTACACGAGCGCCATCGTCTGGAATGCGGAGATCGCCGACGACGCGCTCTGGGAGCGGCTGCACCGGCACTTTACCGTTCCGGAACTGGTCGAACTCGGGTTCTTCGTCGCTCTCACGTTCGGACAGCAGCGCTGGATCAAGACCCTGGGCATCGGGCACGGTGAGATGCTGCGGGACACCACCGTGGGGTTGGCCCCGCCCGCGGCCTCACCTGAGAAGGGGTGAGCTTCGCGGAGTTCGCCCGGCTCTGCCGGGACCTGGCCTCCACCCGCAGCCGTCTCGCCAAGATCACGCTGGTCGCGGAGTTCCTCCGCCGGCTCATCCCTGAGGAGATCCCGACTGCCGTCGCGTTCCTGACCGGGCGTCCGTTTCCGGCGTCGGATCCCAGGGTTGTCGAAGTCAGTTGGGCGACCCTCTCCGACGTGATGAAGAAGGCCGGGCCGGCCCCGACCGCCGTGGAACTGACATTGCTCGACGTCGCGCGTGGCTTCGCGGACGTTGCCGCGGCTACCGGCGCGGGATCGCGGCGGGCAAAGGGGGAGCGCCTGGCCGGGCTCCTGTCGCGGGCAACCGACGACGAGCGGCAGGTCATCCAGCACATCCTGCTGGGCGAGATGCGAATCGGGCTGCACGACGGGCTCATTCAGGATGCAATTGCCCGCGCCGCGGATGTCACACCCGACCTGGTGCGGCGCAGCGCGCTCTTTCTCTCCGACCTCTCGGTTGTCACCGCGATTGCGCTCACCGAAGGCGCGCGGGGCCTGGAGCAGGTCAGTGTGCAACTCTTCGTGCCGCTGCTCCCCATGCTCGCCGAACTCTCGGAGGATTTTGCGCAGGTCTTCGAAGCCCAGGGCGGCCGGACCGCGCTGGAGTTCAAGTACGACGGCGCGCGTATCCAGCTTCATAAGGGCGATCGCGTGCGGATCTGGAGCCGGCGCCTTACGGAGGTGACCGACAGCCTTCCCGAGGTTGTCGCGATCGCTCGCCGGGACCTTCGGGCCGACTCCCTGATCCTCGACGGCGAGGTGGTGGCTGTCGGCGCCGACGGGCGGCCACTCCCGTTTCAAGAGCTGATGCGCCGGTTCCGGCGCATACATGAGGTCGAAGCCACCGCGCGCGGCATCCCTCTGGTCCTGCATCTTTTCGACTGCCTCATGCTCGATGGACGGTCGCTCATCGATGAGCCATACGCGGCGCGGTGGGAGACGCTGGAGCGTCTGACCGGCGGCACCTACCTGGCGCGGCGTATTCTGCCGGCCGATCGCGCGGCCGCCGAAGCCTTTCTTGCCGAGGCGCTCGCGGCCGGCCACGAAGGGGTCATGGCCAAGGCGCTGGACAGTCCCTATGCGCCGGGCAGCCGCGGCAAGCGCTGGTTCAAGGTCAAACCCGCCGAGACCCTGGACTGCGTCATCGTCGCCGCCGATTGGGGTTCAGGCCGCCGGCGCGGCTGGCTGTCCAACTACCATCTCGCGGTGGCCGACGAAGGCGTGGCACATCCCGACGGCGCCGAGGGCTTCGCGCCCGTTGGCAAGACGTTCAAAGGCCTGACGGATGCGGAGTTCCGCGAGATGACTGCGCGCCTGCAGGCCCTGAAGCTCCGCGACGATGGATACACGGTCACGGTCAAACCAGAGATCGTCGTCGAGGTCGCGTACAACGAGATCCAACGGAGCCCGCAGTACTCATCGGGATTTGCGCTGCGCTTTGCCCGCATCGCCCGCATCCGGGACGACAAGGGCCCGCAGCAGGCCACAACGCTGACCCAGCTGCGAGCCCTCTATGAGCGGCAGTTCGCGTCGAAAAGCCGCCTCGACCTAGACGTGAGATCGCGCTAGCGGATCTGCCCTCTGATCTCGCCGCCGCCAAATCTGGCTGTGTGGACGTTGCAGTAGGCGTTGCCGGCTTCGATCGCCGTGATGAGCGCGGGCATCTGCTGCCGGGCCAGCGGTCCCACGAACCGGGCCGCGGTGATCACCCCTTCGCCGATGACGCCGTTCGCTCTCCCCTGGATCTGTACGGGAGGCGGCGCGGCAGGGTACAGCCAGACGGCAACCGCGCCGTTTGTCCCCGCGGCGCCGATGTGGATGTGGCCCTGCATGGTGTTCTCGAGGTCGAATACTTGAACCCAGTACCTGAGCCCCTGAGGGGTCAACTCAAACGCACACAGACCCGATGCGGTGGTCGTCACACGCGGGACTTCCTCATCGCCGCTCAGGTACGCCACATAGAGCCCTCGAGGCGCTTGCGCCGTCGCCACGCCCATCGTTGACAGCAGAATGCTGAGGATCGCGATCACCAGGCAGACTGTTCGCATATCATCCTCCAGGTCAGAGTATGCTACGCATTATAGCAGCGATCCGTGTCTGTGTTAGCGCGCGCGCACGCGAACCGGCGCAGCGGTGAATGCCACGCCGACCGTGCCCGCGGGAATCGAGACATGCCCGCCGCGCACGAGCACCGCGGCGACGATGCCGACAGGACCGATCAGCACCAGACCGGTCGTACCGGCGGCCACCGCGCCGCCCGTGTCTTTCGCCTGCCGCAGCCCTTCGGGACTGATCTCGACCGGCGCAATGTCCACACCTTTCGTGGTTTGACGTAGTGGTTGTTTTTCCACCGCCGGCACCCCTTCTAAACCAGCGTCTCGGCCGGAGACCGCGGCGCCGTGCCTTGCGAGCGCGGGGAGCCGGAAGAAGGAATGAAGGGATCGTGTACTGTATACAGTTGATAATGCACAGGCCCGCACCGACTCCGCCGCATTCGAACCTCTTGAGCCTCTGGGTCAACCGCGGGCTCGACTTCGATCCCCTCATTCAGGTTCGGTCACTGCACCATCAGGTGCAGGCGTTCATTCTTAAGGCCAGCTACGAGGGCAGCCTTGGCCCGGGGGATCGCTTGAACGAGAGCACGATCAGCGCGCAGCTCGGGATCAGCCGC
>JBQTJP010000124.1:0-2317 GCA_052386995.1 Armatimonadota bacterium
CGGCCCCGGCGCCGAGAGGGAAGCGCCAGGGCCGATTCTTTGCGAGATCTGGTGCCGGGGGACGGAATCGAACCGCCGACGCGAGGCTCTTCAGGCCTCCGCTCTACCATCTGAGCTACCCCGGCGAGCGCAGTGGCTAGTGTACATGATGATTCCCGCGATGACCAGTGCTGCGCCAACCCAACGCATCACCGAGACGAAGAGAGCCAGCCCGGGCGAAATCCCTCCGAAGGGCAATTGCATCGGCGCTGCCTGGGCCGCGACCGCCGGTTTGCCCACGGGAGCCGCGGGGGCACTGGACACCACGACGACTGCGGGTCGAGGCACGGCCACGGCGCTGGGCGGTTGTGCAGCGGGCGGCGCCGCCGGCTGCGCGGGCGCGATCCCTGGCCCAAGCAACGGCTGGCGGGGCCGTGTGATCGGAGCCGGTGCCGGTGGAGGAACAGCGACCGGTGCAGGAGCGGGCTGCGGCTCTGGCGGGGGAGCAGGCTGCGGTTCTGCGACGACCGGTGGTGGCGCTGGCGGAAGCGCGGGCGCCGGTGCGGGCGGAGGAGGCGGCAAGACTTCAGGGGGCGCGGCCGGCTTCTCTGGTGGCGGCGCGGGTGCCGGCTGGGGTTCCGGGCCCTCTAGGGGCTTGTCCGGACCCGGCGCAGGATTGGGCGCGGGACCACCGGGTGAAGGCGGTGATGGCGTTGGATGAGCCACGGCGACGGCGACCGCCACCGAGAGCGCAAACATGTTGAGGATCGCCATCAGTCCGAGCATTCTCGTACCTAGGCTGCGCATGTGCTGTGCACCTCCAGTAATGATCGCGTGACTCGCTCTGGCTGCCGGTTCCATCCGGTTCGCCGAGCCCTTTCCATAGAGTCCTTCACGCTTCAATTCCGCGTACACGATAAGCCGCTCGCTGGCGCTAAAAGGAGGATCGCAGGCGAGAAGCGCGAGCCTTCTGCTTCCGGAGCGAGAGCGGATGGCGTCCACGGCGCGGGGACCGACGGTCGCTGAGCCCACGACCGCCCACCGCTGCTCAACGCCGCCTTTACGGATGACAATGACGTCGCCGGGCCGGAGACGATCGAGGTACCGGAACGGCGCACCCGACGTCGTCCGATGCCCGGTAATGGCGGCCGTCCCTTCTCCACCCGGTGAAACGTTGCGCAGGCCCACCGTGTAGGGGACCTGACCCAGACCGTATCGCTTCAGCGCCGGAGTGTTCCGGCCGGAGAAGACCTCCGGCTCGAGCTCGCGAACAACGGCGCGCAGTCCAATCCTGGGAATGTCCAGCAGATAGCCGTCCGTGCCCGGCGCGACAACCGTCTTCTGCGCTCGGCTGAGAGTGACCGACGCACCGAGCTGGTGGTCGTACTGCCGGAGGCGCGCGTCCGCGTCGAGCCGGTGCCTGCGCGCGATCTGGCTATCGATGAATTGGAGAGTCGGGACGGTCGCGAAAACGAGAATGCTACCGCCCAGCATGAGGACGATCGGCAGAGCGCGCGGGCAACGTCGCTCTCGTGCCATTGCGGGTCTTCCTCCGGCAAGCACGATATCGAAGATCCCGTATTACTTTAGGATTTTCCACGCCGCCGGTCCAGTTCAAACATCCCAGGCCGGGCAGCACCCCCGACGCAGGGAGGGTTTCACCCGCCAGCGAATTCGACGAAGACCTATGGAGGGGCGCATGAAACTGTGTTATCTCGGCGGCGAAGAGCGCCGTCGGTATCTTCAAGATGCGGCGAGCCCGGGCGTGATCGTGGAGCGTCTGGAGGGCTTTGCTCCCACGGTTGCTCGACCGGAGGTCATCGAGTCGCTCTACGATGAAGCGCTACTCGCCCCGTGGAACGTCGAGATGGCAGTCGAGGCCGAGCGCCGTGGCTTCGATGCGGTCATCACGGGCTGCGCCGGCGATCCCGGCGTCGAGGCGGCGCGCGAGATGGTCCGAATCCCGGTCATCGGACCGGGCCAGGCCGCCCTGCACACCGCGGCGATGCTGGGGTACACGTTCTCAGTACTCTCGCCGCTTGACAGCACGGTCGGCCCGACGCGCGCGCTGGTGCGGCACCACGGCCTTGAGGGGCGATGCGCGTCGGTGCGGTCAAAGGTCGCCTATCCGACGCCGCCGGTTCGGGAGGCAGGACGCCCGCGCGATCGAGCCCGCAGCCGCGAATGACCCGACCTTCCGCCGCGCGCGATCACACGGCCTCGAGAGCAGAGCGGACGATCATCGACGCCATCGAGCCCGCGCGCATGTGGCGCGATCTGGAGTTCCTGTGCGGATTCGACCGCACGTCGGGAACCGAGGGCGAGCGGCGCGCCATGG